>PWEK01000022.1 GCA_003553445.1 Elusimicrobiota bacterium
ATAGTGGGTTCCGAATCATTCGCCGCGAGGTGCTGATGGATCTCGACCTCCAGACCACAGGGATGGAGTTCGCCAGCGAGATGATCATGGCCGCCAGCAGTCGCGGCTACGAAATCGAAGAGGTGCCGATCACCTACCACGAACGGGTCGGCGAGGCGACTTTGGACAGTTTTCAGGATGGTTGGCGACACGTCCGGTTTATGTTGTTGAACGCCCCGGGCTACATCTTTACCGCTCCCGCAGTCGCCTGTATGGGGCTGGGGGCCATCATCCTCGCCTTATCGGTGAGTGGCGTCGCACTTGGCGGTGTCTCCTTCGGGAGCTACACGGCGATTTCGGGGAGCCTGCTGGTGATTCTCGGCTACCAGATCGGCAGTCTCACCGTGTTCAGTAGACTCACCGCTTCACCGATTCAGCCGCCCGGTGACCCGATCACTGATAGAATAAAGACCGCCGTCACCGTCGAGCGTGGACTACTCATCGGTGTGAGTCTGTTCCTGCTCGGCGGTGGCTATGCGACCGCGGTCACGGGTGAGTGGATCGCCAGCGGCTACACCGCACTCCCCGCAATTCCGCCGAGTATGGTCGCCTTTGCGGTAGTCGTTATCGGCCTCCAGACCGTCTTCGGGGCCTTTTATCTCGGCTTGCTCACGAACCGCACCGACACCAGTCTCGCCTGATGAATAAATACACAGTGAAATCCAATCCGACCACAACAACCAGCTAATGATTACAGGTGATCCAGCCGAGAGTGCTGCCGCATCGCTGGCTGTTCCCGACGGACTGTTGATTGCGCTGGCACTCACAGCACTGCTGGCGTATCTCTCGCTGTTGAATGCGTTTGAACGGGATCTCAGCAAACTTCGGGCGCTCGTCACCTCGGTCGTGGTGCCGCTGGCGGTCGCCTTCGTGGCCATGCTCGCTTTCGAGGCACTCAGCGTATTGCCCTACACGATTCCCGGTGCATAGATCGGCAGGAGTGCGAATAACAGCAGATTCAGTGTGCCGTGACAGACGACGACGAGTCCGATGTCGTCGGTCCACTGATAAAGAGCTCCAAAACAGAGCCCGAGGAACACGGCGTAGATCACGATCTCCTCGGAGCCGTAGGTCGCATGCATCGCGCCGAACAACAGGCTCGCGAGCACAATTCCGCCCCACGAGCCGAGTACGTCGACCAACCGATCCTGAAGCAGCCCGCGGAAAACCAACTCCTCGACGAGCGCGACTACGCCGATCATGACAATCGCGGCCACAATCAATCCGTCTCTCGACTGGTCGACCAGTGCCTCAGTCGGTGAGATTGCAAACCAGCCAAGCGCAAGCGGCACAGCGAGAGCCGCGGCTGGAGCCACCCCCACGAGAAAGCTCCGGAAGTTGACGCCGACCGCTATCTCCTGTGTACGGATTACGAGCACGACGGCAGGCAAAATGAGCAGATACGGCACCGCAAGCGCGACGAGTGGCTGCTCGATGGTCACCGGCAATCCCAGCTGGATGAGGCGAAATAACGGCAGGAACACGACAGCCTGCAACACCGGTCGCGTCTTGGGTTCGAACAGCGGGACGACCAGACAGTATAGGAGTGTCAACAGCGAGAGCCACGCCGCAGTGGTGGGATACTGGGCAAACAGCGCGAGTTCGGTCCCACCCACGGCCGCGATGGAGCCACTGACAGCCAGCGGAACGCTTAGGTTCCAGTCGGTCCATCGTTTGAGCATATTATGTCGAACAAGCGACAAGATTGTGCGCATGGTAGCAAGTAGCCTCACAGAACGGGTAGTCTCGCTTGAAGCTACTGGCCAACCATACCGCGGGGAGCGACAATGAGACCACCAGAGGAGCCGACGGAGCCTTCGATCGACGAGTCACCGGCAGCAACCGACGGTGAGCCAGCCGGTCCGGAGTCGAGCTACGTGCTCACAACAATCTTGGTGCTCATTTTGGTCGCCACTCTCGGTGGTGTCGGCTACGCCGCATTGGCCACCAGTCCCGACACGGAGCCGTTTACCGAGTTCTATGTCGTGGGCGAAACTGGCGAGGCGGCCGCCTATCCGTCGACGCTCTCGGTGGGTGAGACGGCCGAAATCACGGTTGGAATCACGAACCACGAAGGCCAAGAGCTGACCTACACCCTTGTCATGGCTGCAGATGGCGAGCGCTTGGACGAGCAAACTCTCACTGTCGACGATGGCGAAACAGTTGAGGAGCCGATTACCTTCTTCGGTGACGAGCCCGGCGAAAAGCGGCTGGAGATACTGCTATTCCGCGAACCACCGGGCGAGACACTCGACGAGCCGTACCGTGATCTCCGGCTTGTGATCGAGATTGAGGAGTGAGCTTTCGACCCCTCTGTTGGGTGACCGGTCGACAGGTTTTGGGCCAGTATATTTACCTACGATAGAGTAGAATGGTCATATGGATTACAGTATATTGTCTCAAAAATGAGTACTGACACAGATAGCCTCGACGAATTTTCGAGACGTGACGTGCTTCGCGGGCTGGTCGATGTTGCGAAGTTCAACCCTTTGCTCAGTGGTGTGCTGCTCTGTCTCGGCTTTATTACAGCCGCGCTTGAGGGAATCGGACTCACGTTTATTCTCCCGATAATCGAGTTGGTCCAAGCTGACGACCCAACCGCAGAAGCCGATGGATTGATGCTTGGGTTCATCACGTTGTATGAGCTGCTCGGGGTCTCGTTTACGCTTGAAACGGTCATCGTCGGCGTCACACTCGTCATGGGGCTCCGGTTTGGCACCCTCTTTTTGCTCAAATGGTTCAAGGAGGTGCTTCGGACGACCTACATCCGTGATCTCCGCCAACGCGGCTTCGAGAATGCACTCGCGGCTGAGACTGCCTACTACGACGAGAAGGGCTCCGACGAGGTGATCAACGCGATCATCACTCAGACGAACTACGCCGGAGAGGTGATCACGAAGGTCATCGAGTTCATCGAGAAAGGGACGCTCGCGCTAATGTTTGGCCTGATCGCGCTGTATTTCTCGCCGCTACTCGGCCTGATCGCGGCGATTATTTTCGTCGGACTAACCGTGTTCGTCCAGACGGTCGTCGAACAGGGAACCACAGTCGGTGGCCGGGTGGCTGATGCCAACGAGCGAATCCAAGAAAGCATCCAGGCAGGGCCCCAAGGCATCCGTGATGTGAAGATGTTCGGAATGGCTGG
>PWEK01000069.1 GCA_003553445.1 Elusimicrobiota bacterium
AAAGACATCACAGCCGTATTCCAGCCAAAAGAATTCTACCTCAATGTGGATACTGAAGGCCAGGGCAATGTTGACATTGACCCTCAGCAGGATAGTTATTTATTCGGCCAGGAAGTCCAACTACAGGCCGAGCCAGATCAGGGCTGGTTCTTCAGCCACTGGCAGGGCGATGCTTCTGGTGACGAAGAGATTATTACCATTGTCATGGAGCAGGATAAAACTGTATTGGCAATATTTACAAATAATAATAGTGTAACTGGAGAGATTGTTTTAGATCATAACTGGCCTTTTTCCGCAGTTGAAAATGCTGTGGTGGATGGGAAAACAACCCTCCAGCCAACAAAACAAAATTTTGAAAGCTTCAATCACTATGATTATGTTCCAGGTCAAATGATTGTAAAATTTCACCCGATAACCACCCAAACAGAAAAAAGTTCTGTTTTCCAGGCCAGGAATCTGGAAATCCTGGACAGAATTAACTATCTGAATGCTTACGTAGTAAAAACCAGCAGTCCTGATATCCATAATGATATTGCTGCAGTCCAATCATTTTCATCTGTTGCCTATGCTGAACCCAATTATACTGCCCGGACTTTGACTAACATTCCCAACGATAGTTATTATAATTGGCAATGGCATTACCCCCAGATACGACTGCCCCAGGCCTGGAGTATAAATACAGGCTCTTCTTCGGTAAGAATTGCTGTTTTGGATACGGGAATTGATACCGGACACCCTGATTTAGGAAATAATGTGGATGTTGCTTCTGGATATAATTTTGTGGACAATAATACTGACACTATGGATTGGAATAACCATGGAAGCCATGTTGCAGGAACAATAGGAGCTGACACCAATAATAATCAGGGGGTAGCAGGCGTAATGTGGGATTGTTCCATCATTCCGGTAAAAGTTTTAGGAGATGGAGGGAGTGGGAGTTACTGGGGCATCGCCCAGGGGATATTATATGCCGCAGGCTTAACCGAAGATCCTGCCATTCCCGAACCCGTGCAAATTATTAATTTATCCTTAGGTGGTCCAAACAACAGCAGCATCCTGCGGGAGGCTGTTAAGGCTGCAGCAGAGGCTGGAGTAATAATGGTTGGAGCCAGTGGCAATAATAATAGTTCAATATTATACCCTGCATTATATCCCGAAGTAATTGCTGTAGGGGCAGTTGATTATAATTACCCTGATGCTCCCCAGAGAGCCCCTTACTCTAACTATGGGGATGAGCTGGATTTAGTTGCTCCTGGAGGTAACACTGAAGTTGATAGTAATAATGATGGCAATCCCGATGGAGTATTGAGCACCTGGTTTCCCCGGGGAGGGCCCAAAGACTATGATTATTCCTTTTTCCAGGGAACTTCCATGGCCACACCCCATGTTGCCGGGGTTATTGGTTTAATGCTGGCTGAAGGAATCCCGACTAATAGGGTCCGAGAAATTATTCAAAGAACAAGCATTGATTTGGGATCTACAGGTTTTAACCATTATTATGGGCATGGCCTTATCAATGCTTACTGGGCTGTTAATGATGTTCAACACATAAGAATACTGGTGGGCAATAGAATAGGTAATGAAATTGAAGCAGTTAAAGAAAAAGAAATCGATCTCCGAGCCACTAATTACTCAATTGAAGATATCCCCCCCGGGGAATACAGAATATATGCCTGGATCGATGTGCTGGGCAGTAATTTGATTGAACCAGGAGATTACCTGGCCCAGAGCGAAAAGATTGAATTTGGCCAGGGAAAGATTTATTATAAAGACCTTATTTTATTTGAACAGGAATAGAACTTACTCCTCGGATCCTGTGGCCAATATAAGGTCTAAATATGGTTCTCGAAGTTCGGAGTTTGAGCCATCCAGGTATTGCCCACCTGATCCTTAACAAGCTGTTTCCTTGAATTCCTAATGCCCTGTCGTTATTCGTCACCTCCAGGACCTATTGTCTAATATTAAACGCCAATTTAGAATTTACCAGCATTGTTTTGAACTCAGCAGGCTATAATGACCCTGCTAAAAAGAGGGTTACTCGATAAAGTTATGATAACTTTGAGAAGCTCCAAGCCCATTATTCAATTATGGTTTTTAAAAGCAGGGGCAGTTCCCTTCCTGAACCGAAAAAGGGTCCGAAAATTATTTTAACCCCAAAGGGCAGCAAGTTCCAGGATATCCACAGCCATTATTCGGTCCAAAGATCGGTCCAGAATCAGCCACTTGGGCTAAATCCTGATTCTGGGCGCAAAGCTATAGGGACGGTTAGCCCATATTCGATTATTCAATGGACCCAGTTGCAATAAAGAAAACAATTCCTTGGTTTCCAGCGAACAGAAAATCATAACACACCAGCGAGCTCCAGTCCTCTAAATTTAAAACAGAGACGGAAAGAGTACCCTTTGGTTTAGAAGCTTGGGCTGCGAGTAAAAAAAATAGCAAAATCTATTTAGCCCCCGTTGCCCAGAAACAGCGGGGGCTTAAATTAACTGGAAAGCAACTATCGCTGTCAGTCTACCACCTTTATTATTCCGGCAATTAAAAGTTGGGTCAGATCCCATTGGCCTTCGCTCAGTTCCGGTAGATTTAATTCGCTGAAGTTATCCTTTATATTCTCAAAATCAAGGTCCAGAATTTTAAATTCCGAACCTATTTCCGGAATGAATCCACCAACGAGCTCGATTGAAAGGGTACCGTTAAGCTCACTGCTACCGCTTACCTGCAACTGACCATGAACCGATTCTTCCTCTACCGACCCTATTTTCACCTTAATTTCTGACCCATCCTCCTGGATTAAATCCCCCTCCACAAAAACAATGGCTCCTGCTTCGGCCCTAACCACACCCCGGTTCAAAAAGGGTTCTCCTGGATAAGGTGTGATCCGCATGATCCTCCCTGCATTGGTTGCTTCTATCACTCCCTCATTAATTATAATAAGTTTCCCAAAACCCAAACGCCCTTCACCGGAAATGGTCTGATCAGCAATGTTTAGTTTCAAAATTTCTTCTTCGCCAGTTATCCGCGCAAAAAACTGATCATCCAGATGCACGGTCCCTCCACCTTCCAGGATAACATCTGTAATCAGGTTTAGAACTGCAGCCATCCCTCCCTCAGCGGGGATATCGATTACTCCCTGATTATCAATAGCTCCTTTTAAGTTGATGGTTGCTCCGCTGCCCAG
>PWEK01000042.1 GCA_003553445.1 Elusimicrobiota bacterium
AGGGGCACTTCCTGCCCGTTTAATACGCTGTAGCCCTCAGGGCCCCTTACCATGCCCTCATCCATAAAGAAATTAAGCACATTCTTTTTTATCTCTTCATCGGGTATGGAGGACATTATGGAGGTGTCTATAATCTCACCGGCGGGGTCTCCCTCAAGGCCTATACCGGATACGTCATGGGAGGCGGATATATCCTGAATTATGTTCTGTATGTTTCTCTGTACGCCGGGGTTTGCGTGAAGGTCCTTTATCAATACAAGCCCTGGACCTTCTCCGTGGGGGTCGTAGCTTTCCACCACCTGCCCCAGGTTTACGGGCACGTTTATCTCCACCGGAGGGGGAGAGAGAAACTCGGCCGCGTGGGCGTAGGTATCTATTACCGATGTAAAAAACATCGCCCCGGATACCAGCCAGCAGATTATTTTTGTGTATATGGTATTAAAAATACTCATTATAATAAAAAGTTTACTTATAAGTTATGAAAACCATGAGAAAACAGGGTGAAAATAAGGTGAAATATATGTGAAAGGAAATGTCTTATTTTATATTTACAGCGCTTGTTTTATATTAATCAGTCTTCGGGGGTCCGGAATCAGGTCGTTATCTTCGGTAATCGCACCTGTAAAGAAATGCCGGAGATCGTTTTTCATCCCGGCTCCGACCAGGTCATGGACCTTAATACCCAGTGCGCTATCACCTGCAGCGGCCGGGGCTGCCGCCACACCAACCGTAAGCTTCATAATGGCCTCGATTGCCTGTATCAGCCTGGCCGCGCCGGATGAGGCAGTAAAATATTCACCTTCTTCAACTGATACATAGCCCGGACTCAGCACTGCTTTTATCATTCTTCTTTCTGCATTTAAACTTTCCTGAATTTTCTTAACCTGTTCTTTGATGCCTTCTTTATTTTCGTATCCCCTTATCCGTAGCCTGTCATTGACAAAAGATTTAAACTCTTCACTTTCCGGGTCTTTTACCATGTGGGAAGTGAAAAGAATATCGTTAAAATACACCATCAGAGCCAGGGCATAATCTATATCCATACCCTTTGCCCGAATTCTTTCCATATAATCATCATATGTAAAATCGCTTATGTCCGATAACTCTGAGCTGTAGCGGGCAAATACCCCAAGCAGCTCTATAGTGTCCTTTAAAAATCTTTTTGAATTATGCCCTTCGGATGACAAAGAAAAAAGGAGAAGTCCGCGGGCTGTCTTTAAAGGAATCTTGATATTTGAACCGGCAATATCAAAACTGTCCGCGGGATAAACCTCTTTTTTACCAAAAACACAGGGGCTTCCTTCCCCGTAGGCGATGCGAAGCCTATCCATATGTGATATTATATTATGCTTTTCTTCTTCAGGAGCGACTCTTATCAGGGCGTTGTAATACCCTGCCAGCCTGCCTTTTTGCTTTTTTGAAAATGACGCAATTTCAAGCTCTCTGCCAACCTTGCTTCTTAAACCTTCCGGTTTTGAAGCCTCAGGTGCATCTTTTTTATTTTTCTCCGAAGGCATTATTATATCTGAATATTTGCTTATGATGGACATAACTGCCGGAAAACAAATCATGGCGGCAGTGCCCGGTCCAAACCATATATTATTCTGCATAAGATTTACTATCTCCGCAAACTTCCCGACTGTTTCATCCGGCGCGGCATAAGCGGAAAAAGAAAATCCAAGCCCCGCAAATAAAGCCGGAAAAATTAAATATATGCCATGCCCGGTCAGGTGTCTGCGTAAAAAATCAATACCCTTTTCAATAAGCGAAAGCATTATACCTGTATAATCCAGAAGATAACTTCCGGACATCGGAGAATCCCTTTTTTTACCTGTACCGTATAATCCAGAAGCTATTATTTTTTTTAATAAATCATCTAACACTTCTTCATACTCTTCCACTGTCATCCCCTCTCCGGTCTCTAAAAAGGCAAGCAACCTCCCGGCATCCCTTATGATTTCAGGAGGCATTTCCGGGTTGCCGGCAATTTCTTCCAGTTCCGGCTTTAATCTTTCCCGGATTTCATTTAACTTTTCTCTTCTCATAATCGCGTCGCCGGGGTGAGCCCGATCCGGGCCTACTATTTCAATTATCTTCGGTGGAAGGATAAGATCATATGAGTTATAATACCATATCATATTTTCCCGCACATAGCTTTTTACAGATGTAAGCAAATGGCGTCTATAACGGGTTGAACTTGCGATAATCCCTTTACCCCTCAATGTTTTTATTACATTGTCAAAACCCTCAGTTTTTTCAGCTTCTACTCTCGAAAACTCCACCCCGCCAGCTTTTATACTTCCGCCCTCAAGAATCTGTATGTTTCTCAGTACTTTAATATCATTAAAAGGCACAGGTAGGGCGACCATGTAACATATGTGCTGGAAATTTTGAACTCCTTCTCCAAGATAATATTCTACAATCTTTTTTAACTCATCCAAAGATTTCCCGCTAGTAATAATATTTTTTATACAAGCCCCCCTTACACTGTCCCCCCAGCGTTTAACAAATCGCTGAAACTCTTCTATTCCCTCAATATATTCCACTCGCTTTTTTATTTCCTCAAACCTTGATAATTTCATTATCTCGTTTATATGATATTCGTCTCTTATCCCCTTCTCTCTAAGATAATCTATGGTTCTGGATATTTCTTCCTTCTCTTTTGAGCTTCCGGTTCTTAGTCGATGCTTTATAATTCTTGCTATGTTTTTTGGGCCACTTATCCCCTTTTGATTTCTAAGAAAATCAATATATTCCTTTATTGTTTCCGGCTTTATTCTGTGGTTTATTGTTACTATACCAACAATACTGCTGTTATTTTTTATTTCTTCAGATCGTAATAAATTTATTATATCTATAATTTCCGATAATTCTCTGGCGCTTTGAGATACGAGATATATATGCTTTCCTTCTTCAATTCCCTTCTTCTGAAGCACCTGAATTAGCTTTATTAATTCATCCGGCTTTCTTCCAGTTTGTATAATATTACTTATATGTCTATTGCTTATACCCTTTTTTCTGAGATATCCTATTAAACCGCTTTCCCTTAGCTCCTGCACCGTTTTTTTGCTTCTCATAATTGTTGCTATATCAGAAGGCTCGGTTATCTCCTCCTCATTCTTCAAATAGTCTATATGTTCAATTATTTCATTTTTGTTCCTTCCGGAGTGAACAAAAAATTTTACATCCTTTCCTCTGTTAATCCCTTTTTCCGATAGGTAATTTATTAAATCTACCACCTCCCTCCTTGAACGTTTGCTTCTGATAATTTGGGCCATATCAGCGGAACTGAATTTATAATCAAATACCTCTCCCTTATAAAGCTTTAAATCAAAAAGCTCATAAAGTATTTCCAGTCTTTCAGAAAATGTATGAGGATACAATCTCTCCAGGATAATATTTATCTGGGCGTCGTTAAAAAGCTTCTCTCCGCCTCTTTTGATGCTTTCAAGCAACCCTTTTATTTTATCAATGTTTTCTTCTTTTCTCTCTATAATAACTTTTATTCTTTCTATTACTTCCCTTAAGTGTAATTTTTCAACATGCTCCCGCCTGATCGCATCAACCTTATTTACTAATGCCGGGTTTTCATAGTAAAGAAAAGAACGAAAAGAATCTGCGTTTCTTAAATCACCGGTCTCTTTCAAATATTCATTATAACCATCTCTCCATCCCGCAGTTTCGCTACTAATGAGCTGCGCATCAGGGTCAATTGCGACATATTCATAGAGCCCGTATATGAGCAGCCCTTTGAGCGTCTCTTTACCATTCGAGGGGGACTTGTTTTTTATCCCCTCCATAAACTCAGCTGGAAGATAAAACTTCACCGATTTATTATCCGCATCCACTTCAATTTGAGTTTCCGGTTTTCCTTCTCTGTCTATAAGGCGAGCGTCCCGCGAAACAACTATATTTGCCCGCCAGGGACTGTCTATCATGCTATCCATTTCTTCTTCCGCTTCCTTTATAACATCTTCCATATTATCCGGACGGACTTGAACCTTTTTATTCTTTTGGATAAAATCATTGACAAAATTACTGATAAGACTTTGAATTTCCGAATCGCTGTGTACGATATTTCTTCCCTTACCATATAAGTACCCTAGTAATACGGCGCCCTTGAGCCCAAGCCTGAGTAACCTTAAATCAAGTCCGCGCAAGCTTAAAAGGCTCATAAAATTGTCCGCATAAGCCTTTAACAAGTCATTCAAAGAATACGTAGAAAACTCTTTTTCTTTTAGTTCTTTGTAAATGCGGTAAAAACCTGCACCTCCAGGGAGAGAAAACTTACTTCTTTTCAATGCTGAAACTACCCTGCCTTTATGAAAAACATCAGGCAATTCCAACTCAGCAAAGAAAGTCCCGAGTTCCCTAATAATTTCAGTGAAAGCTTTTTCTTCGCTTTCGGAAAGATCCATGTAATATCTCGATATCTCTAATGCAGGGTTTTTTTGCAGCTTTTCCAGCTCATCAGCTAAAAGAGGTCTTCCCTCAGAATCAACCCCTATATTAAAACGCAGCTTTCTGGATAGTTCAGGGTCTTCTTCTTCCCGATGTACTATGTCAATCCAGGTTCGGCAGAATTCTTTCAGATATATTAAAAATGTTTCTTCCTCTAACGATACTTTTTCTTTAACGTCTTTAGCACAATAAAACAATTCTCTGTTGAATCTTTCTCGCAGGCTCTCATATAACTCATCTAAGTTATTCACATCTGCCAAATTATTATCCTCTTCAATACAGCGGCTCATTTCATCATAAAAAACGCCCCAGTTGTTTTGCACGTAATCCATTGCGGTTATTTCACTCTCCCATTTATTGAAAATCTCAAACTCCCTTAAAGCTGCATAAATCATTAAATAAGAACATTTTTCCCTTTCTTTTTGTTTTATTTCCGAAAAGATATCGCTTAACGTCATAAATTCCATTATCAAGTACCGCCGCAACTCTTCATGATTGGAAAAGCCTCCTTCCGGGAAGCTTTTTGCAAAGTTAGAAGCTACTGTTTCGGAGAATTCAAAAACCTCTGCCTCACTGGTCCAATCCCGGCTAATCCTTCCGGATATCCAAAGAGCCCCGACAATTGAATCATAGGACATCTTTTCAAGATGCCTTTTTCCTTTATATTTTCTTTTATAGTTTTCCGCAATAATATATTTCCTGTGTTTTTTAAGCCAGGCTCTAAGTTCCGGCCAGTTTTCGGAACTTCTTAAGGCATTCCTATCATAGTAAGGACCTATTACCCACTCTGCAAAATCCATATAGGAAGCATATCTACTCCATTTTTTTTCTGCTTTTCCGGATTTAACAAGAGCATTTAATATCTCCGTAAATGAAAGGTCTAATCTTTGTGAGATTTTTCTCATCCAATCCATGCAGGAAGGCCAGTCTTTAAATGTTTCTATTTCTTTTATTAATTCTTCCAACTCCTGGAATTTTTCCCGTTCATCATCCGGCTCACTTACTCTTTCTCCAGATGCTGTCAGCATATTACGTGAAGACTTAGGTTTATTAACGAATTGTTCTCTAAATTCATATGACCGGGCTAATTCCATGATCTCTTTAAATCTATCCGGGGAAACATATGTAATTTCTTCCAAAATAAAGCATACCTCTATGGGGTTTTCTTCAAGGGCTATAAAAACTCTCTCTTTGCCCACAGTATCAACAAATTCTTTGAATTTTCCTATCCCCAGCCTTTTAACTGCTTTAAGCAGCTCAATATTGAACTTTTCATATTTATAAAAAAAATCCGGCAACCCCAATTCCCCAAAAATAACTCTAAGCTCCTCGGTGATTTCTACAAGAGCTTTCTTCTCACTTTCTGAAAGGCCGTGGTAGGAATTCAATAATTCCACCACAGGATGTATCTGCGCCTTTAACCTCTCTTCTTCACAGATAGGCTTACCGGTAGAATCAACCCCGATGCTGAAACGCAGATGTCTGGATAGTTCAGGGTCTTCTTCAGCTCGATGAACTATATCAACCCAGGTGCGGCAGAATTCTTTCAGATATTTTTTATATATATAAGATGCAGGTTTTTTTCCTTTAAGACCCTGCCCGATTTTAGACAAAAATAATTCGCTGTTAAACTTTCCTCTCATAATTTTATACAGTTTATCCTCCTCACTCACCTTCGCTAATTTTCCGCTTTCACCTATACATCTCATCATCTCTTCATAAAACAATCCCCAGTTATTTTGAACATAATCTATTGCTTCTGCATTCTCTTTCTCTTTATTTACCGCCTCCGCCTCTCTGAGGGCTCCGTTAATTGCTGAATAAGAAAGTTTTTCAAATACCTTCTTTCTTTCAAAGCCAGCCATGTTATAGGCGCTTATACCATTACGTCTTATAATCATCCACCGGCGAAAATCCCGTATACTGTAGAAGCCTTTCGTCGGAAGGTATCTTTTAAAATAAGGTTTTAATCTATCGGCAAGATCAAGCAAAAAAGCTCTCGAAAGCCAGATACGGCCGAGTCTTTCAGACTTCACGAGAATGCTGACAATTAAAGTGTAAGAAATATCTTTTTTTTCATATCCCGGTTCTTCAGAAACCTCATTTATTTCAGCTTTTATTTTTTTCCTGTGTTTTATAAGCCAATCGCGAAATTTCGGCCAGCTGCCGAAACCGTCTTTCAGTGGATGTTCATCATAATAAGCGCATATCTTCCAATCAAAGTCAAGTTTTGCGGCATATCTCCTCCAGCTTTTTTCTGCTTTTCCGGATTTAACAAGAGCATCTAATATTTCCGCAAATGAAAGGTCTAATCTTTGTGCAATTTTTCTCATCCAATCCTTGCAGGAGGGCCAGTCTTTAAATGGTTCTATTTTTATTATAAATTCTTTCAACTTTTGGAATTTCTCCGGCTTATCATCCTTATAACTAATTTCTTCTCTACCGGTTATTAGTATATTACGGAAATGCCCGGGGTTTTTCATAAAATATTCTTTAAATTTATCTATTCCGACAAACAGCATGATTTTATTTAATTCCAGCATTGAAATATTTTTAATCTCTTCTAAAATCAGGCATAACTCTACTGGGTTTTCTTCAACGGCTATAAAAACCCTTTCTATGCCCACAATATCAACAAATTCTTTAAATTTTCCTATCCCCAGCCTTTTAACTGCTTTAAGAAGCTCAATATTGAACTTTTCATATTCATAAAAGAAATCCGGCAATCCCAGTTCCCCAAAAATACCTTTAAGCTCCTCGGTGATTTCTACAAGCTCTTTCTTCTCACTTTCCGAAAGGCTGTGGTAGGAATTCAATAATTCTACCACAGGATTTATCTGCGCCTTTAATCTCTCCTCTTCACAGATGGGCTTACCGGTAGAATCAACCCCGATGCTGAAACGCAGATGTCTGGATAGTTCAGGGTCTTCTTCAGCGCGGTGAACTATATTAACCCAGGTGCGGCAGAATTCTTTCAGATATTTTTCATATCTATAAGATGCAGATGCTTCTTCTTCAATATCCTGCCCCGTTTTGTAAAAAAACAAGTCGCTGTTAAACTTTTCTCTCAAAATTTCAAACAGTTTATCCTTCTCACTCACCTTCGCTATCTTCTCGTTTTCACCTATACATCTCATCATCTCTTCATAAAGCAGACCCCAGTTTTTTTCCACGAAATCCATTGCCATCAAATAACTCTGCCATTCATTAATCACCCCCATCTCATTAAGTGTTTCACCAACTGTAGAGTAAGCAATTTTTTTTGAGGTTTTCATTACAGCCATGTTATAGGCGCTTATAAGAGTGCGTTTTATAATCAC
The DNA here is from genome assembly GCA_003553445.1 of Elusimicrobiota bacterium. Lineage (GTDB taxonomy): Bacteria > CG03 > SLGR01 > SLGR01 > SLGR01 > PWEK01. Next base: position 7,782 of record PWEK01000042.1, read on the forward strand.
CCAACGGCGGAAATCCCGCATACTGTAGAGACCTTCCATCAAAAGGAATCTTTTAAAATAAGGTTTTAATCTTTCAGCCCTATCAAGGCCGGTAGCACTCCATTGCCAATCCTTAACAGGTTTCCCGGAATTTAAAATAGACTCGAAAATTGTTCTGTAAGAAATATCTTCTTTTTTATATCCCGGTTCTTCAGAAACCTCATCTATTTCAGCTTTTATTATTTTCCTATTTTTTTTAAGCCAATGCCGAAACTTACGCCAGCTCCCGAAACCACCTTTCGTAGCATATCTATCATAGTAAGAGCCTATTACCAAATCAAAATCCAGCCTGGCAGCATATTTTCTCCATTCCTTTTTTTTCACCTTTCCGCTTCTTATAAGCACATCTATTATATCCAAAAAAGAGATATCTAATGCCTGAACACTTTTTTCCATCCAGGCTTTGCAGGAAGGCCAGTCTTTGAAGGGATTGAAACCCCTTATAAAATTATCCAGTATTTGAAGTTTCTTCCTCTTTTTATCCTCCTCGCCTAATCTTTCTATCGAAGCCTTAAGCTTCTCATGTAAGTGACCGGGGTTTTTTATAAAACTTTCTCTGAAGTTATCTATTCCGATCTCTCTCATTATTCTGCCATATTCCACCATGGAGATATTTTTAATCTCATCCAAAATGGAGCATACCTCCATAGGGTTCTCCTCAACAGCGCTATAAAACCTGCCTTTACCCACCATATCAACAAATTCTTTAATATCTCTTATTCCTATCTTTTTGATTATACCGAGCAGCTTAATGTTAAGCTTTTCAACTTCATAAAACACATCCGGCAAACCCAGATCCCCAAAAACACCTATAAGCCCCTTAATCAGCTCATAAAGCTCTCTTTCTTCAATTTCCGAAAGGCTGTGGTAGGAATTCAATAATTCCAACACGGGATTTATCTGCGCCTTTAACCTCTCATCTTCAGAGATGGGCTTACCGGTAGAATCAACCCCTATGCTGAAACGCAGATGTCTGGATAATTCCGGATCCTTCTCACCGTTATGAACTATATCAATCCAGGTGCGGCAGAATTCTTTCAAATATAATCTATACATATCTTGCCCGGGTGTGCTCGACAGACCTTGTTTTTTTCTTTGCTGATTTTCTTTCGAAAGAAATAATTCACGATTGAATTTTTTTATCAGGATTTCATACAGTTCATTCTCTTCACTTACCTTCGCTATATTCCCGTGTTTTTTTATACAGCGCATCATCTCTTCATAAAACAGCCCCCAGTTTTTTTCCACGAAATCCATTGCCATCAAATAACGCTGCCATTTATTTATCGCTTCCGCCTCCCTGAGAGCATCTATAATTGCTGAATAAGAGAGTTTTTCAATTCTTGGCTTTCTTCCCGACACAGCCATATTAAAGGCGCTTAATCTCCTGCGATTCACTGTCAACCACCTGCGTAACTCTTGTAAACTTGAGAATTCTTTCTCCGGAATAAGTGGTTTTAATCTTTCAAAACGATCAAGCGCGCTGGCTCTCCAACGCCAGTCCCGTTCGATTCTTCCGGCACTCCATAGGGCGTCAACAATTGCCTTGTAAGAAATATCCTCTTTTATACGTTCCTTTATTCCGGGAACTTTATTCATCTCAGCTTTTATATTTTCCCTGTGTTCTTCAAGCCAACCCCAAAGCTCCGGCCAGCTTCCGAAACCACCTGCCGGAGCATGCCTATCATAGTAAGTGATTATTTTCCTATTAAAATCCATATTCCAAACATGAATATTCCACTTCTTTTTTGCTTTCCCGTAATTTGCAAGCATAGTTAATACATCCTCAAATAATAGATCCAATCTTTGAACAACTTCTTTCATCCAGATCTTACACCAAATCCAGTCTTGAAAAGGGTCCATTTCTTTTATGATCTCTTCCAGCTGCAGAAGTTTTTCCCGCTCACTTCCCGTCTCATTTATTTCCAGATTCGAAACTTTCAGTATCTTAAGTAAGTCCTCAGGGTTTTGGATAAATTGTTCTCCGAATTTATCTATTCCAAACTCTTTCATAATTCTGTTAAATTCAACCATGGATATTTTTGTGAAATACTCCAAAATAGAGCATACCCTTGCGGGGTCTTCTTCAATTGCTGCAAAAATCCTTTCCCTGCCCGCCATATCAACCAGCTTCATAAAATCTTTTATACCCATCTTTTCGATTATCTTAAGTAGCTCCATATTGAACTTGTCAGCTTCATAAAAAACATCAGGCAACCCCAATTCTCCAAAAACAACTCTAAGCTCTTTTATAACTCCTAAGAGTTCTTTCTTTTCACTTTCTGAGAGGCCTTCATAAGAACGCAATAATTCCAACACGGGATTTATCTGATTCTTCAATCTCTCTTCTTCACAGATGGGCTTACCGGTAGAATCAACTCCTATACTTAAACGCAGATGCCTGGATAATTCAGGGTCTTCTTCACCGCGGTGAACTATATCAACCCAGGTGCGGCAGAACTCTCTCAGATACCTTTCAAAAGTTTCCGGAGACAAAGGCCTTTTTTTTCCTTCAACATGGGACTTCAGCTTTCTCGCCTCTGAATTCTCAATCCCCGGGCTGCGGGCGGCTTCATCATAATCCTCTTCCTCCTGATTTTCATAAACCTCTCTTAGTTCCCTGATATCATTTTTATTTTTATTACTTTTTACGGCATGAAATAATTCTCTGTTGAACCTTCTTCTGAGAATTTTATAGAGTTCATCCGCATCGTTTACATTCTCCAAATTCTGGTCCTGCTCCAGGCAGCGACTCATTTCTTTATAAAAACCATTCCAGTTGTTGCGAACGTAATCCATTGCGCTTGTGTGGTGACTCCATTCTTGAACCAGTCCCGCCTCCTTGAAAGCATGATGAATTGTTGCATAAGCAACCTCTTCCCCGATTTCAAGGCTTTTGTCCGCTTTTTTGATGTTATACTCACTTAATGTTCTACGATGCTTAATCAGCCAATCACGGTACTTTTCAAAGCTATAGAAACCCTTCCCTGGAAAATGCCTCTCGAAATAACTCCGATTCCTTTGAGCAAAGTCAAGTGCGGCGGCCTGCCTTGACCAGTTCTGACCGATCATTCCTGATTCCCAGAGAGCTTGAACAACATTTACATAAGAAAGCTCCCTGTAATGCTCTGTATCTCTTTGAAGCTTTTTATTGTTTTCTTCTTCTAATCTCTCCATATGCCCCTGACCAAGCCAATCTTTCAGGACTTCCCAGCTGCCGAAGCCTCCTTCAGGGGCATACTCAGACAAATAGCCACTTAGCCTCCTGGCTAAATCCATCCTGGTAACTTTGAAATCCCATGACTTTTTTGCTTTTTTTAACTTTAAAAGAACATTGAATATTTCTCTGTATGAGACATCAGAATTATAAGCAATTTTCAACATCCACTCTCTGCATGATTCCCAGTCTCCGAAAGCCTCAATTTCTTTTATAATCTCTTCCAGTTGCTGGGGTTCCCGCGATACGCCCTGTTCTTCTTCCGCTCCTCCAATATTTAAAAACCACATCCCGGGCAAAACACCCTCGTAAAAAACATAGTTTGAACTGAAATGCCCAAAAACCCAGGCAAACGCAAGGGGAAGAAAAAAATCCGGAAAAACACCCGAAGTTAGAAATGATATTTCCGGGCGCTGATTTATCATATTTTCAAAATGGCCCCGCGCTTCCTCGGATACAGAGCTTCCGAAATGATCTATCTCTTTTTTACGGCCTGCATCAGGGGCCTTCTCTTTTAACTTAACAGATACTTCACTTAAAGCTTCATAGGCAAGCCTCGCAAAAGCATCCGGAAATGCCCTGTAGGCTTCTTCTTTTTCGAAATCATCGACCGAAGCTATGAATTCTTTAATGAAAACAACTCCCTCTTCGCTGAACATCAGGTCTGTTAAAGAACCTTCCTGATTTTCTTTTTGAAAAATTGAATCCGGATAACTTTTCATGATATTTTTCAATCCCTGCGAGGCAGGTTCAGACCCCCTGGCAGATGAATAGAGAAGCGCCCAGAAGGCTCCCGTTTTCAATTTTATGTCTTTTGATTTGAGGAAAATATTAGTTAAAGCGCCTGACTCATACTCCCAGCCCCGCGCTGCCTCCTCTTTTAACTTATCAATCATATCTTCACTGCTATCAAACAAACGCTGAATTTTCGTGACAAATTTTTCATCATCCAGGGAAGGCAGCTGCAAGGTTTTCCACCTTTTTTTAAGCTCAAAAATAAGGACAGGCGATGACCTTGTTTTATTCGTTTTTCTCTTTCTGCTTGCCACATAATTCACAGCAGAATACGAGCGCCTTATATACTCAGCTTTACTTTCGGCGCCGGAGAAATCAAATGAAATACGTGAAGTAATTTCCTTTAGTAATTCATGCGAGCCCTGATGTGCAATATTCCAGGTATGTTTGAGCCACTGTTCTATAAGCTCCCTGTCATCTCCTAAATCTCCGAGAGCATCTCTGTAATACTTAATTGTTTTCTTTAATGATCCACTTATTATTGAAGGTAAAGCCGTATGGCATGCAGCAATGATTAAGTTTTTATTAAGCTCCCTGTCATCAAACACCCCGCCCATTTCCTTTTTGTAAACCTTCAGTGCCTTTTTCAAAGATTTAAGCCCCCCTTTGTCTAAAACCCTATAAATACCCTTTATCCATTCTTGAGTTAATTCCGGATCACTAAAAACTGAATGTAACCACCCTGTACCCATTAAGTCATTTATTTTTTTCAATTCTTCTGTTCCCAAAACTTTCAGGCTTTTTAACAGATCCAGGGCCAACTTTTTATCATTATAAAAACACTCAGGAAGTCCCCTTTCTCCGAAAAGAGCTGTCAGGTCTTTAAGGATTTCAGTGTACGCACTTTCTTCACTTTCGGAAAGGCTGAATTTAGATTTCAAGGATTCCATAACGGGGAAAACCGAAGCCCCGGTTTCGTCATCAGCAGAAAGCGAGTCTTTTATACGGGCCGGAACTCTTTTTATAATCCCGGAATCACCTTCTCCTATGGATGCCATTGCCGGCAAAGAGGGCTTTCCAAAGTGTATTTTTAAAAACATATCTGCAATTTTTCTAATAATCCGCAAGATAATTCTGTGGCCCGGCACCCTCAAGGTCACCTCTCTTTTTTTAAGTTTAGCTTCCTGGCTTTCACCTGATATTTTTTTATATTTTTCCAGTATGTCGTTTGAAATTTCACCGGTTATTTCCATAATGCTGCCCGGCGCATCATCGCTTATTAAAGCTTTGTGATTCTCTCCCACTACGACTTTTATCCCTGAGGGAAATCCGAAAAGCACTCTCAAACGGGCAAGGTTCTCATTTTCTATCAGGGCAGTTAACACATTTTCAACGCCCTTTTCCTTTTCATCATCAGTTAGCAGATTATCCAACCTTTTCTTACTGTATATTATTCCATAATCCCGGCTCTCATACTCAAATACTCCTATGTCTTTATTTTTTTCAACAACTTTTCGTATATTTTTCAGATCTTCAATACTTACCCTGGCCGCATTCTCCAGTCCGGCAATAACTCCTATCGCTTTCCAATTTTTATTGGTAAATAACTTTTCAACAGAACCGTCATCTCTCAGCTTTTGTATTCTTTCAGCCTTCTTAATGCGTGTATTTTCATCAAATATGCCCTGCGCATCATCCAACCCAACCTTATTCATTTCTCTCTCTTCAGGATTAAAAACATATGTAACTTCTTTACCGTTTAACTTTAGCCTTACATAAATATTTTCTCCGTCATACAGCGGCTCTATGTAAAAATCATAATTTTTTTCATAGTTACTTTGCTCATACTTTCGCAGCCATTCTCCTTTAAAATCGTTAATTGCCCCTACAAAATTCTCTGCTGTCCTTTTCTCATCAACAAGTATCCTTGCGAACTCAAAGACAACCCGCGGCGGCACCTGCTCTAAAAGTATGCCGTCCTCGGCAAACATGGTGCTTACCGCCAGGCGCTCATCCACCAGCTCGCTGTAGGTGAGCATGTTATCTCCCCGCAAAAACCGGTAGTAGTTCTCTATTACCTCGGAGGTATGCGATTCCACAGAAGGCAGTATCAAAGTATAGGGTATCTCATGCTCTCTTAAA
>PWEK01000007.1 GCA_003553445.1 Elusimicrobiota bacterium
CAAACCCTTTATCCCCATCTTTTTTACTAGCAGCACGCCTGCTGTTGCAATCAAAATACCTGTTATAATCCCCAGCATCCATCCGACCCCTGCAGACCCGCCCAGCGTCTCCTCAAAGAAACCCTGCAGTGAACGGCCGAAATAAGATATAACAGGAATTGCCAGAAATACCACAAACCAGGATACCGTCAGATACGGTTTTTCTTTAAACCTCTTATACATAATAATTCACCATAACCTCTTTAATTTCAAAATACTACGGCTCTTTACCCCAAACGCCTCTATATCAATCTATTTTCAAATGTTCTCCAGGATAATATTTTTTCCAGAAAAGACCCAAACCCCTGCTACTTTGCCGCGCCCATATTCTTCCTTAATTATAAGCATTCCCTTTAATACTTCATAATCAGTATGTTCGAATGCCTCGTAAGGCAGCTTTTTTATGCATATAACAGTTATTATATAACAAAATTTTGCCGGAAGTGGCAAAATTCTGCTCCGGCCTTATTAAAAATATTCTGCCGTAAAAAGAAAATAATATTTCTTCTGGATGGTAGATAGTGCGGTATGATGTTACTGATTTTTTGATTTTTTTGTTAAATGAAACCTATTTCATTTAAACAATGAGGGGTCCTTGATATTACGATCAATTCCCATATAACATCCTTAAATTCTTCATTTAGGATTTCGAAACTCTTTTGAACTGCAAACCCTTTACGTGTATTTTTTTATACAGTTTTGGAATAAAAAGATTCAAACTTCTTTAAGGAAACTACTCATATCCTTCCATGATAAAAGATTTCCCTGTGATCGTTTCTGTGAAGCATTTCCTCCGTAGATAACATAGGCATCAGAAGAAGAAACCCCCGAAAGGTTGTTAAAATATTTTATATATTTGAAATAATCGATGGAGGGAGTCCGTCCCGATTTAATTTCAACCGGCATAAGTTTCCCGCCCTTTTCCACCAGGCAGTCTATTTCATGCCCGGTTTTATCCTGCCAGTAAAAGCAGTTAGTTTCCCGACCACCGTTAAATCTTTCTTTTACTATCTCGGATATTATGAACGTTTCAAAAAGGTTTCCTTTTAAATGAAAAGTTTCAAGTTGTTTCTCATTTTCAATCCCAAGAAGTGAAGAAACAATTCCCGGATCGTAGAAGTAGAGTTTGGGGGCTTTTTTAAGCCGTTTGTTATAATTCCTGTAATAAGGATTAAGAAGAAATATTATAAAACTTGTTTCCAGAACCGATATCCAGGATTTGGCCGTATTATGCGTTATTCCGCAGTCATTTGCCAGAGATGTTAAATTCAGTATCTGGCCTGTCCGCGAAGCGCACATTTTTAAAAACAAACGAAAACTATTCAAATCTGTTATGTTTTTTATCATCCGCAAATCTCTTTCTACATAAGTCTGGATATAACTAGGGTACCAGTCCTGCGGAGATACTTTCTTGTCATATATACGGGGATATAATCCTTTAAACAGAAACTTTTCATACTTGTTTTCGGCCTTTAATGATGCTTTTAATTCACTATAACTGAAAGGTAGTAACTTTAGTACTGCCGTACGACCGGCTAATGTCTGAGAAAATTTTTCCGATACAAGGATATTCTGCGAGCCGGTCAATATAAACTGTCCCGATTTATCCGAGTCGTCAATTATAGACTGTAGATATGAAAGAATATCAGGGACTCTCTGGATTTCATCAAAGATTGCTCCGCCTTTATATCCGGAAAGAAAACCCTTGGGATCCGTGCGGGCAAACTCCCTGATATCAGGGTCTTCCAGCGATACGTATTGCTTGTCGGGAAAGGCCGCTTTTACCAGCGTTGTTTTACCTGACTGCCTGGGACCGATAAGCGTAACCGCGGGAAATTTTCCGGCAATTTCTTTTAATTTTTTAGTAAGCTGTCTTTTTATCATTTTAAGAAAAGATAATACAAAATGGACAAATTGTCAATACAATTTACAATATGTCCATAATATTGGAATAAACATCACGACACCTCTGCCGGGAAATAACAAGTTTGCGTACCATAAACAATGCCGTTAACACTACTGATATATGGCATACTGCGATGCGCAATCGTATATAATTTTCTGTAAAATAATGAATACTTCCGCTCCGGAGGATATTTATAAAACTTTATGTAGTTAGTTACTCCAATTTTTATTATGGGTTTTTTTTACAACCCACCTAAGCTTGAAAATCAGCTTTACGGAAATGGCAGGAAACTCTCTATTCAGGAGAAAAGATAAGACATAACCCTTTGAAACAGGGTTTCTCTTTCATAGGTTCCGTCGCCGTTTATTATATAAGCCTTATCGAAAACATAAGAATCACTGTTATCCAGCAACGTTATTCTTTTCGGGCTTCCGGATCCGGGAATCCCGGAATAATCAGATCCGGGCTCATACATTATACCTATAAATTCCACTATTGCCTCCGGGTTTACGGGATTAATCCCTGCTTCTTCTATCATCTCAGGAGAATAATTAATATAAGGATCCATAAAACCCCATGTTCCTGTTTCAGGGTCTCTGTAAGCCAGCATAACATGTGAATCACTGTGTTCATCATAAGTATTATGAATCAACCTGGTTTCATAAGGTTCCACCCCTTCGGGCATATTCTCAAGCGCCTCCTGGGCAAAACGGGCAAAACTGTGACAGTTACCTTCCCTGTTCAAAAACAGCCCTGCCGGGTCTCCGAAAACCATGTTCATTAATGTATTATTATAATTGACATATGAGGTATTATCATACTCGCCTCTAAAAAAACCTTCAACATCCTCCGGATTTTCCAGATCGTTAAGAGTATTCTTATAATCTTCTCTTTCTTCAGCGGTTAAACTTATTGAACTGCCCTCAGGGTAATTTTGAAAAAGTTCGTATATCCCTGACCTCATAAACAAGGGCTGTATAACCGACGGCAAGAAATTCCTTATTGCTTTACTGATCCTGCCCATTATACCACTTAGATTCCTATAATTATTCACAACTTCATAAGAACCTTCTTCGGGAGTTTCGCTTACATCATCCGTATCTATCGAATCCTTGTATAAATTCACAAAGTTGCGCAAACGCCATACCATTTTCGAAGCCTCACTTTCTTCGAAGCTGCCACGAATCACACCCTCCAGCGCCTCTACTGTTTCTTCAGCCAGTTCAACTATCCGTTCGTCCAATTCGTTCATTTCCGGTTTGCCTTCATGATAAGAAATCAGCTGATCTGCAAACTCTGTTGCATATTGCAGAGTTTCTTCGTTCACATTACTTTCTCTAATCTGCTTAGCTATATCATCCAATACTCCTATATTAATTCTTACATCTGTAGAAGGTTCTTCAGAGATCCCCTCTTCCGGATTCACAGTCTCGGCATCCGGCTCGGTATCATTATTGTAGTTATCTGCCAAATCACTCAATCTGTTCACAGAATCCAAAGCCTCTTCCTCATCAATATCACCTAGAATAAGACCCTGTATCTTGTCTCTGACTTCTGCTGCCTGCCGAGATATTTTATGATCTTCGCCATGATAATCGCTAAGCTGAAGCTGAAGATTTATCACGCCCTGCAAGTTTGAAGCGCTAATATCTCCTTCTTCAACCCTTTCAGCGGTATAATCTATCATCTCACTCATAGTCATATTTTCCGTATCGGTTTTAATGGATGGGCTTCTTAACGAGCCTCTGTAGGTTTCGCCTATATTATTATTCCCCGAGTATCTATAACGGTTATTGCCCTCTGAAAGGCCTGTTAAAGCCAGACAAAGAACAACTGTTATTACCCCTGTTTTTATCATTTTTATATTCTTCATAAGACTACATATCATAAAATAACTTTTATTACCCTTATATGGTATTATACCCCCCATAGATGAAATTAATCTGAAATTTATGTGAACTATCTGTGAAACTATTTTTTTTAACTTAAAATTTTTTCTCCAGCAAAAAACAGGCTATTGCTGAGTTCTGAAAGGGGGAATTTAAATATTTTCATAGTTGACTTTATCAAGAAAAGAGATACCCAAAAACCCTTTGAATAATATTTTCTCTTTCGTAAGTGCCGTCTTCTTCAATTACATACGATTCATTAAAAACTCTCCAATCGCTGTTATCCAAAAATGTTATCCTTTTCGGATTTCCCATATCAGACCCGGGGATTCTACCATAGTAGGGTGATAATGTTTCACTGTCTCTTATCTTATCGGCATCCTCCGAGTTATTCATTAAACCTATAAATTCTACTATTGCCTCCGGATTTTCAGTGTTTATTCCCACCTTTTCAATCATCTCAGGAGAATGGTTATTATAAGGATCCATAAAACCCCATTTGCCTGTTTCAGGATCTCTGTAAGCCAGCATAACATGTGAGTTGCTGTATCCATCATACGTAGTATGAATCAACTTTGTTTCATAAGGTTCCGTTCCGTCACGCATATCCTCAAGCGCCTCCTGGGCAAAACGGGAAAAGCTGTGACAATTCCCTTGCCTGTTTAAAAACAGCCCTGCCGGGTCTCCAAAAACAATATTAGTTAGAGTGTTATTATATTCCACTTCCGGTACGTCATCATATTCGCCTCTAAAAAAACCTATCACTTCATCCGGAGTTTCCAGGTCCCGGAGGGTGTTCTGATAATCTTCTCTATTCTCATCAGTTAAACTTATTGAACTTTCATCGGGATACTCCTGAAAAAGCTGATATAAACCCGTTCTCATAAACAAAGGCTGTATGACCGACGGCAAGAAATTCCTTATTGCTTCGCTAATTCTCCCCAGAACCCCCCCGATATTTCCATAAATATCCTCTACTTGAGAAGAGTCCTCTTCATAAGTTTCACTTACATCATCAGTATCTGTAGCACCATCGTAGAAAATCACTAAACCATGCAGGCGCCATACCGATTCCGAAGCCTCACCTTCTTCAGCGGTACCCTCAATCACTCCCTGCATCAACTCTACAGTTTCTTCCGCCTCTTCAATTATCATTTCATCTAATTCTTTCATCTCCGGTTTGCCCTCATGGTAGGAAATTAACTCGTTAGAAACATTTATTGCAGTCTGCAATAATGTAGCATCAACCTCGCCTTCTCCAATCTGTTCGGCTATATACTCTATCTTTTCTTTTATTGCCATATGTTCCGTGTCGGTTTCAACAGACGGCCTTCTTAATGAGCCTCTGTAGGACTCCTCTATATTATTATCCCCCGAATATCTATAACGCTCATTTCCCCTTGAAAGACCTGTTAAAGCCAGACAAAGAACAACTGTTATCACCCCTGTTTTAATTAGTTTTATAGCTTTTACTAACCCCATAAGAACCTCCTCATAAAAACAACTTTTATTTTGTCTTTATAGTATTTTACTGCTTATAAATGAAATCACAATGAAACTGTACTGAAAATTATGTGAATTGTCTGTGAAATTTTTTAAGATATGAAATGCTGCATTATAAATAAAACTGTAATTTAAACAGGCGGCTCCCCCGAAAATTTGCGGCGGCGAATATTGTAAATTCCTCCTTTATTCCCCCAGTCTCTCCTTTTCATATAGAAGCGGCTCTACATCAAGGGCGTCTTCGTACCTTTCTATAAGCCTTCTGATTATTCTCTTAAGCACATCCCTGTCCGTGCCCGAAGCTTTCAGCCTTCTGTAATACCTCATAGACTGCCGGAAATCATCATCCTCTATCTCCCATCGCTCATCCGGCGCATCTTCTTCCTCCTCCATTTCCAGAAACTCCACCAGTTCCTCATCCCCCGGCTCAAGCTCCAGCGCTATATTCCATATATTACGGGCATCCTCGTTTCTTCCCATGGCAAAGTAGGCGCTGCCCAGCCTTTTAAGCGCCAGTGTCTCCTCGGGCTCGAGCCTCAAAACCAGCCAGCAGTTCTCCACCGCAGACATATAGCTGCCGGAGTATATGGCCTCAAGAGCCCTCTGCAGCCTCTGCTCTATTACACCCAGCTCGGGCACATCCCGGCTGCTTTCTTCGGGAAACTCATTCTCCACTTCTGCGGCAACTTCGGCAATAGAATCATCCCCCGGCCACAGCTCTCCGGCATACATCATAGCTGCCACAGCCATCTCACCCTCTCCTCTAATATATGCATCTATCCCCTGCCGCAATATGACATCCCTCTTCTCATCTCCGGAGGCATCTTTTATTCTATCCGACACCCTGCTTATCTTTCTCTCCGCATCCAGCGCCTCACTGTTATCGGGGTTCACCTCCAGGCTCTCTTCCAGCAGCTCCCGCGCCTTTTCATAATATCCCTCTCGCCACTTCTCCCTTGACCTTGCATAAAGCATACGGGATTTTCTCCTGTCATCGGCGCTAACCTTATCGCTCACCGGCATAGGCTTCTCTACAACTTCCGGCTCATCCCCTCCGAACAAACCGAGCCTTGCCTTCACATCTATGCTGTGCGTTCCATACATGCCGCCTATGCCGCTTAGAGGATACTCAAAACCATAATCCACAGTAAACATTCCCACGCTGTAACCCATACCCATGCTTAACGCATATAAACTGCCCGTTCCTATTGCGCCTCCCCCTCTCAATACAAAATCCCCCATGCTCCGGCTGGCGCCGGCGCTGAATTTCACATCCCTTTCTTCCACATATAAATCCGCCGCATAATACATGCTCTTTCTCTCATAGCCCCCTCCGGCCCTGACCTTCACAGGATGCCTATCGGTGTGCCTGAGACCCATATCGGGGCGGTTAATATTATCCACCCACAGCCCGGCAGAGTAAGGATACCTCTTCAGCATAGCCCCTAATCCCACTCCCGCCGTCTGCTTTATTCGGCCGTCGGCAAAGACAGGGTTTATCGCCGTGTACTCATCCTCACCGTATCCCAGGCGGTAAAAGCTCAAGGAAACCCCGGCGCTTAAACCCTCCATTACCTCTTTTCCCCCTCCCAGAACAACCACATCCTCATAATATATCCCGTCGGCTCTCAAGCTCTGCCAGCCCAGACCGACCCCGAAACTATCAAACGGATAGCTTAAACTCAGCATGCCCAGCTGCGGGCCTCCTTCCACTCCCCACAAAAGCCTGCTAAAGCTGCTGTCCATCTTTGATTCCTCATAAAACGCCAGCGCAGAAGGATTGTGAAAGACCGCAGTGGCTCCGCCGGGGCGGGCCGCAAGGGCTCCCCCCATACCCGTCACACGGGCGTTCATCCCGACCCTCTCAAAGGCTGCCTCTCCCGATACAAAAGAAAAAACTATAACTGCTATTGTCAGCTTGAATATCTTCATCATCTCGCCACCGCCGCCGTGCCGCTCTCTAAACTTCCCCCGACTTCTACCTGGTAGATATAGAGCCCGCTTCGGACTATATTTCCCCTCTCGTCTCTACCGTCCCATTTCAGAACCTCTTTCGATACCTCTTCCAGGCCGTCTCTTATCAGCCTTCCGTTTATGTCATATACCGCGCTCTTGACTTTTTTGCCTTCGGGGTTGTTTAAATATATTCTCATGCGGTTTATACGGCTGTCTCTTTCATCCGGAGAAAATATGCGGGGCACCGCCTTTGCTATAACCCCGTCACTGTCATCATCCATTATCTTAAATCTTCCCGGGCGGTTAAAACGCGCAGCTATGTAATCTCCTTCCTCTTCACCCCCGGCTCTTACCCACTCTATTCCGTTATGCCAAAACAGCGCCCTCGAGGATGAAGACATAACCGTCCCATCAATGGAGGCGTCCCTTATCATCACCCTCATTCCTTCATCAAACCTTACCTCTTCTATCTCTTCGGCCGTATCCGCTGAAACCACCGACATCTCATACTCGTCTTCTTCTTCATCACTACGGGTTAAATTAAGTATAAGGTCCTTATCATAGGGGTTATTTTCGGCATAAAGATAATCCCGCTCCTTCAAGCTGAATTTTGAAATAAAACTCCAGTCCTCATTTGCAAATAAAAGTTTATCAGGCTCGGAAAGGGAGACAACCGCAGAGATACCGGAGCGGGCATCCTCGCTGTAGCTGTTATAAGCAGCCTTTACTGCGTAATAATCCTCTTCTCCGGTGTATCTCAGCTCCTGGCCGGATTCTATAACAGCCGCCTCCTCCCAATCATCCCCGTCTTTTTCATACACAAAATAATATCCTATCTCCTCTGATACGTCCTGGCCGCATACGCTCTTTTGAGAGGGCTGCCAGCTGAAACTTATCTGCTCTTTAGAATATTCCAGAACCCTTACTCCCGCAGGCGGCAGAGGCCCGGAGTCCCACCACGGCTTCTCATCTGTCTCCACCGAAACATCCTGGCTTAATCTGCTGTAATTTCCGTATTCATCCAGCGCCCTCACCCTCCAGTAATACTGCGTCTCTTCCTCCAGGCCCTCAAAATCATACTCACTTTCAAACGTTATTTCTGAATATATCTCATCAAGAAAACTGTCCAGCAGCTCAATTTCATACCTGTCGGCCTCTTCAACACTATCCCAGCTGCAATGAAAACTGTGATAGGTAACAAGGTCGTTTTGAAGCCCCTCGGGTTCTTCCAGTTTTATCACCCTTATCTGTGACCACTGCGAATCGGTATAGGACTCACCTCCCAGGGCTCTCACTCTCCAGTAGTATATCTCTAATGGATTAAGCGATACGCCGAAACGCTGCGATGTCCTTGAAAGCCCCCTTACGCTCCCCAGCGGGTACTTGAAATCCTCATCCAGCGCCACTTCAATTTCATACCCTGCGGCATTATCAACCGCATCCCATCCGGCGCGGAAAGATTCTTTCTCCAGCTCAGTGTTCTTCAATCCCCCGGGAGCATCAACAGGAGACTTAAGCGTCTTTACGCTTGCATCGGACCACTTGGAATAAGAGGTTTCAATACCGCTTCCCGTTTCTGCCCTTACCCTCCAGTAGTATGTGGTATCAGGGTTTAAACCGGAGAACATATGCTCCCGGCTGCTTGTCAATACAGTTTGAACTATGTTTTCAAAACCTTCATCAACGGCCAGCGCGATAACATACCTCTCGGCACCTTCAACCCCATCCCATACGGAGCGGAATGCCTCATCCTCTATATCCTCACTCAAAAGCCCCTCCGGGTCAGCCAGAAAATACTCAGCAGGCTCTTCGGTTTCGACGCTTGACTGCGACCAGCCTGAATCCCTGTAGCCCTCCCCCGAAGCCCTTACCCTCCAGTAATAACGCATCCCGGCCTCAAGGCCCTCAAATGTATAGTTATCAGTAGAAACGCTTATATCCTTAAAAACCGGGTCATTCTCAAAACCGGAATCCCCGTAAAGCTCCAGCGAATACTCCTGCGCATTCTCAACCTCTCCCCAGCAGGCCGTAAAGCTGCTGTAGAAAACCTCTTTGTTTTCAAGTCCCGCGGGATAATCCAGCTTGGGCTGCAGCGTATCCAGGCTGAAACCGGACCAGTCTGAATCCTTATAACCCTCTGCGACGGCTTTTACTCTCCAGTAATATTTCGTATCCGGAGATAATTCATCGAATAATAATGATAATGAATCCCCGGATATCTTAACCGGGTCTTCAAAACCCGGCTCCTGAGATTTTTCCACCACATATTCCTCTGCCTCTTCCACCGCATCCCATTTGGCAATAAAGCTTGCGGATGTGATTTCGGCGCTTCTCAGCCCACCGGGGCTCTCCAGCTTGGGCTTTGTTGTCTCTACGTAATGAGACTCCCACCTGGAATAACCGGAATCTCCCGACCGGGCCCTTACCCTCCAGTAGTAGGTTGTCTCGGGCTTTAAGAGTATGAACCTGTGCTCAGAAACATCCTCCACAGACAGCCTTACTATCCGCTTAAACTCAACATCTTCGGCTACCGCAACATCATACTCACCGGCCCCGGATACATCCCTCCAGGACGTCCGGAAACTCTCATGATCTATGTCATAACTTACCAGCTCATCAGGGCTGTCAAGCTCATACTCTTGCGGCTCTTCGGTCTGGGCGCTTAACTCCGACCACAGCGAATCCCTGTATCCTTCTCCTGAAGCTCTCACTCTCAAGAAGTAACGCGAATCAGACTCCAAACCCTCAAAAACATAGCTTTCTTCATCAAGTTCAATATCCTCATATACCGGCTGTGAATATTCCAAGTCAATGTAAAGACCTGCCTTGTAATACTGCGCATCGGAAACCTCATCCCAGCTGAAGGTAAAGCCCTCCGGCGTAATATCCTCAACAATTAACCCTTCCGGCTTATCCAGGCGGGGAAGAAGCGTCTTAACATCAAAGGCAGCCCAATGGGAGTCAAGATAATCTTCCGAGGCCGCTTTCACCCTCCAGTAGTAAACAGAGCCGGCATCCAGATCTTCAAACGTATAACAGAGAGCATCCGTGCTGACTTCCACTGCCTCCTCAAAACCCGGACCCTCCGAAATCTCCAGCTGATATTCCCCGGCCTTCTCCACAGTATCCCAGCAGGCCGTAAAGCTGCTGACAGAGACCCCGGTATTTACAAGCCCGGGGGGCTCATTAAGCCTCTTCTTGAGGGTTTTAACTTCCATATCGCTCCAGTGTGAATCCCTGTAGCCTTCTCCCATGGATTTCACCCTCCAGTAGTAGATGGTATCATAATTCAGGTCATAAAAACTGTAATTTAGCTGGGCTGCGCTAAAAGAAAACAGCACCTGCTCAAAACCTGAATCAGAAGCCAGCTCTATAAAATATTCCTGCGCGCCCTCAACCTCATCCCATCCGGCCCGGAAGCTATCCGAGGTTATATCCTCAGCCTTTAATCCTCCGGGAGCATCCAGCCGCGGAAGAAGGGTTTTCACACTTGAGGCAGCCCAATCTGAATCCACAAAACCTTCCGCCTTTGCCCTGACTCTCCAGTAGTAGGTGGTATCATAATCCAGCTCTTCAAAGAGATACCCCGGCGTAGGGGTGCTTAACTCTACCGCGGGCTCAAAGTTAGAATCCGTAGAGATCTCAAGATCGTACCACTGGGCATCCTCAACGCTATCCCATACAGCAGTAAAGCTGCTCTCTCCCACTCCGTAGCTCTCCAGTACCGCGGGTTTCTCCAGCAAAGGTTTAAGGGTCGTAACCCGGCTTTCGGCCCACTCCGAATCCACAAAGACATCCGCCTCTGCCCTGACTCTCCAGTAGTAGGTGGTATAAGAGTCCAGCTCTTCAAACAAATACCCAGGCGTAGGAGTGCTTAACTCTACCGCGGGCTCAAAATTAGAATCCGTAGAAATCTCAAGAGCATAACCCTGGGCTTCCTCCACGCTGTCCCATACAGCAGTAAAGCTGCTTATGCCCACATTAAGACTCTCCGGATTTTCAGGCATATCAAGTTCAATCAGTGAATCGAAATTAGCTGTTAATCCGATATCTTCATCCGGAACCGTAACTGTAATAACAGAATCGGAAACTTCACCCGCGCTTATATATTCCACATCTCCTTCCCAGGAATTAAACTCGCTATCAGGGTCCTCAACCGCTTCCAGCTCCACTGTCTCTTCTCCCTGGTAAGCCTCTCTGTCAGGGCGCCTTATCACACTGCCTTTCCCGGAAACAGAAATATTTATCTCATATACCTCCGGGGTGACATAAATGCTTTCCCATTCTCCAAATTCGCCTGTCCCCACCTCATTCCGGGCTGCCACCCGGTACTTATATGCCCTGTATTCTTCCAAACCCTCATCTATGTACCCGGTTTCAATGCTGCCGGTATCTATGTTCGTCATAAACGGACGCCCTTCCTCCACATCCAGCCTGCGCTGGATACGGTATCCGGTAACTTCAGAGCCTCCGTCGTCCAAGGGAGCGCTCCAGCTAAGATGAACATCCGGCTCTTCCTTGACATTACTCAAAACCAGCCCTGTCACCTCTCCGGGTGCGTAAGGGGCTTCCGTAACGGCATCATCAGGCTCCGACCAATCACCATATCCGGCAACGTTTATGGCAGCTATGCGATACTCATACCCGGTGTCGCTCTCCAGGGCGCTGTCATAAAAGCCGCCCCCGGCATCCTGCGTATCCTCAACTATGGTATCCCATTCGCCTTCCCCCGGAGGCGAACGCCTCTCAACTCTATAGCCCTCTATTGCAGCACCCCCGTCATCTAAGGGTTCATCCCATACCAGCTGAATGTTCTCAGGAGATGTCCCGGCAGCCTGCAGGTTTTGCGGCGCCCCGGGAACTGTACGGGGAGTAGCCTTTATCTTATCTCCCGGACTCCCCTGGCCTATTTCATTCTCCGCCGACACCCTGAAATAATACGAAGAGCCGTTAATTAAATCAGTCACAGTGGCATATGTTTCTGTCGATACCTGCGTATCAAAAATTTCCCACTCTGCGGATTCAGTTAATTTATACTCCACCTCATAGTCGGTAATCTCCGAGCCCCCGTCATCTTCCGGATATTCCCAGCTAAGATATACCTCTCCCTCTCCCGGAGATGCTTCAAGACCTGATGGCGCGCCCGGCTCACTTAGACTCTCGGTACTGCAGGGCCCGGTGCTTAATATATTGGAATCAAGGCCGTTTATGCTATGGACAAAATAAAAATAGTACTCCGTCGAAGGGGAAAGCCCCTCGGCCATAACCTGATGGGTTCCGCTTTGAGTTACTTCCTTCTCTCCCCAATCCTCAGCCTCACTGCCCTCATGATCCTGCCCTTCTTTTATCTGAGCCCCGGACGGAAAAGTGGAGCTGCTGCTTAGCACCCAGTACAATATGCCTTCATCCCTGTTGGTATCCACTTCAGCCTCAAGGGAATAATAGCCCGCATCACTGCACAAGGCGTTTGAAAGACGGGCGTCATCCTCCATCCACCCCAGGCGGGGATAATTATTAGTGTCATGAATTTTCCATATTTCTTCATCATGAACATCAATTTCCGCCATATCCCAGGGCTCGTCCAAGCCGTCCGTGGCAGTGTCGGTAAAAGTAGCCAGGGTCTGCATCTCGGAGGTGATCTTGCCGACCCCATCTCCGGCGGATTCAGTCTGGCCGGAGGTTTCGGTGTCCCAGAAGGAATCGATTTCCTGGGCAGCATGGCCAACATCTCCCACCAAGCCACCAACACTACTACTGCCGGCGGAGACAAAACCGGTTGAGTAACAACGAACGATCCCATACGACCGATTTTCCCCCACCAAACCGCCAACCAGGCCACTGGAACTGGAAACATTACCGGTAGCAAAACTGTCTTCAATCAAACCGCCACTATATCCCGACAAACCGCCAACCATACTGTTTGAACTTGAAACATCTCCGGTAGCAAAACTTTCGGACACCCCCGCAGAGCTAGCGTGTGATCCGATCAAACCGCCAACCCTACTGCTTGAACTTGAAACATCTCCGGTAGCAAAACTTCGCCTGACATATTCATCATTTCTTCCGATAAGACCTCCGGAATACCAACCCTCACTCAAGATATAAGCTGCAGAAGAACTAAGTTCAATGGTACCATTGTTGTACCCGACCAGACCGCCAACATAACCACTAAAACCTGTCACTTCTCCCGCGGTAGAACAGTTATTGACAATACCATAATTGTAGCCCACCAGACCGCCAACGCACTCATCGTTACCCGAAACCTGCCCGGAACTGGAAACTTCCTCGATCAGGCCGTAGTTGATACCGGCCAGCCCTCCAACATACTCATCGCCGATTACTTCAATGTCCGAAAGCTGCAGATCCCTGACCTCGCCTCCGGCGCCAATCACTCCGAATAGACCCTGGTAGTCCTCCTCCGGCCGGTCTATATGAATACCGGTTATTGTATATCCATCTCCGTCTAAGACACCTACGAAGCGACTCTCATTATCCCCGATCGG
>PWEK01000108.1 GCA_003553445.1 Elusimicrobiota bacterium
AAATCAGTTTATTTACAATCCTTCTTCACATACTGTTCTTGAACCCGGTGATGAGATAATTGTTCTTGGACAGAGAGAGAATCTTTCAAAACTAAAAAGCTATATAAGCTGATGAGTTATCTGCTTATACGCTTTTCTTCTCTCGGTGATGTTGTTCTTGTTTCGGCGGCGGCGGCAAGTATAAAAAAAGCCAGCCCTGAAGCGGAAATTGATATTCTTACTAAACCGGAGTATGCCCCGGTATTAAGGAATAATCCCGATATAAGAGATGTAATTACTTCATTTTCCAGAAAAAAAAGGTATGACTACCTTATTGATATCCACAACAGCTTGAGGTCCACCCTGGTGAAGTACTGTATACCCGCTTCAAAGCGGCTCAAATACAATAAGCTTTCTTTCTCCAGGAGGGTTTTTCTGTTTACGGGAAAAAGAGACTCCCGCTTGAATGAGCATGTAATAGACAGGTACCTGTCCCCGGTAAAAAAAATTCTGCCCGATGCTGCGTTTTCTCCTCCCGGGATATACCTTAAAAAAGAAGAATTGAAAGAAGCCGGTGAACTTGTAAAAGTTAAAGACTACCTGGCGATCTCCCCCTGCGCCAAATGGAAAACAAAGCAGTGGCTGCCGGAAAAATACACAGGGCTTTTAGTGCAGATAATAAAGCAGCTGAAAAAAGATGTTGTTCTTCTGGGGATGAAAAAGAACAGAGAGAGTATAGAGAAAATAAGGCAGGGAACCGGTCTTTTAAAAAAACATGTTGTAAATCTTGCGGGGCAGACGGATGTAAGGCAGCTTTGCGCGGTAATCAAGAATTCATCTCTTCTGGTTTCACCTGATACAGCGGCCATGCATATAGGATGGGCAGTTTCAACGCCTGTGGTCGCCATGTTCGGGCCTACGGTGAAGGAGTTCGGTTTTCAGCCTGTTTCGGATAAGGTTAGGATAATTGAAAAAGAGCTTCAGTGCCGGCCCTGCAGCCTTCATGGATCCAGCAGCTGCAGGCATAAAGACAGGGCATGCATGAAGAGAATAGAAGTGGGGGATGTGATGAAAGAGATAAAAAGTTTTCTGTGAAAATACTTATAATCCAGACTGCTTTTTTGGGGGATTGCGTTTTAAGTTTGCCCCTGGTAAATACCTTAAAGAAAAACTTCTCCTGCAGCATAAGCGTTCTTTCACGCCCCGGCAATGCCGCTGTCTTTGAATGTTCAAGCGGCGTGGATGAGGTGATTAAATACGACAAGGATGGCAGCGAAAAGGGGTTTACATCAGTGCTGAGACTGGCCGGAAGGCTTAAAAAATCCGGTTATGACAGGGTTTTTCTTCCCCAGAGGTCCTTCAGAAGCGGCCTGATTTCTTACATGGCCGGAATCCCCGAGAGGATTGGCTATAAAAGAGGCGGCGCAAAAATGTTCTGCAATACTAAGGTTGATTTTGACTGGAGCAGGCATGACGTGGAAAGGCAGCTTGACCTTGCTTCGGCCGCAGGATGCGGCAAAATGGATAGAAGTTTTAAGCTTCAACCGCCGGAGAAAGAGAAAAAATACATCAGGGAAAAACTTCCCGACGGAAAGAAATTAGTGGGAATGTGCGCTCAAAGCCAGTGGAAAACAAAATGCTGGCCTTTCGGGAGATTTATGGAGGTGGCATCCCTTCTTCCCGGAGATACAAAAGCCGTGTTGCTGGGAAAAAAGCCCCAGGAGACAGAATCTGACAGTATCATTAATTTAACCGCCCGGACATCTCTAACTGAGCTTTTTGCAATTATAAACAGGCTGGATATTCTTCTTTCAAATGACACAGGGCTTATTCATATAGCAGCTGCTATGGGGGTTCCGGTTGTGGCTGTTTTCGGGCCAACCGTAAAAGGAATGGGCTTTGCTCCTTACGGAGAGGGGCATACCGTCATTGAAAAAAGCCTGGATTGCCGCCCGTGCGGTCTTCACGGAGGAAAAAAGTGTCCCCGCGGACACTTCAGGTGCATGCTTGATATTCCAGTTTCTGAGGTGGCGGCCCCGGTGATGAAAAGGCTTCAAAAGATTGAGTTGAAGAGACATAGTTAATCTGATATACTTACTGGGAAATTAACATTTCCGCTTCTGTTTCAGGCTGGATTAATGATAAAGAGAAAGAGAAAAAATGAAGATAGCATTAGTTATACATACCTTTGATGATTTTACGGGAGGCAAAGAGATTGTTACCTGGAATCTGGCAAACGGGCTTTTGAAAAAAGGGGTGCATCTGGATATTGTGTGCGCAAAATACAAACCGGTTAACCACCCTAATATAAATTTCCATAAAGTGAAGATGACGGGAAAGGCTCTGGGTATAAATCTATGGACTTTTGCCAAAAATGCCCTCCGGAAGGTGAAAACCCTGAATGCCGACCTGGTTTACACAAACGGAAAAGCCGGTTTTGGAGATATCGTCCGTATTGGCGGGCTTCCCCGAAAAGCTCATTTGAAAAACACCTCCAATGCCATAACATCTCCGTTTAAAAAGGCTATATACAGTATAAAAAAGAAAATAAATCTTTCAGATTGTGTTTCAAACAGACTTGAAAAAAAAAGTTTATCAAATCCTTCTCTTAAAAGGGTGATAACCTGTTCCGATTATGTTAAAAAACAGATAAGCAGGATTTATAAAGATGTTGAAGAAGAGAAAATAAAAACTGTATATAATGGTTTTAACCGCAGCCCATACAGCCCTGAAAAAGCATCCCTTAACCGCTTTGAAATCAGAAAGCGGTTCAATTTAGAAAAAGATGATACGGTTTATCTTTTTGCGGGCCACAGCTTTAAGCGCAAGGGAATGGACAGGCTTATGAAATTTGTAAGGCTTCACCCCGAAATTAAGCTGCTTATTGCGGGTCGGGGCCGCAAGCGCAGCCTGGCCGGCGCTGCTGACCGTCGGGTTAAATGGGCTGGTGAAGTAAAGAATATAGATCCTTTTTATGACGCCTGCGATGTTTTGATTCTTCCTTCAATATCAGACGGATTTGGGATTGTCGTTACTGAAGCTCTTTGGCGGGGCCGCTATGTAATGGTCTCAGAGAATGCCGGGGCATCGGAAATTATAAAGGATGACGAGGTGGGGATGAAATTTTCTTATGAAAGTTTTCCCGGGAATACACCTCTTCCTGACTACGGGATTCTCCATTCACCCTCTGCCGTAGAGAAGCGCCGCGCTCTTGCGGGCAGCTTCAGCTGGGAAAAAATGACCGGGGAATATTTTAATATATTTATGGATGTTCTCCAGGCTAAAGGATGAAAAGGCTTTGAATATTACGAAAAAGAAAATAATTGACGCATTGATTTATGCCGGGGTGCTGATGCATATTTCAATGTTTTTTCCCCCGCCTTTTTTGGGCTCCGATGCCAGAGATATAAGTATATGGGTTGCATTTATTTTGATTTTATTCACCAGAAAATCAGATATAAAAGAAGTGTTTCTTAATAAGTTATCTTTGCTTTTTATTGTTTATTTTGTTTTTGTTTCAATATCCACTGTTTTCTATGTGGGGTTATCTCAGGCGTACGATGATATTATATTCGGAAGCCCCGCATGGGGTTTTCTTCTTTTTTTCTCTCTTCAGATGCTTTGTAAGAGCAAAAATAAAAATGATAATATTTTCGCTCTCAGCGTTTATCCCTTTTTCCTTATGTATGTGGCAATAGGGGTGTTTATACCTTTGTGCATGGGTATTGATTATGGCTTTCCCGGGGTAAGCGCCTTTGGCGCCTGGCATAACCAAACCGCGCGTCATTGGAATCTTGTTTTTCCGGTTTCTTTTACAAGTCTTTTTCTGATAAATAACAAAAAAATAAAATACATACTTCTTTTCTTTATTTTTCTGTCCTTAATCGGAATACCTCTTACACTCTCAAGAGGGGGCATTATTTCATTTGCGCTGTTGTTAATTTTAATTATGGCCGGCTTTATGTTCAATAAACCTGATTTATGGAAATCTGCCAGGAGGTATATCGCTGCAGGCGCCGTTGCTTTTTCAGGCGCAATTTTAATCTTCTGGGGGAGGTTTGCCCGGCGTTTTTCTGAAGCGGACTGGCAGAGTATAAGCGGCAGAGCAGATAAGATATGGCCTGAAATTCTGGGGGTTATAAAGGAACGGCCGCTAACCGGGTACGGGTTTACCGGGGTGTACCGGACAATAAGTTTTTATACGGGGCATTCCCATAATTTTTTTCTTCAGGTTGTTTTTGAAGGGGGAATAATCGGGTTTATTATATTTCTTTGCCTTTGGTTTTTTTATTTAAAGGAATCACTGAGGCAGATTTATAAAGAAAAGGTGTCAATGTACGGTCTGTCATTTCTTTGCGCAGCCGTAGCTGTTATTATGGTTCATGGTTTAATAGAAATATTTTCTTTTGAAATCTTTTCTTTTTTTCTGCTGTCAATCTGGTTTTATGAGGCCTACAGGCGTTTGAATTATGAGCCGGAATAAGGTTGCGGTAGGAATTATAACGAAAGAAAGAAACTCAGGGTTAAAAAGGCTCTTAAAAAGCATAGAATATTCTTATGAAAGCTGTCTGGATAGTGGAAGTAAAAAATGCAGCGTATGGGTGGTTGTATGCGATAATTCTGAATGCTCTTCGGCAAAGAATTTAATTGAAGAAATCAGGGAAACCGCGGCTTTTGATATTGTTTATCTCAGGGAAGAGAAAAAGGGAATCCCTTTTGCCCGCAATAAAATCTTGAAGTATTGCAGGAAACATGGGTATTCTCACCTTTCTTTTCTCGATGATGATCAGACAGTGGAGAAAGGATGGTTTGAGAATTATAAGGAATCATTAAACTGGGATTACGACGCTGTTTTTGCTCCGGTTCTTCCGGTATTTGAGTCAGAAATTTCCGACAGGTTAAAGGAAACCCGCGTTTATAATAGAAAACGCTTTATGCATAACCGGAGGATAAATGAAGGAAGAACCGGCAACTGTCTTATAAACTTAAAAAAGCACTGGGAAAAACACGGTTTCTTTTTCAATGAAAATATGAAAAATATAGGAGGAAGCGACTATGTGTTTTTTAAAAAAATTGTGAAAAACAATGGTGTGCTGGGCTGGAATGACAGGGCGGTTTCATATGAACATTATTCCAGGGAAAGAGCTTCACTTATTTGGGCGGTTAAAAGAAATTACAGGGACGGAATAACCTCATTTAATGTAAATATGGAGCTTTACGGCCGGTCGGAGAAGATAAATGCGCTTCTGGTTAAGTCTTTAGAAAAAATATTTTCCGGTTTAATAAGGTTTTTCATTCTTTTTCCGCTGGGAAGCGGGCAATACTATAAGGGTTTATTTAATTTAGCCAAAGGCTTTGGAATTATAGCTGCAATGACAGGAAAGAGCTATGCGGAGTATAAAAACAGGTAGACAGGAAATAAAATGAAGGTTCTTCACATTGTAAACATTCCCTGGTTTTCCGGCGTGGCAAAGTATGCGTTTGATATGGCAGTGTGTATGCGCAGGATGGGCTTTGACACGGAGGCGGCTGCCGTAGAAAACTCCGCCTGTTACAGAAAGTTCTCCTGTGAATTCAAAACCATCCGGCTATGCGGAAGAAGTTTTACCGGAACAATTGCCGGTTTTAGAAGGGTTATGAAGGCCGGAAAGAGGTATGATGCGGTTTTCGTTCACAGCGGAAGTTCTCTTTCAATAGGGTTTGCGCTGAAAAAAGCAGGCAGGGCCGGCCGGATATTTCGTGTAAGGGCGGAAAGGTATCCCATAAAAAGGAATGTTTTCAATAGGTTTATACACCGCCATGTAGAGCTTTGTATAGCGGCAACCCGGAAAATCAGAAATGATTTTATTGAGTTTGGGATACCGCATGAAAAAGCGGCTCTTCTTTACCCAATGGTAGATACGTCTTTTTTCTCTTCAAGTCCGATACCCGACCGGGCGACTATAGGCGTGGTTGGCAGATTGGCGCGGGTTAAGGGGTTGTTTAGTTCGCTGGATACACTGGCAGTTTTAGCCCGGGATATTCCGGAAGTCAGGATGATAATTATAGGAAGAGAGAACCAGATAAAATACAGCGAATTAAAAGGGTACGCCCGCAAAAAAGGAATCCTGGAAAGGGTAAGCTTTAAAGGGCATTTGCCTTATGAAAAAATGCCTTCTGCTATGAAGGAGGCCAGTGTCGGATTGATTTCGTCACTGGGATCCGAGGCGGTAAGCAGGGTAACCCTTGAGTGGTTTGCGCTGGGAAGGCCGGTGGTTGCAAGCAGCGTGGGGTGTCTTGACGAATTCATTGATGAAGGTAAAACCGGATTTCTTTCTATGCCGTCATCTCCGGGTTCTGCAGCTGAAAAAATTAAAAAACTCCTGAAAGATGAGTCCTTGAGTGCGGAAATGGGCCGCAGGGCCAGAGAAGAAGCCGAAAGAAATTTTTCTCCGGAAATTTACATGAAAAGATTTAAAGAATTTAAAGTTAAATGAGAGGAATAGAAAAAAAAACCGTACCCGGGGGGGTGAATATTTATAAGCCCGGAGGTTATGAATTCAACTGGAAGAAATTTGTTCCATATTTCAACGAGGAAAAAGCTGCCGGTTCGCGTCATAGTGTTTTTACCGTTGAGGTTGAAGGTGATAGGTATTTTGTAAAAAAATCAGATTTTTCGGATTTTCGTTTATTTAAAAATTCCCCCGCAAAGCAGCACATGGAGCAGACAATGAGGTTCCGCCGCTATGGCGTAGGCGCGCTCTTTCCCTGTTATGCTTTAGAGAAGAGGAAAAGGGCAAGAAAGGAGTCCCTGTTTATAACACATTACCTGGATTATCCGAATCTGGCGGAGGTTTTTTCTGCTCTTTCGGTTACTTTTCTTAAGAAGAAAAGTATTTTTATACATGCGGTGAGAGATCTGGAAAAAATACATAAAAAAGGCATCTACCACAGGGATACACACACGGATAACATCCTTATCGCTGAAGACGAGGAACTGCTGTGGACGGATCTGCAGTCTTCCAGAAAAAATGCTTATCACCTTATAAGAAAATACAGGTTTAAGGATTGTTTTGTTTTTATATCCTCGTTTTTGAGGGAGTTGAAGAAGTCCGGACAGCTAAACAGCGATTTTTTTGAAGAAGCTCTACACGCTTTCGAGTCAAATTATTCCGGGGCTCCTTTTTTAAAAAAGGCCCTTCGCAATAAGTTGAAATCCGGGCAGCGTATATGAGTTTTAAGATTGAAAGAAAATCTTTGGAAGAAGGTACGGATGTATACTTTCCCCGGGGAGAAAGAGTTGACTGGGAAAAATTCATGCCTTTTTTTAATACTCCAGAGCCGGTGATCGATTCAAGAAAAAGCCCGCGTCCCCAGAGGCGCCTTTTTTTGTTTGAAGGCTTCCATGTGAAGAAATTCAGTTATCTTATTTCTCCCAGGCGCAGAGATAAATTAAGGGGTTTTTTCTTTCAAAAAACCCCGGCTAAACGTCAGATGGAGTATTATAAAACCCTTGCTGAAACAGGAATATCAACTGTTCTGCCGGTCTTTGCCATAGAGAGAAAAAAGAAATTGAAGAAGGAGAGCCTTCTAATTACGCCCCTTAAGAGGCTGCCCCTGATGTCAAAGGATTTACTGTCGCAAAAAACCCCTCTCTCTTTAAAAATGGAGCTTTTTGAAAAAGCCCTGCTTGATATTAGGCGTATGCATAAAAACGGTATTTATCATGGCGATGCCCATACTGAGAATATTCTTGTTGATTCGGGAAATATTCTCTGGTGCGATCTGGACAGGATGAGAAAATGCCGGCTTATTCTCGAGTTGAAGGGAAGGCTTTGCGACTGTTATTTTCTCTTCCGCTCCACAGCTGCGCAACTGATTACCTGGGGAGGCTGGGACCGGGAGGTGAAAAAGAGATTTCTTGATGTCTTTGAAAATACATATCCCGGTTATAAAAGAGTGAAAAAATCAATATACAGTCGCTGCCGGAAGACACTGAAGGGATTTTAAGAGTAATGAACGGCATGGAAAAAATAATCAAAAAAACACATAAAAAAGGAATTAAGACATACTCATGCGTGGGTTTCAATATAAACTGGAAAGATTTTCTTGATTTCTTCTCCTACCCCGAACCCGTTGAACCGCTAAAGACAACCTCCCGCTCCCATCGCCGGACCTTTAAATATGAAAACGGCAGAGATTCTTATTTTATAAAAAAGTACAGCTATTTCAATTCCCATAAACTTAAGGATTCAGTGAGGGGTTTTCTCTTCCAGATCTCCGGGGCAAAGAGGCAGTTGATTCAATCACAGAGGTTTAAGATGGCCGGGTTGAATGTTCCCTTCCCATGGTTTGTAATAGAAAAAAAAAGGGGAGTGAAAAAGCAGAGCCTCTTTATAACGCCTTTTATAAATGCCCCGAGGCTGTCACAGGTTTTTTATTCGGAATCTGTTAGTTTTAAGGATAAAACCGTTCTTTTTGAAAAAGTTGTAAGGGATCTTAATAAGATACATCAAAATGGAATTTTTCACAGGGATGCAAACATTAAGAATATGCTTGTACAGAACGGAAAAATCATATGGTGTGATCTGGACGATGTAGTAAAATCCCGTATTTTACTCTTTGCAAGAGGGAGGTTTAAGGATTGCTTTAAAGTATACAGGTCTGTTGCCGGCGCCCTTATATCAACCGGTGAGTGGGACGAAAAAGGAAAAAACAGGGTGAGGGAAATTTTTGAGTCGGCTTACCGGGGCCATTCGCCAAACTGGAAAAAGATTTACATTAAAACCGATAAGAGATACGGTCTGAAATTAAGATGACTAAAATATTAGTGAATAAAGTTTATGGCGGGGACAAGGTTGTATGCCACCCGCCGGGAGAAGAGCTTCCCTGGAGAGAATTTATTCCTTTTTTAGAAGGCGGGGGCGATTTTCGGGATATAAGAAAAAATCCATTGAAACGCAGGCAGATTTATATATACGAAACGGAAGGAAAAAAGTTTCATATAAAAAGGATAAATTTAATATCTTCCGAAAGGGTCAAGGATAAGGTAAAAGGTG
Organism: Elusimicrobiota bacterium; assembly: GCA_003553445.1. Lineage (GTDB taxonomy): Bacteria > CG03 > SLGR01 > SLGR01 > SLGR01 > PWEK01. The sequence goes on from PWEK01000108.1 coordinate 9,018, forward strand.
TTTTAAAAAGAAAATCTCCCGCCCGGGAGCTCGCCGAGAAAACCGCCATGCTTGCAAAGATAGGTGTCGGGGTAATCTATCCCTGCTATGCTATTGAAAAGAAGGCCTTGATAAAAAAAGAGAATCTCTTTATAACGCCGTACATACGCTGCCCCCAGCTGGCAGAGCTTTTATCTTCAGGAGAGGTTGCCCTTGAGGATAAAAAAGAACTTTTTGCATCGGCTGTATCGGATTTAAGAAAGATGCATGATGCCAGGATATTTCATGCAGATGCTCACGCGCGCAATATAATGGTGAAATCCGGAAAGCTTCTCTGGTGCGATCTGGACAAGACTAAGATAAGCCGGTTTTTAATTTCAAAAGGAGGGTGGTACAGGGGCAGAAGAAAGGACTGCTTTAAGCTCTTCCGGGCGGTTGTAAAGATCCTTATTCAGGGCGGATTGTGGAATTCCGCACTGCAAAATGATATAATTAGACTCTTTGAAACTAATTATCCGGGTTACGGCATAATGAAAAAGATTGTTTACAGAAGGACAGCGGGGGAATTTAAGGAATTTGAATACTGATATTTACATACTTCATTACGATACCGGCATTTCCTGGAGAGGGGGACAGCACCAGGTTCTTCTTCTTATGCGGGAACTTAAACGAAGGGGTGTAAAGCAGGCCCTTGCGGCTCCCGAAAAATCTCCTCTCTGGAAAAAAGCCCGGGAGCTTGAAGTTGAGCGCTTTTCCCTTAATGCCTCCAGCGATATTGATGTTTTTGCCGCGGTTGGGTTAAGGAAAGCAGTTAAATCCCGGTCTCCCGATATTGTCCATCTTCATACCGGAAGGGCCCTCGGCATCGCCTGCTGGGCGCTAAGGGGTATTAAGAATGTGAAGACGGTTTTTACCAGGCGGGTTGATTTTCCGCTGAAAAACAATTTTCTGAACAGGTATAAGTATGGATTTCCTGCGGCAGTAGTTGCGATTTCTTCACTGGTGGAGGAAAATTTAAAGAATTTCGGCAGAACGGAAAATGTTGAAAAAATATTCTCCTGTGTGGATACTGATAAGTTCAAACCCCTCAGCGGTAAATATGAATCCGGACGTATAAGGGTGGGTATGGCCGGAGCCCTTAGTCTCGGGCATAAAGACTATGAGACCTTTGTGAAAACCGCGGAAATAGTATCCCGGAGCCATCCTGAGGTTAGTTTTGAGATAGCGGGTGAAGGCGATGGGCTCAGGAGGATAAAAAAAATGATAAAAGACAGAGGCCTTGAAGATAAGGTTTTTCTAAAAGGTTTTGTGGAGGACATATCCGGCTTTATAGCCTCCCTTGACATTCTTCTTCACACTGCTCATTACGAGGGGCTGGGAACTGTTATACTCCAGGCTCTCGCTTGCGGCGTTCCGGTTGTTGCTTCCAGGGTGGGCGGAATACCTGAAATAATAAACCACGGGTTTAACGGGTATCTTACCGAAAAGAACAGTCCCGGTGAAACATCATCAAAGGTGCTTGTTCTTATAAATGATTCTACAAAAAGAAAAGAAATGGGGATGTCGGGGAGAAAGAGCGTAAAGCGTAAGTTTTCGCCGGAGGTAATGGCATCCAAATACCTGGATTTATATAAGAGAGTAAAAAAATGATAGGGAAATTCTTATCTCTCGTTGTTATCGGATTGTATATAACATACGCCGTGTATAACCATGAAGCCGGGTTTGTATTTATCACTGCGCTTTTTTGCCTGTTTCCTTTTTTATTAATCTGGTATCCTGATACTATGTGTTCTCTCAAGGGGCCCTCTGTTTTAGATGCCGGAAAAAATAAAATCAATCCGGGGTGCGCTGCTTATTTTGCCGGCTGGCTGCTTTTGCTGGCGCCGGTTATTGCAGTTTTGCTCAGGGATTTTTTTGAAGTCCGCATTTTCTGAATATTTTTCGCTGTTAATTTGTAAGAAAGCGCATTTTTGTTTATAATAATTCTCAATGAAATTAGAGAAGCTGAACAAAATACAGGAATTAAGTCTTAAATGGGGTGTTGTTTTACTTGCCGTAAGCATACCTTTTTTTTCCCATACGATTATGTATTTTGCCTTCGGTTTTTTAGTTATATCTTTTGCCGTTTTAGCTATTAACGGGGCTGTTCAGTTTAAACCCACCGGGTTGGAAGTGCCCCTGTCCGTTTTTATTTTCCTGTATCTTGCCGAAACCGCCCTGAGCGGGGCAGGCGTAAAACATGTCGTTGATAATTACTGGCATGTTCTTTATATGTTTGCGGTTATATACCTTTTTAACGAAAAGGAGATGACGAGGTTTTTGAGGGTGCTTAAATGGTCTGCATTTATTATATGCGTGATTACGATACTTCAGTCTCTTGTAGGGCTTACCTTCAACCTTGAGTTTACTGTCGGCAGCTGGGCAAGGATGTCGCAGCCCTCATTGGAGAAGTTCGCCAAAATAGGCGACCATGTGATTTACAGGGGCAGGGGCGTTGTCGGAAGGTGGCATTATTTTGTCGCACAGCTTCTTATGCTCCTGTTCTTTCTGGCGGCTACCTTCAGAAAAAAGTGGGCGGCGGGGTTTGCCTTATTAGCTCTTATCCTTACCTTTTATTATCCCGCATGGTTTGCGGCCGCACTGGGTTATGCGCTCTTTTTTATAATCAGGAAAAGGTATTATGTTATTTCTGCCCTGATTGCCGCTGTTTCAGTGTCTCTTTTTGCCTTTTTGGGGGGCTTTGAATATTTTCATTATGAAAACAGCATCCTTGCGGATTTTACTTCAAGGCCATCTGCAGTGATTGTCCTGGCAGCTTTTCTTTATTTCGTATATAAGTTCATAAAACTTTACGGCGGAACGGTGTATTCCACAAGAGAGCACTGGCAGAAATTTCTTAATTATTCCTGGTGCGCGCTGGGTGCGGTTACGATATTCAGTTTTTTTAAAAACAGTTTTACAAACATGGGCAATTCAATCTTCATCTGGACAATTGCCGGACTTATAGTAAAAGTCAGGATAAGCAAGTGGTCCAGGCGTCTTATGATGCTCAAAGAAGAGTAGACAAACATAAGCTTTGCGGTGTTTTTTTGAAATGAAAATATCAGATATGATTCTGTACTCTTTTCTAAAGGGGCTGCAGAAGGTTGTTGAGGCGCTGCCCGGAAAACTGGTATTACCCGCGGGTGTTTTGGCGGGTCATATGGCTTATCTTTTTCTGCCTCGAAGAAGAAACATAACAGTAAATAATATAAGAAGGGCGTTCCCCGGTAAGAGTTATTCCTGGTGCCGCCTGACTGCCCTTAAGGTTTTCAGGAACTTCGGTCGAAACATAATTGAGATGATAAAGTTTTCGGCAGGCAGGTTCTCCCACATGGTTGAGGTTTCAGGTATTGATAAAATTGATGGCGGAGGGGTTTTAATGATGGGGCATCTGGGGCACTGGGAGATTACCGGAATGTCTGTGGCCTCTTCCGGGAGGGATATTTTCCCGGTTGGAAGAAGGATTCATAATAAGGCATTTGACCGGATTGTAAATGATTTAAGGACATCTTTCGGAGGGGGGCATATACCTTACCGCAGGGGTATGAGAGAGGTTCTGAGAAAGCTCAGTGAGAAGAAAAATGTATGCGTTCTGGTGGACCAGAGAATTAAAAAAGGGCTTCCGGTTCTTTTTTTCAACCGGCCGGTTAGGGCGACACACCTGGTTTCCGTTCTGTCCAGGAAAGCAAAGATTGTAAGCGGGTATTCAAGACATGATGATGAGGGGAAAATAAGGGTTTATTATGAAAATCCGCCTGAAATGGTAGATACCGGGAATTCTCTCAAATCCGATTTTATAAACACTCAACGCCAGATGGACTGGATTCAGAAGCTCATTGAGGAAAAACCGGATGAGTGGTTCTGGATGCATAATTTCTGGAAAGACAGATGGGGGGCTGTATTTCTTGACCGGGACGGAACTATAAATTTTGATCGCGGGTATGTATCCTCAAGAAAGCAGTTTGAGGTTATACCGGGCGCCCTTGAGGGAATGCGGAGGCTTCGAAAAGCCGGTTATCTTCTAGTTGTAGTCACCAATCAGTCAGGCATAGCCAGGGGTTATTATACTGAAAAGGACTATATTGAGCTTAACCGGTATATGCTGGATTTATTTAAGAGCGAAGGTGTTATTGTTGACAGGGTGTATCACTGCCCTCATCATCCGGATGATGGCTGCGGCTGCAGAAAGCCCGGAGCAGGGATGGTCCGCCGCGCCCTTAAAGAACTCAATATTGATCTGAAAAAGAGTTTCGTTGTGGGCGATAAAGAATCGGATATGCTTCTCGGGGAGAAACTGGGCATGAAAAGGGTTATGGTCGGTAATGAAAGAAAAAAAAGAAAGCTCTTTGAAGAGGAGAAATCGGCCCGCGATTTAAAGAGGGCGGCTGAGATTATTATCAATGGGTTTTAAATCCCTGCTTTTTCCGGCATCGCTGGTTTACCGGGCGGGACAGTATATTCACAAAAAGAGTATTTCTCCGGATTCTGTCGGTAAACCTGTAATAAGCGTGGGGAATATAAGTTCGGGGGGCACCGGGAAAACCCCTGTTGCGATGCATATCTTAAAGAGGTTTAAAGAAAAAAAACCGGCGGTTGTTTCCAGGGGGTACGGTAGAAAATCCTCCGGTTTGAGGGTTGTCTCAACCCCGGATTACATAAAATACGGTGACGAGCCCGCCATGATGAAGAGAAGGTTTCCCGATGCACTTGTTATTGTCTCGGAAGACAGATTAGAGGGCGCGGCGGAGGCGGCTGGAAAGGGAGCGGGGGTAATAATACTTGATGACGGGTTTCAGAGTTATGAAATTAAGCGGGACCTGGATCTGGTTGTTATAAACTGTATGAAGCCTTTCGGCGGCGCACTTATTCCGGCAGGCAGAAGGAGAGAGCCCATGGCTTCTCTCTCCAGGGCGGAAGGGTTTCTGCTCAACAGGTCAGATGCGGTTGAGAAAGAAAACCTGAACCGCATAAAGGGTATCATAAGAAAATATTCGGATGCCCGGATATTTCATGCAAGGGAGAAAATTGCGGGGTTTTGCGACATAAAACTGGAAAAAGAAATTTCTGCGGATATAATAAAAGAGAAGGGTGTTTGCGCTATTAGCGCAATAGGAAACCCTGAAGGGTTTTACCGTCTTCTCAGAAATGAAGGAGCCTCCGTCTCCATGACCGTTGAAAAAAAGGATCATTACCTTTGGAAAGACGAGGACATGATCAGGGTTTCTGCGGCCTCGGCTAAGAAAGATTTGTGTATAGTTACAACTGAAAAGGATGCTCTCAAAATACCTTCTGAATTTCTTACGGAAGCGGTGGTGATGAAGATTGAGGTTGAGGTTGAGGAGAAAAGTGAATTTAATGAATTTTTGGGTAAAGTTTTCTAAAAAAATATTTTTCTGTTTTTTAGTCTTTTCAGGAGCTGTTATTTTTTCGGCTGATTCTTTATGCCTTGCGGAAGAGAATATGCCCTGGGATGTGGGCGAGAAGCTTACTTTTGCCGTTCGCTGGGGTGTAATCACCGGTGGTTATGCAAATATGCAGGTAAGAGAAAAACTGGAGCTTGGAGGCAGAGAAACCTACAGAATTGTGACTCAGGCCAGAAGCGCCCCGTTTTTTGATGTGTTCTACAGGGTTAGAAACAATATTCAGTCATATATTGATGTTGAATATCTCCACAGCGTCAGGTATGAAAGAAACATCAGGGAGGGGGATTATGAGAGAGATTCGGTTACTATTTACGACCACGACAGGGAGGTTGCATATGAGGACGGGGAGAGATTTGATATTTCAAGACACTGCCAGGATGTTCTTTCATCGCTGTATTACCTGAGGACTAAAAACCTTGAAGTGGGAGAAACGTACGAGTTTAATGTCGGAACCAGCAGAAAAGACTGGCCTTTATATGTCGAGGTTCTGCGCAGAGAAAGAATAAGGGTTCCCGCCGGAACATTTGACACCCTGGTGGTTAAGCCTTATCTAAGGGAAGAAGGGATTTTTAAGGCCAGGGGAGACCTTAAGGTCTGGCTTACCGATGATGAAAGAAAGCATCCGGTTCTGATGAGAAGCAGGATAAAGGTGGGGAGCATTTCAGCCGCTCTTATCGAGAAAGAACTGCCCTGAAATTTATTTGCAATTTAATATTTGATATATTATAATAACAAAATATTTCGTCCTGACGGCGGTGTTTTTTTAACATGCTGCAGACGGGTTGCGAAATAATTCCTGATAGATTTAAAAGCCGGAGGGTGCGACCTGTAAATGTCCGATAAAAATAAAATAATTAATGCTGTAGATAACTTTGGGAAAAGCCGGATCCTGGTTGTCGGTGATTTTATACTTGATAAATTTGTTACCGGCAGTGTTGCCCGGATCTCACCGGAGGCTCCCGTTCCTGTTGTCAAAATTAAGGAAGAAAAATATATGCCCGGCGGAGCCGGAAATGTTGTTTTCAACATACTTAGTCTGGGTGCTTCGGTTTTTGCATCTTCCATAGTGGGGGAAGATTTATCCGGTGAGCGGCTTCTCAAAATACTCAAAGCCAAGGGGGCTGATGTAAGCGGAATATTAAGGGATTTCCGGCGTCCGACAAGCATAAAGACAAGGGTGATAGCGGAGCATCAGCAGGTAGTGCGCACGGATATGGAGTCAACTGAAGAGCTTGATGATGATCTTACGGAGAGCCTGATAGAGGCTCTGGGCAGAAAGATAGGTGAATGTGACGGCGTGGTCATTTCCGACTACGGAAAAGGGCTGATAACAACACGGCTTATTGAGTATATTCTTTCTGAATGCCGTAAGGACAGAAAACTGCCCGTTGTGGTTGATCCTCAGGTGGGGCATTTTTTCGAATATAAAGGCGTAACCTCCGTAACCCCCAACGTTAAGGAGGCATCTTCCGCGTTAGGGTTTGAAATTACAAACGAAAAAGAGCTTAAAAGAGCGGGAAGGAACCTTTTGGAGGAGCTCAAAACAGAGTCTGTTCTTATCACTAGAGGAGAGGAAGGCATGAGTTTTTTCGGCAGTGACGGCAGCTTCAGCAATGTCGCCTCTATTGCCAGGGAGGTTTATGATGTTACCGGCGCCGGAGATACTGTTGCGGGGGTATTCACTCTCGGGCTTGCCGCGGGGCTGGATTTTATCGATGCGGCAGCTGTGGCAAACTGCGCGGCCGCTGTTGTTGTGGGAAAACTGGGCACTGCCACTGTAACTCCCCGTGAGCTTAAGGAGCAGTTCCGGAGGAAGTTTGGTTAATACCCTTGTTGTAATCCCTGCGAGAATAAAATCCTCCCGCCTTAAAGAAAAACCGCTTGCTGATATACGCGGAAAATCTTTAATAGAGAGGGTGTGGGAGAACGCCTGCGTAATAAAAAACGCATGCAGGGTGGTGGTGGCCACCGATTCTCCTAAGGTTGCCCGGATTATACGTTCGGCAGGCGGGGAGTGCGTTATGACTCCCGCCGGGCTCTCTTCGGGCTCGGACCGGGTTTCTTTTGCGGTGGAAAAGTTTTATCCTGATTGCAAAATAGCTGTAAACCTTCAGGGGGATGAGCTTTTCCTGGATACCCGGGTCGTTGAAGAAATGATTTCTATGGCAGCTTCGGAAAATGCCGATCTTTTTTCCGCCTACACCACGGTTTCTCCGGAGGAGGCGCGGGAGAGTTCTTCGGTAAAGGTTGTTGTCGCCGTAAGCGGGGAAGCTCTTTATTTTTCAAGGTCCCTTATCCCCTTCGGAGCCGAGGAATATAAAAAGCACCTCGGCATTTATGTCTGGAGAGCGGATTCTCTTAAAAAGTTTCATTCCTCGGAAAAATCTTACCTGGAGAGGTGTGAGAGCCTGGAGCAGCTCAGGGCCCTTGAAATCGGGATGAGAATAAAAATGCTGGAATGCCGGCAGGATTCTGTGGGTGTGGATACCCCTGAAGATCTTCGCAGGGCAAGAGAAAGGATGAAAAGTGAATACTAAATTTATATTTGTTACCGGCGGGGTTGTCTCCTCGCTGGGGAAGGGAATTACTTCCGCATCGATAGGATGCCTTCTTTCCCGCTCGGGACTGAAGGTTAATATGATAAAGCTGGACCCGTACATTAATGTGGATCCGGGAACAATGAACCCGTTTCAGCACGGGGAGGTTTTTGTGACTTCGGACGGCTGTGAAACTGACCTTGACCTCGGACATTATGAGCGGTTTCTGGATATGGAGATGCTGGGTGAGAATAATGCCACTTCCGGAAGTATATATTCAAGGGTTATAACGAAGGAGAGAAAAGGCGATTACCTGGGAAAGACGGTTCAGGTCATACCCCACATTACCGATGAAATAAAATCCAGGGTTATGAAGGTTTCCCGCGATAGCGATATAGTCATAGTGGAGATAGGCGGTACCGTGGGAGATATCGAGAGTCTTCCATACCTTGAATCCATCAGGCAGATACCCGTGGATGTGGGCAGGGAAAATGCTGTCTATATTCACCTGACTCTTATCCCGTACATACCGGCCGCGCAGGAGATAAAAACAAAACCCACGCAGCAGAGCGTGGCAAAGCTCAGGGAGATCGGTATTCAGCCTGACATAATAATGACAAGGTCCTTTAAGCCTCTCACGGTTCAGGCAAGAGATAAGATAAGCCTTTTTTGTAATGTAAGAAAGGATCATGTTATTCATCAGGAAGATGTGAATAATACTGTATATGAGGTTCCGCTTATGCTTCGCAGGCAGCAGGTGGATAAAAAGATATTCAGGCTTTTATCGGTGCCGGAGAGGGAAGCTTCCATGGAGCAGTGGCATAAAAGGGTTCGCGGCATAATTGAAGCAAAAAATAAAATAAAAATCGGTGTTGCGGGGAAGTATACAAGGGTCAGGGATGCCTATATAAGCATATTTGAAGCCTTGAAACACTGTCAGAGCAGTTTCAAGAGAGAAATCCAGTGTAATTTTATAGATATTGAAGGGGAAGACCTGGAGGAAGCCGTCTGCAAGCTCGACGGTGTTATTGTCCCGGGAGGTTTCGGGGAAAGAGGTATAAGCGAGAAAATCGAGACTGTCAGGCTGTGCCGTGAAAATGACATTCCTTTTCTCGGGATATGCCTTGGTTTCCACTGCATGGTAATTGAATTTGCAAGAAATGTAATGGGGCTTAAAGGCGCCAATTCAACCGAATTTGATAAGGATTCGCCCCATCCTGTAATAGACCTGCTGCGGCGCCAGCGCGGAATTGAGAATAAAGGGGCCACCATGCGGCTGGGGGATTTCAAGTGTCTTCTTGAAAAAGACAGTATTGCCCGTGATGCATATGACAGCTCATCCGTCCTTGAAAGACACAGGCACAGGTATGAGATAAACAGAGAATATAAGGATGATTTTGAAAAAAACGGCATGCGGATAACCGGGAATGAGAGCAAAACCGGCCTTATTGAAATAATGGAAATTCCCGAAAAGAGGTGGTTTCTAGGGTGTCAGTTTCACCCGGAATATACCTCCCGCCTTGTGAGGCCAAACGCTCTTTTTGAAAGTTTTGCAGGGGCATGCGTCAAATACAGCCGGGAGCGGAAAAGATGACAGTTTCAATCGGAAAAGTGGAGTTTAAAAAAAAATCGGCAGTGGTGGCGGCAGGCCCCTGCGCAATGGATTCCCCCTCCGTTGTTGATGAAACCGCCTCTTTCCTTTCCGGATTGAAAAGCTCAGGAAAAATTTCGGATATTATAATGAAGTTTTCCTACGATAAGGCAAACAGGACCTCCCGCGGGTCGTTCCGGGGTCCTGGAATTGATAGGGGGCTTGATATGGTAAAAAAGGCGAAGGAAAAGTATAAACTTCCTGTTCTTATTGACGTTCACTGCAGAACACATGTGGAGAGGGCTGCTTCAGTGGCAGATTGCCTGCAGATACCCGCTTTTTTGTGCAGGCAGACAGACCTTATAGAGGCAGCTGCCTCGACCGGTAAAACCCTCAATATAAAGAAAGGGCAGTTTATGAGCCCGCATTCGATGAAATTTCAGGCGGAGAAAGCCCTTGAAGCCGGAGCTCCCGGAGTGATTCTTACTGAAAGGGGCACTTTTTTCGGTTATGGAGATCTGGTCGTGGATATGAGGTCAATATTAATAATGAAAGAAGCCGGTTTTCCGGTTCTTTTTGACGCAACCCACTCAAATCAATCGCCCGCTTGCGCCGGCAGCCGTACAGGCGGCAGCCGGAAATTCGTTTTTCCTCTGGTCCGCTGCGCAATTTCCGCAGGGGCGGACGGTTTATACTGTGAGGTTCACCCCGACCCGGAAAAGGCAAAAAGCGACAGGGGAACTCAGCTGAGTTTTTCAGAGTTTGAGGAGCTGTTAGATGAAATGCCCCAAATGTAAGGCTTTCAACAAGAAGGGTGTAAAAGAGTGCAAAAGGTGCGGGTTCTGGCTTGTTGCCGGTTACGGGGTTACATGGGGGTTTATGGTAAAGTCGCTCTTAATTATATACCTTTTTCTTTTTTTATTCTGGTTTTCTCTGGAGGTTTATTTATGAATTCACTCGAAAAAGCAAGGAGTGTTCTGCTGGAGGAGGGAAAGGCGCTTGAAAAGCTTTCATCCAGGCTTGATAGTGATTTTGAGAAAGCTGTGGAAATTATTTACTCCGCGCAGGGTAAGGTTATAGTGGCGGGCATGGGAAAGTCGGGGCTTGTGGGAAGAAAGGTTGCGGCCACGCTTTCATCTACCGGAACCCCTGCTTTATTTCTTCATGCATCCGAGAGCCTTCACGGAGACCTGGGGGTGGCAGAGAAAAAGGATGTATTCATGATTCTTTCAAACAGCGGTAAAACCCGGGAAATAGGCGATTTTCTTTCAGCGGTGAAGAATATTGGCGCCCGTTTGGTAGCAATTACCGGAACGAGGGACAACCAGCTTGCAAGAAACTGTGATGCGTCTATAGTGCTGGATATTGAAAGAGAGGCCTGCCCGATGAACCTCGCGCCCACTACTTCAACCACTGCAATGCTGGCGATAGGCGATGCCCTGGCGATATCGCTTCTTGAGAGAAGGGGTTTCGGTCCCAGGGATTTTGCTTCATTGCACCCGGCAGGGACACTGGGCAGAAAATTGCTGCTTAAAGTAAAGGACATAATAGGGAAGAAAGAGGTTAAGCCCTTTCTGCCCGGGGGGTCAACTGTAAAAGACGCCCTTTTGGTAATGACAAAGACGCGCGCGGGTGCGGCCTGCATAGTAGATGAGGAAGGGCGTTTGTTGGGTTACTTTACTGACGGGGATCTGAGACGCTGGATACAAAAAGATGAAAAACTGCTTTCAAGGCCGGTTGATGACGTTATGACCCGCAATCCCGTAACACTCTCCGAGGAGAGCCTCCTTATAAAGGCGAAAAATATTTTGAGGGATAATAAGTTTGACAACCTGCCTGTTGTAAACGGGAAAGAAAAAGTAACTGGAATAATAGATGAGCGTGATATTATTGAGGCCGGCCTGTAATGGATAAGAAAATTAAAGAAAAGCTTGCGGCTATTGAGGTCGTTTTTATGGATGTTGACGGCGTGCTCACAGACGGTAGTGTTATTTATGTTGATAATGAAAGCCCCAGAATATGGAATGTTAAAGACAGGATGGCGGTGAAAATGCTAAGCAGGGTCACCCCCCCTGTAAGGACGGCATGGATTTCGGGAAGGTACACGGTTGAGCTTGCCAAAAGGGGAGAGGAGCTTTCTGTGGACAGGGTTTTTTCGGGGGTTGTAGAGAAGCTGCCTGTTTTAAAGAAGGTTCTTGAGGATTTTAAAATACCCTCTTCTAAAGCTATGTATATAGGCGACGACCTTGTTGATTTAGTGTGCATGAAAAATGTTTCTCTGGGCTGCTGTCCCTGTGACGCGCGCAGGGAAGTTGTAAACCAGGCGGATATTGTGGCCTCTCTGCCCGGCGGGCGCGGGGCGGTAAGGGAAATAATTGAGGATATTTTTAAGGCTAAAGGAATTTGGAAAGATATAGTTAAGGCATACGAAAGCCGGGGTTATCTGTAATGGCCCGATTTAAAAAGGTATATAAATCGGATCCGGTAAGGTTTTTCAGGCATTTTCTGCTGGGGGTCTTTCTGGTGGCATTTCTTGTTTTTATCGTTATAATTCCTTACAGGGTATCCCTTATCCTCGGTAGTATAATTGGAAAAGCGTCCATGTATCTCTCTAAGTCTAACCGCAAAGTTGCGCTGGGAAACCTCATCACGGCTTTTCCTGAAAAAAACCCCTCTGAAATAAGGGGAATCTGCAGAAAAGCATTTTCAAATCTTGGGATGAACCTGGTGGAGTTCGGGCTCCTTAATTTCAGGTCGAAAAAATTCTGGTTGAAAAGGGTGGATATAGAGGGTGACGAAATCCTGAAAAAGCATCTGGGCCAGGGCAAGGGGGTCGTTTATCTTACGGCCCATATCGGCAACTGGGAATTAATGGGTGCTTATTTGTCCATGACAGGCCATCCAATAAGCGTAGTGGCCAGGGAGTTGAGGGATAAATTTGTAAACAGTATTCTTGTTTATTTCCGGAAAAAAACAGGGGTGCATACAATATACAGAGACGGCAGGGCAAACACAAAGAGAATGGTAAAGGCGCTCAGAAACGCCCGGGTTCTTGGAATTTTAATTGACCAGGATACCAAAGTGGGAGGGACATTTGTGGATTTTTTCGGGCGGGAGGCTTATACGCCGACAGCAGTGGCCCAGTTCGGAAGGCTCAAAGAAACTGTTATAATTCCCGGGTTTATAAGCCGCAGGAAAAACGGTAGCCACCTTATTACAGTTATGCCGCCGGTTGAAAAATCCGGAAATGACAAAGTTCAGACGCAGAGACACACCGGGATAATCGAGAGTTTTATAAGGAAGAATCCTTCACAGTGGGTCTGGATGCACCCCAGGTGGAAAAGAAAAAAAGGGGTAAAGAAAAAAAGCGGTGCCTGAAAATAAAAAAAACTGTTTTCGTTTTATTATGTGCTTCAAGCTTCTTCTGTCTCTTTTTATTGCCGGATGCGGGCTGGAGGGGGTCTCCCCCCCGGTTGAAGGGGAGTCCCGGCATGAGGAAAGAATAAAGGGCTTTACCTTCACCGAGTCTGACGGGGCGTCAAAGGTATGGGAGCTTGCGGGGCGCTCGGCAAGATTGGAGAGATCGGGAGAGAAAGATAGAATACACATATATGATTTTGAAGTGGAATTTTTTCAGGAGGGGGAGGATGATACTTTACTGGAGGCTTCCAGGGGGGTTTTTATAAGAGAAGACAGAATCTTTTATACGGAAGGGGATGTTTTACTCCTCTCCGGAGACAGGAAGATAGAGACCTCGGATATAAAATGGGACCCCCGGACAGGGGGTTTTGAAACCTCCCGGCGGGTGAAAATAACCACCCCTGACGGCATAATAAGAGGCAGGGGAATGACAGCAAGCAGGGATCTCAGGGAGATTCACCTTAAGGAAGAGATAACCGGGGATATAAGCGGATGAGAAGGCTTCTTTCTGCAGCAGTATTTTTTCTTGCCTCTGCTTCTTTATGCTATGGGGGGTTCTCCATAGACAGTGACAGCTTAGAGTTGCTTGAAAAGGGAGAAATAAGTAAATTTAAAGGGAATGTCCGTATAACCGGTGAAAATTTTACTATAAATTCCGAAACCGCGGAATCGGACAGAAGGGCCGGCTTTATGACTTTGGAGGGTGATGTAGATATAAACTACAGCTCCGATACCTGGAGGTTTTCGGCAAGCTGCGATACTGCAAAAATTGATGAGCATTCTGAAATGATTTATCTCAAAGGAAATACAAGGAGTATATATTACACCCCGCAGGAGGAAGAAAGCACCCGGGTTATATGTTATGCCGATGAGGCGGATATTGATTATTCCGCAAACAGAAGAGCCTTTTTTAAGGGAAATGTGAGGGTGGAGAGAGAGGGGTTGAGAATTTTTTCACAAAGGGCCGAGTATTATAATGACGAAGAGTTCATTGAGTTTACCCAAAACCCTTATGCATACAGTGTTTTAGATGAAGCCGAGACAAGATATTCGGGAGAGATAATAAGTGTTTACATAAGTGAGAACAGAATTACAATAGAGGGAGATGCCCGGGCTCGGGTTAGGGTGGATGAGTCTGAGATGTGAAAACCTGGTAAAAAGCTTTCATAAGAGGAAGGTTGTTGACGGTGTTTCTCTGTCGGTTGAACCGGGGAAGATAGTGGGGCTTCTTGGCCCAAACGGCGCGGGCAAGACAACGACCTTCAATATGATTGCCGGGCTTATAAGCCCTGACGAGGGAAGTGTTTACAGGGGCGGCAGTGAAATCACAAAGCTTCCCATGTATAAAAGGGCCCGGATGGGAGTGGGTTATCTTACGCAGGAGCCTTCAATCTTCAGGGCTCTTTCGGTGGAGGATAATTTGAAGGCTATCCTGGAGACGGTTTATAAAAACAAGAAGGAGGTTAGTAAAAGGTGCGAGGAACTCCTTGATAAGCTCGGGATAGCAAAGGTAAGAAAACAGAAGGCTATGCTTCTTTCCGGGGGGGAGAAAAGGCGCGTGGAGATTGCAAGGGCGCTGATAAGGGAGCCCCGCATAATGCTTCTTGATGAGCCTTTTGTCGGGATAGATCCCATAGCCGTGGCGGATATACAGAATATTGTTTATGATTTTAAAAAGGAGGGCCTTGGAATTCTTATTACGGATCATAATGTACGGGAGACCCTTGAAGTTATTGACAGCGCTTATATAATGTATGATGGTAAAATACTCTTTTCCGGTACGGGGCAGGAGCTTTTAGATAACCCCGAAGCCAGGAAGATTTATCTTGGGCAAAAGTTCAGGATGTAGAATGAAGAAAGGAAAAATTAAATGCAGGTAAATGTAACAGCAAGACATACAAAGCTCACTCCGGCTTTAAAGGAGTATGCAGAAAAAAAGCTTCTGCAGGTAAAGAAATATGTTGAAAAGATTACTACCGCTCATATCATACTCAATGTTGAAAAAGACAGGCATATTGCGGAAGTTGTTCTGGATATTTCGAAGCATAAAATTGCGGCTAAAGCCGTTGCGGGTGATATGTACGGGGCTATTGACCTTGTGATGGACAAGGCATCAAAACAGGTAAAAAAGCACATGGATAAGGTGAAAGAACACAGAGAACTTCCTTATTCTGTTGTGGCCGATGTAGTATTCGACGGGAAGGGGGTAGCCAGATCAAAGACTCCTCCGAAAATAAAGGATGTAAAGGAGTACAGGATAAAAGAGCAGTCGATATTGGAGGCTGTCGAAACCATGGAAAAAAGGAACCATAATTTTTGTGTTTTCAAAAATGTTGACGGCGGCAGAACAAACATAGTTTACAAAAGGGAAGACGGCTCCCGCGGATTATTAATATTAAAGTAACCTTAAGGGAGGGGAATAGAATGAAGGGAGATACAGGATGAAAATAAAGGAATTTCTCAGCAGGGAGTGTATAAAGCTTGAGCTGGAAGAGACTGAGAAGGAGGGCCACATAAAAGAAATGGTTCAGATACTTATAGATGCCGGCAAGATTGATGCCGGTCAGATGGATACAGTATTTGAAAAGCTTATGGATAGGGAGAGAATGGGTTCTACCGGGATAGGAGAGGGTATGGCTATCCCGCATGTCAGGGTGGAGAAGATTGATGAAATAGTAGGCGCGCTGGGTGTATCAAAAGAAGGAATCGATTTTGATTCCCTTGACGGAGAGCCTGTCTATATTTCTTTCTTGCTGCTGACTCCGGTTGAGGCAAAAAATGAGCACCTGAAAGCACTCTCCGAAATTTCACTTTTTCTTAAGGACTCATATTACAGAGAGGAATTAAGGTCGGCTTCAAATATGAAGCAGGCATATAAACTGATAAAAAGGGTATAACCGTCAGTGAATAACCCGGAAAAAACGCTTAAAAAAGTTCTGCTGAGTATATGCGAGTCTGTTGAGTTTACAATTATATCGGGCAAAAAGAATATAAATGAAAGAACTGTAAAATTTGACAGGGTCAATGTGCTGGGGCTGGAGCTTGCGGGCTTTGTAAAAACCCTCCGGCCCGGTCAGCTGCAGGTGATAGACTCTAATGGAATAAACTATTTGAAATCCCTTGGAGCAACGGAACGCGAAAAAAACCTCAAAAGTATTTTTTCCCGTAAGATACCTGCCGTTTTTTTTCCGGCAGGCGCCAGGCCGGATAAAATTTTTAAAAAAGTGGCGGAGTCATACGGTGTTCCTTTGATTTCTGCGGATTATGACCGCTGGAGTTTCGTCCGGATGGCGGAGGCTGAACTTGAGGATCTTTTTGCACCTGTGATTGATTACAGGGGCACAATGATGGAGGTTTATGGCGTTGGGGTTCTTATCAGCGGTAAGAGCAATGTCGGAAAAAGCGAGTGCGCGATTGACCTCCTGCAGAGAGGTCACCGTATGATCGGGGATGATATTATAGAATTAAAAAGAAGGGGAAGCGGAACGCTTTTGGCCGGCGGAAAGTACCCCATATCAAATAGAATGGAGTTGAGAGGCATCGGCATAGTAGATATCGTCAGGCTTTTCGGTATATCCGCCATAAAGGAAATTCAGAGGATTGATCTTATAGTTGAGCTGGAGAGGTGGAACCCCGAGAAAACCTATGACCGCCTGGGCCTTGAGGAAAAACACCGGGAAATACTGGATGTGAAAGTGCCCTATAAAGAGGTTCCGGTTGCTCCGGGAAGAAATACCGCTATTTTGGTGGAGGTGTCTGCCATGAATCACAGGCTTAGAAAAAAAGGCATTGTTGCGGCCCAGGAGCTTGAAAACGAGGTTCTCTAGTGTATAAGGGGCGGTAAGGATAATGATTAGGAGGCCGGAAATAATAATTGTAACGGGGCTTTCGGGCGCCGGAAGGAGTACCGCAATAAAATCAATTGAGGATTTTGGAGGATTTTGCGTTGATAATATGCCTGCGGCTCTTATAGAGAAATTTATCGGTCTTTTGAAGGGGTCGGACTTTTCAAAGTCCCTTGTTGCTCTGGGGGTGGATGTGAGAAGCCGTGGATTTATGGAGGGTATTCCCGGGGTTTTTTCCGCTGTGGAAAATATGGGTTACGAAAGCAATATAATATTTCTTGAATCCTCGGATTCCGCCATAATAAGGCGCTACAGCGAATCCAGGCACAGGCATCCGCTGAGCTGCGAGGAGGAAACCCTTCCGGAAACTATAAAATCCGAGCGTGAGCAGCTTGCGCCCCTGAGAGAAAGAGCCCGTCATATAATTGACACTACGGCGCTAACTCCCCACGAATTAAAAAAGAAGCTTAGAGATATCCTTTTTGAGGGTGAATCGGATTTTATTCATATAAATATAATAGCTTTCGGATTTAAGTACGGAATACCCGAGGAAGCGGATATGATAATAGATACGAGGTTTCTGCCGAATCCGCATTATGATACGAGATTTTCTTTTAAGACGGGAAAAGACAGGCAGGTCCGTGATTTTATTATGAAAGAAGAGCTCAGTATGGAGTTTGTTCAAAAATACAGGGATCTTCTGGATTTTCTTTTACCCAATTATGTAAAAGAGGGAAAGTCATATCTTAACATAGGTGTTGGTTGTACCGGAGGCAGACACCGCTCTGTGACCATCGCGTCAATTATTTCAAAGCATATTGAAGAGAAAGGGCACAGACCGCATGTGACAAACAGGGATATCGACAGAAAATGAAGCCGCGAATACTTATTTTTTCTCACGGCGGCCTTGCGGAAGAGCTTCTTAAGGTTGCTTATGACATAACGGGAAAGAAGTCGGGAGTGGAGGCTTTAGGGGTTTACAGGTGTCAGTCAGCGGAGTCGGTTAAGTCCCGTTTTTCTGAAACGGTTGAAAGATTAGTCCGTGAGGGCTCTTTACTTGTTCTGACAGATATGCTAGGGGGAACCCCCAGCAATATTACAATGAGAAATCTGGTAAGCGGGCGAATGGAGGTTGTCTCCGGGGTTAACCTTCCGATGCTTATAGTAGCATTGCAGAAAAAAGATACTGTAAGTGATGTTAAGGAGCTGGCTTCGGTTGTTTCGCGGGCAGGAAGAAGGAGCTGCATTGACTGCAGAAAGGAAATGGGTGTCTAAAGTAATATTCAGGATTGATGACCGCATGATACACGGGCAGGTGATTGAGGGGTGGGTTCATGCCCTGAAATTAACGAGGATTACAGTAGTATCCGACAGGATAAAGGGGGATAAGGCGTACAGTAAACTCCTTGAGTTTTCTGTGCCATCTGAAGTGAGGATTGACATATTTGGTATTGAAGAGGCAGCCGAAGAAATTGAAAACGGGTATCTTGATGAAGAGGATACTATTATTCTTTTTGAAAAACCTCGGGATGTAATCGATCTGATGGATTACGGGATTAAGATTAAGAGTTTAAATGTAGGTTGCATGCATTTTGACGGATGCAACAGAAAAATCAAAAGAAATATTGCGGTAAATGAAGATGATATAATGGATTTTAAGGAGATTGATTCAATGGGAACAAAAGTTGAGGCGAGGGCGCTCCCCAAGGATAGGGAAATCGACCTAATGGAGCTTATAAACAGAATAAAATGAAAATGCTCATAGTATCATTGCTGGGGGGTTTTTTTATGACGGATGCTGTTGCATTCGGGCAGTTCATGTTTTCCAGGCCAATTTTTGCCGCGCCCGTAACGGGTCTTGTGTTGGGGGATGTTACTACGGGGCTTTATGTGGGCATGATAATGGAGCTGGTGTGGATAACGGTTGTGCCTTTGGGAAATGTTGTGCCGCCTGATGCCACAGTGGTTTCAGTTTCTGCCACCCACATAGCCAGTGTAGCCGGCGGGGATAAAGGATATATCGTCTTTTTAATTCTGATTCTTGTTCCCCTGGGCATTTTGTTTAAGAAGGTGGATGTTCTCCAGAGAGAGTTTAACGCATATTTTGCGCATAAAATGGAGGAGAGGCTGGAAGAGGGGGATATTTCGTATATAGACAGGGGAACTTATTTAAGTCTGGGGCTGTTTTTTCTCAAGGGTTTTCTTTTTCTGCTTATATTAATATGGGCTGGAACGGAGATATTCCCGTTTATATACAGCGGGTTCGGAGAAAATCTGCAGGAGGCGCTGGGCGGCACATTCTTTGTTCTTCCCGCGGCCGGACTGGGGACTGCAATAAGCACTTTTATGTTTAAAAAATCACAGAGTAAAGATAAGGACAGGCGATGAAGACAATAAGAAAGGTCTTTTTCAGGAGTTTTTTACTGCAGGCGGTGTGGAATTACGAACTTATGCAGGGGGTTGGATATCTTTACAGCATCCTGCCGGAGCTGAAAAAACTTTACGGGGAAAAAACTGAAGAGCTTATTGCGGCCTGCCGGAGGCACTTGACCTATTTCAACACGCATCCGTATATGGTGGCTTTTGTGATAGGCACAAGCACCAGGATTGAAGAGGAAATAAGCCGGGGGAAGGCCGGCGCAGAAGAGTATTCTACAAAGATTAAACTGCAGCTGGGCGGCCCTCTTGCGGCTCTCGGAGATAAAATCTTCTGGGCAACCTGGAGGCCCCTTACCGGACTTACTGCAGTCTTCTGTGTTTTTGCGGGCGTGCGCCCGGGCTATCTCATACCCCTGGTATTTATACTCTTTTATAATATCCCGATAATTATCTTCAGGTGGAGGTCTCTCGTTTTAGCCTACAGGGCGCAGACCGAGATAGCCGATGAAGTATGGAAAATAAACAACAGTTTTATTACGAAAGCCCTCCCTTATTTCGGTCTGCTGGCAATTACCGGGTGTATTGTTGCGGCAGCTATTACATGGCCGGGCTTTAGAGGGTTGCAGCTGGCAGTGTATACGGCAATAGTGGTGATTTTAAAACCAAGGTTAAAGCTGTCTGTAACAGCGATGCTTTATATAATCGCTGCAATTTCAATAGCAGCGGGGTTGATGATATAAGATATGATTAAAGAACAGTTTGAAATAAAAAATAAACTTGGTTTTCATGCGAGGGCCGCGTCAATGATAGTAGAAAATATGTCAAGATACTTATCTGATGTAATGATTGAAAAAGACGGGCGTGAGGTTGACGCAAAGAGCATCATGGGAATAATGACTCTTGCGGCCGGCAAGGGTGATATTGTTACTGTAAAGGCGGATGGAGAAGACATGCATGATGCCATTGAAAAGTTCAGGGAACTTATAGAAAGAAAGTTCGACGAAGAATGAAGTTGAATGGAATAGCAGCATCTCCGGGAATAGCGATCGGCAGGGCTTATCTGATTTCTGAGGAGCCCTACTGTGTAATTAAGAGGAATATTGGCGAAAGCCAGATAAAAAAAGAAATATCCAGATTCAGGAAAGCTATTCAGACAGTTGATATTGATTTTAAGAAGCAGAAGGAGAGGGTCTCCACTGAAATGGGGAAGACATACGCAAAACTCTTCAACGCTTACGGACTTATATTAAAAGACCCGCTGTTTTACAAGGACACGATAAAGGTAATAACCGAGGAGCGGGTCAATGTGGAATATGCTCTGCAGACTGTCATAGACAGGATAACAAAAACGTTCTCAATGCTTGACGATGAGTATATGCGCGATAGAATAAGGGATGTGCAGGATGTCGCCAACAGAGTGATGAGGGTTCTTCTCGGACAGGAAAAGGTTTCGCTGAAAGAAATACATAACAGGGTTGCGCTTGTGGCCCATGCTCTCCATCCTTCGGATGCCGTTGAAATAAAGAAGGAGAATGTTATCGGGTTTGTAATGGATGCAGGCGGAAAAACGTCGCATATTGTTATTATGGCTGAATCGCTGGAAATCCCTGCAGTGGTGGGACTGAAAAGGGTTACAAGGGAGATTTCGCCCGGAGATCTAATTATAATTGACGGAAATGAGGGTGTGGTATACATAAATCCTGAGACGGAAATTCTAAAAGAATACCGTCAGAGGAAAAGAAAACAGGCAAAGCTTAGAAAGCAGCTTATTGCCCTCAGGGATAAGCCTGCCGTTACCAAGTGCGGTGAAAAGGTGGAGCTTAATGTTAATATAGAAGACAGCAGCGAGGCCTCTGTTGTGCGTCAGTACGGGGCTTCCGGAGTAGGGCTCTACAGGACGGAGTTTTTCTATTTAAATAAAAGCGATTTACCCGGCGAAGAGGAAATATATAAAAACTTAAAATCAGTGGCTGATAAAATATTCCCGGCAAAAATTACAGTAAGGACGATAGATATCGGGGCAGAGAAAATATCCACGCAGCTTGGCGCAAAGCATGAAGGAAACCCTTTTATGGGGTTAAGGGGGGTACGCCTTTGCCTTGCTTATCCGGAGCTCTTTAAAACTCAGCTCAGGGGTATTCTCCGGGCTTCCGAGAAAAAGAATATTCATATAATGTATCCGATGATTACAGGGGTTAAGGAAATCAGGTCCGCTAACCTGATTTTAGAAGAGGTTAAGGGGGAGCTTGATAAAAGAGGTATTGAATACGACAGAGATATAAAGGTTGGAATTATGGTTGAAACCCCCGCCGCGGTTATGAATATAGAGAACCTTGCGAAAGAGGTTGATTTTTTCAGTATAGGTACAAATGACCTTATTCAGTATTCCCTCGCGGTGGACAGGACCTCCGGAGCGGTTTCGTATTTATATAATCCCGGGAGCATTTCAATATTGAGAATGATAGAAAAGATAATTTCCGGCGCCCGGGAATCCGGATGCAAGGTAAGTATGTGCGGAGAGATGGCCGGAGAAACAATATTTACCGAGCTTCTGCTGGGCCTCGGATTGAGGAGTTTTTCAATGAGCGGCATTGCGGTCCATCCGGTCAAAAAAGTAATAAGAGGCACTTCCATCGGAGAGTGCGAGGAGCTTGCGGACAGGGTTATGAAATCGGGTGAAAATGAAGAAATTATGAAAATACTGAAAGAAAGACAGGAGAAGACCCAGGGGAAGCTTTATTAAAAAACTATGAAG
Source organism: Elusimicrobiota bacterium (assembly GCA_003553445.1). Classification (GTDB taxonomy): domain Bacteria; phylum CG03; class SLGR01; order SLGR01; family SLGR01; genus PWEK01. The sequence goes on from PWEK01000108.1 coordinate 30,989, forward strand.
AATTTTACTGTTATTGCGCATATAGATCACGGCAAATCCACACTCTGTGACAGAATTCTGGAATTGACCGGTGATATAGAGAAAGGAAAACACGAAGATGTTATCCTTGATTCTATGCCGCTTGAGCGGGAAAGGGGAATAACAATAAAGGCTAAAGCCGTGAGGATTATCTATAAGGGGGAGGTTCTTAATATGGTGGATACCCCCGGGCATGTTGATTTTTCTTACGAGGTGTCAAGGTCTATGTCTTCTTGCGAGGCGGCTGTGCTGGTGGTGGATGCGTCGCAGGGGATTGAAGCGCAGACCGTGGCAAACTATGAGAGCGCGAAGAAAAACGGGCTCAAGATAATACCTGTACTAAATAAAATAGACCTGCCTAATGCCAGGCCCGAAGATGTTGAAGAAGAGTTTCAGGCCATGCTTGAAAAAAAAGAGCCCATTCTTAAAGTAAGCGCCAAGACCGGCGAGGGGGTTAAAGAACTTCTGGATAAGATAATGGATGAGGTTCCTGAGCCGGAAAATGTTACTGGAGAGAAGGCCTCCGGCCTGGTCTTTGATTCGGTCTTTGATTCTTTCAAGGGGGCAATAGTGTATGTGCGAATTACAGGAGGGAGTTTCTCCGCTGGAGATGAGGTCAGTTTTATAGCGGCCGGTAAGAATTACGAATTAAAGGAACTGGGGTATTTCGGGGTTTCAAAAATGGTTTCGGTAAAGAAAATGACTGCCGGAGAGATAGGCTACATGATATGTTCGATGAAAAATCTGGCGGATGTTGAGATAGGTGATACGGTTACTCTTCCGGAGGGTGGGGTAAAAGAGCCGCTTTCAGGGTTCAGGCCTCCCAGACAGTTTGTTTTTGCCGGACTTTATCCTGTTGACAACAATGATTATATGAAGCTTAAAAAAGCTTTTCAGCAGCTCAGCATAAACGATACGTCTTTTACGTACCACCCGGAGGATTCTCCTAGCCTGGGTCCCGGATTCAGGTGCGGTTTCCTGGGAATACTTCATATGGAGATAATAAAGGGTCGCCTGGAAAATGAACATAAATTAAATCTTGTTGCAACCCGTCCCCAGGTTGAGTATATAGTTGATGGAAATAAGATAGACAATTCCATAGATTTTCCCGCTTCCGGTTATGATGAGGTTAAGGAGCCTTATGTTTTTTGTACGGTTATTACACCTGCGGATTACATGGGACAGATTTTTGAGCTTTTCGAGGGGAAAAAAGGCAATTACAGACAGATGAAGTATATAAACCCCAAAAGAGTAATTCTTAAGTATGAGCTTCCTCTGAGGGAAATGGTTGAGGAGTTTTATAACCAGCTTAAATCTGCAAGCAGGGGCTATGCCACGCTTGACTATGAACATATCGGTTATAAAAAATCCGACCTTGTTAAGCTTCAGATACTTATTAACGAAAAGGAGGTGGACGCGCTTTCTTTTATTATGCATTCTGATGACGCGCAGCGCAGGGGCAGGGATATACTGAGAAAGCTGAAAGACCTTATCCCGAAACATCAGTTTAAGGTGCCCCTTCAGGCAAAGGTCGGTAAAAATATAGTAGCGAGGATGGACATACCGGCATTAAGGAAGAATGTTACAGCCGGTTTATACGGAGGAGATGTAACGAGGAAAAAGAAGGTTCTTGAAAAACAGAAGAAAGGAAAAAAAAGGATGAAGCAGGTAGGGAAGGTCAGTATCCCTTCTGAGGCATTTATTGCGGTAAAAAGTTATGGAGACTAAACTTATATATATTACAATAGTGGTGATCGCACTTAGATTAGTTGCTGGGTGGGGTTTAAAAAAGTATAAAAAAGGCTTTGCAAAGAAACTATTTTCTGAAATTAAAGAGTGGTCCAATGCCGGGCTGTGGGCTGTGGTAATAGCTCTTTTCATAATGTCTTTTATAATACAGGCTTTCAGAATACCTTCCGGCTCTATGGAGGAGACGCTGCTTGTAAGGGATCATATTTTTGTCAATAAATTTATTTACGGGATAAGAAACCCCTTTAATAAAGAAAGGAGGTTTTTTCAGATTAAGGAGCCGGAAAGAGGAGAGATTATTGTCTTTGAATATCCCCAGGATCCCTCGATAGACTACATAAAACGGTGTATAGCTCTTCCCGGTGAAACAGTTCAGATAAGAGATAAACAGGTTTATGTGGACGGAAATCGTCTTGAAGAAGGGTATGTTGTACACAGGGACCCTCAGGTCTATCCGGATGCATCATATATCTCCGAACATAAACGGAGGAGGGATAATTTCGGTCCTTATGAGGTGCCCGAAGGAAAGTATTTTGTGCTGGGCGACAACAGAGATTATTCTTCGGACTCAAGGTTCTGGGGGCCGGTTCCGAAAAGGAAAATAAAAGGATTGGCTCTGTTCAGGTACTGGCCGCTTTCAAGACTGGGGTTGGTCCAATGAAAAAAGTGATAGGTGTTGATATAGGAGGGACAAATACTTCTTTAGCTCTTGTAAATGAAAAATATGAGCTTTCCCGCAGAATGGAGTTTCCAACTCCAGGGAGTCCTGAAGAAACGGCAGGTATCCTCAGAGATAAAATACAGGAAATTGACCCGGATAAGGAGCTTCCCTGTGGTATCGCGGTATGCGGACTGATTTCACCTGATGGCAGGAGGCTGTGCCTGGCTCCCAACCTGGGATGGAAAGATATATACTTCAAGGAAGTTTTCAAAAATCTAAAGCGCAGTTTTGCAATAGTAAACGATGGCAATTCTGCTGCATGGGGGTGCTATGTAGCCGGGGAGGGAAGGAATAATTCCCGTCTGCTTTCTATGACCCTGGGAACAGGCGTGGGGGGAGGCGTTGTTCTTGACGGCAACCTTCTATTCGGCGCCGGAGAGCTCGGGCACATAAAACTGGAAGCCGACGGGCCTCAATGCGGCTGTGGAAAGAGGGGTTGCCTGGAGTCTTATATCGGAGGTAGATTCATCCCCTCGAGAGCTAAAGAGTGGGCCGGTTTGGAGGTTAAAACAGCAAGAGAGCTTTTTGAACTTTCAGAAAAAGGCAGCAAAAAGGCAGTTGAATGCTGGAAAAAAGTGGGCTATATTGCAGGCTATGCTCTTTCAGGTGTGGTGAATTTAAACGGGATTGAGAAAATAGTTCTCGGCGGCGCCATAACCTCCTATGAGGGGAAATATTTTTTAAGCGTTTTGAAAAATTCCTTCAGGGAAAACCTGATGGTTGAAGATTGCCAGAGCTGTGAAATTGTAATTTCAAAATGGAAAAAAGATATGTCTCTGGTGGGAGCGGCAGCCGTTCTTTTATCCCCTCCAAAGAACTTTTGTAAAGAAAGGTTGATAAGCGGACGCTGATTTAGTATAAATAACTCCTTGTAGAAGGAAAAGAATTAAAAAAGGAGATATCAGCAATGGTAGAAAAAGAGAAAATCATAGCATATTTGAGAAAACAGTCTATAGAACTCAAGCAGGTCCGCGAAAATGTCAGCGTTCTTGAAAATGAAATATCAGAGATTGTTCAGGAACTGCAGGATGAGAGCAAAATCGGTATTCCGGCGGAATACGATTTCGGGTTAAAAGAACTTAAGTCGCTTAAAAAAAAGATTCGAAAGAAAGTAAAAAAGGATATATCCGTAATGAAAAGCATACCTGAGGAGGTGGAAAGCCTTAAAGGGGAATCAGGCGCTGTAGTAAGCGATAATATGTAAGAATATGCGTAAAAGGTAAAAAAGAGAAAATTGCGAAGAATAATTGAGTAAATTTATAAAAGATCTTTCCGGGGCGGCACTTCTTGTTGCGGCTTTTGTATATCTAACAATAGACCTTACGAAAAGTCCGGATCCCCATATTCACCTGATATTGTATCACTGCATAGTTATTCTTTCTTTCCTTTTTTATTCCGTTATGGGCGCGGTTATAACTGCGCTTATATCTACTTTTGCCGCTATTGCCGTATTAATGATAACGGGGGAGTGGATAGCCCTTCCGGCGATGGGGGCATACTGGCTTACCGCGGTTATTGCAAATTCTTTTTTTGATGAGGTAAACAGATCCAGGGGTAAATTTCAGCTTGAACTTGAAAACAGGGAGAAAGAGCTGGGTATATTATACTCCAAAAAGGAGCAGTATGAGGATGAACTCCCTGTTTTGAGAGAGAAGCTCTCCAGGTACCTTGTATTGTCGGAGGTTTCGCTTAAATTGACCACCACCCTTAAGCAGGAAAGAATTTATTCAATAATAAAAGAATACCTTAAACAAATATTTCCCGGAAAAAAAATAATCATTACAACCGGGGAGGGCAATGAGTACAGCAGATGGGTAAAAAGCAAGGGAAGTTCGCTTCTTGTAGGAAACATCGGGAAAGATTATCGGTTTTCCACCCAGGATCAGGATTTCGTTTCTCTTATTGAGTGTCCCCTGTTAAGAAGGCAAGAGGTTTTTGGAACCCTTAGAGTGGAAAGCGGTGAGGAAATGTTTTCTCCGCAGGATCTAAGGATGCTCGGAACAGTGGCTGCCATTTCCACAATCGCGCTGGGTAAAGCAAGGTTGTTCAGCAGGATTCAGGAACTTTCAGTAAGGGATTCTCTTACGGGGCTTTTTACTCACAAATACTTTAAGGAGCGCATTGATGAGGAAATCAGAAGATCGGCAAGGTTTAAAGAAGAGTTTTCGCTTCTTATGATGGATATAGATAAATTTAAGGATTTCAATGATTATTTCGGGCACAGGGCGGGTGACAGGGTATTGAAAAAGGTGGCGGCTGCCGTAAAAGAAAGTGTCCGGGAAACAGATATTGTTGGAAGATACGGGGGGGAGGAATTTTCTGTGCTTCTTTTGAATATTCAAAAAGAGGATGCCCGGGAAATAGCTGAAAATATCAGGAAAAAGATTGAGGGGCTGCATTTTGATTTTGACGGAAAAGAGGTGGGGGTAACTGTTACGATTGGCGGCAGCAGCTTCCCGGAAAATCCCACGGGAGAGGCAATTTTAAAAAACGCCGACCAGGCGATGTACAAGGGCAAAAGAAGTGGAAGAAACAAAGTTGTTTTCAAATAAGTTTAAGGTACTGAAAAACAGATATTTCCTGGAGGGATTTATAATATTTTTAATTTTCGGGGCTGCGGGACTTTTAACGTATAACATGGTTTTTCTTTATATATCCCTTTTCTCCGCTGTTTTTCTTATAATGAAAGCGGTTGAGCTTCAGGCTGATATTAAGTTTATTTCGATGGCTGCTATTATTTTTTCCCTGTTGCTTATTACCTTTTCTCCTAACCCATTCAGGTGGTTTTCTATTGCGCTGGTTCTTTCGGTTTTCCCTTATTTTAAACTTAAGGCTGAGCTGGCTTCTGTGGAGAGGGAAAACAGGGGGAAATTGTTTGAGCAGGAGAAGAAAAAAGAGATTGTGGAAAATGAGCTAAGGAATATCAATAAGGAGATGATCGGTATAAAAAGAAACCTTGAAAGAATGAGAAAACTCTATGAAATATCCAGGAATATGGAAAATATTGAGGACAGCAGGGAAATAGCGCAAAAGGCCATTGAATCCCTTGAGCTTGTGACACAGGCGAAAAGGCTGGCGTTTTACAGGAAAACTGACATGGGTTATGAGACGGTCTTTTTCAGGGGTTTTTCCGAAAAGGAGGCTGCACGGCTTTCAGAAAAATGGGAAACCGGAAGAAAAGATAAAAAATTCAACTTTTTTGAGCTTAAAGCCGGGAACAAAAGGCTGGGGATGATTGTTTTCGATTCTCTTGAAAAGCGCAAGCAGTTTACCGAGGCCGAGGTGCTGATAGATCAGATAACCCTGGGATATGAAAAATCCCTGCTTTATGAAAGGGTGAAAGAGCTCTCCAGAAGAGACGGACTCACGGGGCTTTACCTGCGGCGCTACTTCATGGGAAGGCTTAAAGAGGAAATAAAGAGAGCCCGCAGAGAAAAGTACAAAATAGCCTTTGCCATGGCGGATATTGACTCTTTTAAAAAATATAATGATAATTACGGACATCCCATGGGTGATAAGCTTCTCGAGGATGTGTCTTCAATAATTAAGGATAATATTTACGGTTCGGATTTTGCGGGGCGTTATGGGGGAGAGGAGTTCTGCATTTATATGCCGCACGCCCAGAAAGAGGGCTCTGAAAATAAAATGAAAAAAATAATAGAACAGGTGAGGGAGAAAACCCCGGTGACCATTTCAATCGGTTTATCCTTTTTTCCCAAAGATGCCAAAAGCCCCGAGAAACTTATTGAAACTTCTGATAAGGCTCTTTACAAGGCAAAATCATCCGGAAAAAACTGCATAAAAATATATTAAACTCAGTTTATACGGAAAGTTATTTTAACGGAAAACGGATTTTCTTTTTTAAGATTTGTTTCATAAACTGCTGTCAGGCAAAGGCCCTGATGGGAAAGTTCAAAGCCCTCAAGGGAATTCACTACGGCATTTACCGGGTATCTCCAGAGGAGGTTCTTTCTGTTTGAATTTATTTCTGCGGATATTTTTCTGTCAGAATCAACTGCGGTAATTTTTTCTAAGTTTTTGTGAACAGAAGGTTCTGTAGGTGGGAATGGTTTTCCATAGATTAAACAGCTTCCGTTAGCGGGAGTTGAAATGTTTAATTCGCATGCGTAGTTAAATACATGAGAATCCGAACCTTTTATTTTTTTTATAATAATATCCGTTGAAAATCCTCTTTCTCCGCTTTGCGGTTTGATTTTCTTTGTTAATTCATACTCCGAATCGCCAAGTTTAAAGTTTCGAATTATTTCTACAACAGGATTTTCACAAGAGTTTTTTATAATTTGCCGGCGGCTGTTGTAAAGGGTGATTTCGGAATAGTCGTTTTTTTTGTACTGATTAAAATCAACCGATTTATCGATTATGTGGTCTTTAAATGAGTATCGGGGGTGTCTGTCGTAAACAAGATAGGGTTTGAATTTGTCTGTATCTTTCTTTTCTATGTCGTGTATGGACTTGACCTTTTTTTCTTCATTTTCTTCTGATTTTCCATTTTCTTTCCTGTCGCTTTCAGTTATTTCCCGGTGGTAGCTTTCAAATCTTCTTGCGATGGTATCGGTAAGGTTTACAGAGGACTTTTTATCTGAAATTTCCATAAACTCCCCGGTTTCTGCCTTAATGCACAGAAATATTTTATCTGTATCAATAAGTATTTCATCTTTGCCGTCACAGTCAATATCTGAAATTTTCAAATCCAGAAACTTTGAAGAATAATGCCCAGCCGGGTCAATCAGGTTATGAAGCTTATTAAGGTTTCTGTAAATGGCGTTTCTCAGGTGCGCCAGGTAAATTCCTCCGAATACTCCGTGCCAGTACGGACAGTTGCACTGCGCCTTATAGAGATGTTTTTCTGCCTGACGCAGGTTTTCTTTTTCCATTTTCGGGGATCTTTCTTTAAGAAGACTGCTTAAAAAGAGCATTTTTTTATTCATGTAGTTTGATTCAGGGTATTTAGAGAAATAATTTCTCCAGATACCGCCCGATAAATGAGGCTCCACGCAAGATAGCAGTCCTTTTTCTTTCAGTATATTCTTGACATTCTTTATTTTCACTGTTCCCTCTGCGGGCATTGACCACTCTTTCATTTCGTGGTACTGGCAGGCGGGCAGGTATACCCTATCAAGCGGCGGACGGCTGTCATAGTATTCGGATAGAGTGCGGGTTTTAATCCAGGATGAGTTTTCTTCAAGGGCATTGAAAAACCTGTCAAGCCATTTTTCATTGCCAAAAACCCATTCTTCGGTCCCCGGCCAGACCCCGAACTTTTCTCCGTCATCGAGCATACATACCATAGGGGGTTCGGAACTAGCGAGTTCTCTAAAATATTTTATTACCCCTGATACGGGTTCAAAGGGTATCATGTACCTTAGTTTTTTGCTTATCGAAAAAATACCCAGTGAATTCCCGCCGTCTTCGGTAATGAAATAGCCTTTCAGTTTTTCGGGATTAAATCCTGCCTGTATAAAGTGAGTGTCGTCGACTGCGGTGTATTCAACGGGTGTGTTTTCTAAAAGTGAAGGCAGATGGGGCTCCCAGACCCTTTCCGAAAGCCACAGGCCCCTTGGCCGGGTTCCCAGGTTTTCTCTGACGAAGTTCTGGGTCATTTCTATTTGACCCTCTATGTCTTTTTGAGGGATTGAAATTAATATAGGTTCGTAAAAACCCCCGGAAATTATTTCAATCTTTCCCTTGTCAATCTCTTCTTTTATGGTTTTTAGAAAACCGGGGTGGTTTTCCTTAAAGTATTCTAGAAGCGGGGAAGAAATATGAAGGCACATTCTGATGCTGTCATATTTTTTAAATGTTTCAATTACGGGTTTATATGCCTTCCGGTAGGCGTCTTCCAGAACATGCCTGAAGTTGCCCACCGGCTGGTGAAAATGAAGCCCGAAAATAAAATCCACCTTCTCCCGGGGTGTCATTTTATCAGTCTGAGAGCCTTTAGGTAAAATTCACTGGCATATGCTTTTGCCATATTTTCAATAATCATATTCTGGCCTGCAAGGTAAGCGTTATGCTTAATTTTTTTACATTTTGACTCCCCGCCCTCAATACAGTTGTAGAAAAGGTTTGAAGCGATTTCCAGTTTTCTGTAAAGCGTTCTGGCATCGTAGGGGTCAATAAAAAAAGCGGAGCCATCCGCAGATTCAGGGTTTATTTCACTCAGGTATTCTCTGGCACCGCCGGTGTATGTTGAAATGTTGATATTGCCATTCATCGCAGAGCGCTGATCTGATGTGCCGCATGCCTCCTGATTTTTTTCCGGTGTGCTAACCCATATTTCGTATCCCCTGGCTCCATGCATGAGCATATCATGGTTGTATCCAGGAAGAAAAGCGAATTTTCCTTTGAGTTCTTCTGATTTTGTCCATTCACAGAAGTGGCGGACCCACTCTTTTCTTTCTTCGTCGCTTGGGTGGGCCATTCCTCCTGCGAAAACCTGCAGGCCTAGCCCTACCAGTTCTCCGAAAACGGTGTGGTATTTTTTGCCTCTCTCCCCGCAGACCGCATGAATGATGTCTTTAAACATGGGGTACTGTTTTTTATATCCTGCGAATCTCCGGAAAAAACCTACAGCAGGTTTATTTTCGTCAAACTTAATATCAATACCGAAATATTTTTTGACTCTGGAAGAAGCATCTTCCATCGCTTTCTTTTTATACTTCTTAGTTGTTTCCCAAAGCATTTCGGGGTTTACATTTTCCGGGTTTCTTAATTCCGGCGCCTGCCAGCTTCGGGATGAACCGTTAGTTATCCCGATAATTTTGTTTCTCAATGGCAGGAACATGTTTTTGGTTACTTCCCCGTGTTCTTTTGAAACCCCGTTTGTAAGCGAGGATATCTTAAGGGCTGCGTGGGTGAAGTCAATAACCTCTCCCGAATGAAAGAGTTCAAAATATTTTTCAGGGATATTCATTGATTTAAACCAGTCTGCGGGGTATTTCTCCATACCTGCTTCCACCGGTGTGTGTGTTGTGAAGAGTATTGGTATTTTGCTGTATTCCTCTCTTTCTTTTATGCAGCAGGCAGCTGTAACTGTGTGGGCTTCATTTAAATGGATAAAGTCAATATTCAGGTTAACAGCATTCAGCAGTTCAGCGGCGGCCTTTCCCGTTATCACCTCCTGCTTGAGCCTCTGCTTTCTGTCACCCGTGTATAGAACATCGAAAACCTCGGGGTTGTGCAGAAGGTAAACCGGTACTCCGGCTCTCATCAGCCGGTAAACCTTTATGGGATAACGCTTCCCTTCAAACTCAATATTCAGCACAAGGGGCTTGGAGTCTTGGGAATGAACAATTTCTATGGGTTCACCGGAATAATCGATTTCTTTTGTCTGTATCTCCTGCCGGTTATCTTCGGTTATATTCTGTATCCACTCATATTTATACATCGGGATTACCGCGGTCACGTCAAGCCCTATTTTTTTAAGGCCTTCCATTGTATCGCCCGCAAGTATCCCCAGCCCCCCTTTAAAATTTCCAGATCTCGCGTGCATCGAAAGCTCCGGCATAAGCATCTCCATACAGAGATAGAGAATTTTTTTATCCTTAAGTTCCTCTACATTTCTATCTATCCATGAATTCATGATTTCTCCTTTCCTGCATATTTACACAGTTTAAAATAAAATAATTATAATAAATCCCGATAAACTATTCAATGTCGGGGTTATGCTTTTATGCATTCAAAATTAATATTATAATTTAGTTTCGTTATCCGGCAAAAGTATAAAAGTATAACCCCGACATCAGGTTGACATGGGGGGGAGAAAGTGATATATTTCCAGCTATGAAAAAAACTGTGATAATTCATGGTCATTTTTATCAGCCTCCGAGAATTAACCCCTGGAGCGGGGAGATGTTAAGGGAAGCTTCCGCCTCTCCCGCCTTAAACTGGAACGAAAGAATATACAATGAGTGTTATCTGCCAAATACCGAGGCTGAAATAAAGATTGGAGGCTCAATAGAAAAGGTAAATAATTTTAATTATATATCTTTTAACATAGGGCCTACCCTTTCCGGGTGGATGATACGCAATCACATAGAAACATACAGAAAAATACGCCAGGCGGCAACAAAAACAACAAATGCCATCGCCCTTCCATACAATCATACGATACTTCCCCTGGATAGGGAAGAAAACCTCAAAACTCAGATAGCATGGGGAATAACTGAATACCGAATGCGGTTCGGGAAGGAGCCGGCTGCGATGTGGCTGCCGGAGTGCGCTGTTAGTTCCCGGGTTATCAGGGAGCTTATAGAAAACGGGATAAAGTACCTGATACTTGCCTCGGGCCAGGCTAGGGCAGTAAGGGATATCGGAGAAAGTAAATGGGAGGATGTTTCTGACGGAACCATAGATGTAAGGAGGCCTTACAGGGTTTTTGAGAAAAACGGTTATATTGATGTCCTTTTCTCCTGCAAGGAGCTGGCCGGAGATATTTCATTTAACCGGATGCTTGATAAGCCGTCAGAGCTGGCTGACAAAATGGAGAAAATAATGGGGGAAAATGGTCTTCCGGAAGTTGTTCTGCCTGTAGCAACAGACGGCGAGACTTTCGGGCATCACCATAAGGGAGCGGAAAAAGGCCTTGCCTATCTTTTAAAGAGTGAACTTCCCTCGAGAGGCATAAGGGTCTGCAGTATCCAGGATTACTTCAAAGAAGCCCAGGTGAAGAGACAGGTTATGTTGAAGGATAATTCCTCATGGTCGTGCAGTCACGGGATAGAGAGATGGCGCAGCGCATGCGGCTGCGGCGCAAGGGAGGGGGGCAGCGATCTTGAATGGCGCAAACCTCTCAGAGATGCTGTGGGTATGCTCGGAGAAAAAGCCATTGAGTTGTTTAATGAAAGGGCCTCCGGGTATTTCACTGTAAGTCCTTGGGATGCGGTCAGGGAATTCGGTGCAGTACTTGTGAATAATTCAAAAAGAGAAGAGTTTCATGAAAAATGCGCATCTGATTCAATGAAGGGCAGTATTGAGATAGACATGCTGATGGAATTCATTTATTTCACTTTTTATTCCTTTACCTCCTGCGGCTGGTTTTTTGACAGTCTTGACCGCCCCGAGCCGGCTCAGGTGCTTTCATTTGCTTTGAAATCCATGGAACTGGCAAAAGATATGTGGGGGGTTGATTTGGAGAGCGACTTTTTTTCTATATTATCTAAATATCCCGGGGCAGAGAAGGTCTGGGCTAATGTTAAGTCCCGCCGCTTTGATCCCGAAGACCTTGCAAGGGATATGCTTGAGATATACAGCCTTACCGGTATACGCAAATCGCTAAAGGGGTTCTGGTATATGAAGGTAATACATCATGATTCGGAGATTATGGTTGAGATGAAAAACCGGCGGACAAACGAGAAAATTGAAATCCTTCAGGAAGAGCTTTAATTGACAATTAAGCCTAATTAAATTAGACTGTCACTAAGCAAAAAAATAAATCCAATAAAATTCAAAAGCTATGGAACTTGATAATTATAAGCTGTTAAAAAAGAAGATTTCCCTCGGTGAGGTAAATATAGGAGTAGTGGGGCTTGGTTATGTCGGCCTGCCGCTTGCTGCTGAATTTGCGCTAAAGGGCATAGAAGTGACGGGTGTTGATGTTTCGCGAAAGAAAATTAAAAAACTTCTTTCCGGGGAATCCTATATTCAGGATGTGGATTCAAAATTAATAAAATCGCTCTGTTCAACAGAAAAATTAAACCCGACATCAGATTTTTCAGAGCTGAAAAATATGGATGCCGTAGTAATATGCGTCCCCACCCCCTTAAGAAAAAGCAGGGACCCCGATCTTTCTTTTATTGTGGATGCTTCAGAAAAAGTGGCGGAAAATATTTCCGGGGGAACCATTGTAATTCTGGAATCCACATCCTATCCCGGTACGACAAGGGAGATTCTTCTGCAGGAAATTAAGAGGAAAAATCCTTCCGCGTCTCAAGAGGTTTTCGTTGCTTTTTCTCCTGAAAGGGTCGATCCCGGCAACAGTAAGTTCGGTATAGGCAACACCCCTAAAGTCGTGGGGGGAATAGACTCTAAATCAACTGAACTGGCAGAAAAACTGTATCAAATGATTGTAAAGGAGGTGGTTACCGTAAAGAGCTGCGAAGAAGCTGAGATGGTTAAACTGCTTGAGAATACATTCCGGGCCGTAAATATAGGTTTGATTAATGAGATGGCCCAGCTTTGCGACAGGTTTTCGCTGGACATATGGCGGATAGTAAAAGCGGCAGCCTCGAAGCCGTTTGGTTTTATGCCTTTTTATCCCGGCCCGGGGCTGGGAGGGCACTGTCTTCCGATTGACCCGCAGTTTCTTTCATGGAAGGCGAAGTCGAATAAGTTTTATCCTCACTTTATCGATTATGCTGAAGAGATAAACAGGTCCATGCCTGAGTATGTGGTGGGCAAGGTAGGTGTCCTTTTAAATGAAAAAAAGAAAAGTATAAATGGTTCAGACATACTTCTTATGGGGGTTTCCTATAAGAAAAATGTGGGGGACACCCGTGAGTCGCCTGCATATGAAATAGTTGAATTTCTGAAAAAAATGAAGGCCAGGATAAGTTATATTGACCCTTATGTAAACTGCTTTCCTGATGCTGAAAAGGTTGAAGCCGGCGGTGTTGATTATTCGTCTTACGACTGCGTGGTTATCGTTACAGAACATGAAATTTTCGATTGGCCCGAAGTAATTGAAAAATCGCAGCTTATTCTTGATTGCAGGGGAGTAACGCTTGAATATGAAGAGGAAAAGAAAAAGGTGGTAAGAATATGAGCGGTGGATATCTTGTAACTGGAGGAGCCGGGTTTATCGGTTCAAATATTGTTGACGAGCTTGTCAGAAGCGGCGAGAAGGTAGTGGTAGTGGACAACTTCATAACCGGAAGAAAGTCAAACCTTAAAGAAGTTCTGGATAAAATAGAGCTGATTGAAGGGGATATACGGGATTTCGATTTGATGCGGAAGCTGTGCGAAGATGTGGATTATGTCCTGCATCAGGCGGCGCTGAGATCGGTACCCAGGTCGGTTGATGATCCGGTTTCATCAAATGATGTAAATGTCAACGGCACTCTCAATCTTCTTATGGCTGCAGAGAAGGCCGGGATAAAAAAATTTGTGTATGCCTCATCTTCATCAGCTTACGGAGATACCCCGGCGCTGCCGAAAAAGGAGAGCCAGAGGCCTCTGCCGATATCCCCCTATGCGGTTTCAAAGCTCACCGGAGAACATTACTGCAGGGCTTTTTCGCATTCTTTCGGTCTTAAAACGGTAAGCCTCAGGTACTTTAATGTATTCGGACCCAGGCAGCATCCTGAATCCAAATACGCGGCGGTTGTTCCAATTTTTCTAAAGCAGGCGAATGGCCGGCAGCCGCTTACGGTCCATGGAGATGGAAAGCAGTCAAGGGATTTTACGTATGTAAAAAATGTGGTAAACGGAAATATTCTAGCCGCTGAGGCTGAAGGTGTTTCGGGCGAGGTTTTCAATATCGCCTGCAACAACAGATACAGCGTAGTTGATATAGCTGAAGAAATATTAAAAAACATGAAACTTGACCTGGAGTTTGAACATCTTCCAAGAAGAAAAGGGGATGTGGAGCACACCCAGGCAGATATAAGCAAAGCCCGGGAAAAACTGGGATACAAAGTTGAGGTCGATTTTCATGAGGGCATGAAAAAGACGGTAGATTATTTTAATCGTGACTTTACGGATAGGAAAGGGGTTCAGTCGTGAACGGTGATAAAGATGTAATAAAAAACGACGAGGTGGATTTAAGAGAGGTGTTTATGGTATTGTGGAACCGGAAGGTTTTTATAATACTGGCAGTTTTTGTGGTGACTCTTTTGACAGCGGGACTTACTGTATTAACTCCCCCGGAGTATTCCTCGACAGCAAAAATTATGGTTGACGGCAATGAAGAAATGCACAGGGATATGCTTCTTTCTTCTCAGATTATGGATCGTGTTAAGGAAAAGACGGGATCCGGTGTTAAAGAAGAGACCGAATTCAGTGTTGAGAGAGTGGATAACACTTCAATCCTTAATATCATAACCTCCGGCAGGCGCCCCGAGGTTCTTGCCGAGGCTGCCGACATATGGGTTAATTCTTACCTGATTTATAAAACCGAAAGGCAGATAAGCAGAAACAAGGAAGACCTGGATGTTATCAAAGACGAAATAGAAGGGTACGAAGAGGAGATTGCCAACCATTCGCCGGCCATAACATTAAGCAAATCGCTTGTAGATGATGCGGTTCTAATGCACTTTAGCGAAAACGACATCTGGGAGAAAATAAAAGATAACGTAGTAGTGGAACAGAGAATTAATCCGGTATACAGGGATTTAAAAAACAGTATTGTAAAATCCAGAGAATCAAAGAGGGCTCTTGAAAACCGCATAAAAAGGCTGCAGGAAATACATACCTTATTGAAAGAAGCCGATGCAAGGGAGGTTCTCTCCGCAGGAATAAAGATAGACGATGTTCAGCTTAACTCTTATGCGGGAAACCCCCGGAGAATGAGCAGAAACCTTGCCCGGAATATTATATTAGCCCTGTTCGGCTCTTTCTTTGCTGCGGTGGTGCTGTCTTTTGTTCTGGAGTTTATAAAAGGAGCGCTTGAGACAGAGAGGAATAACTGATTTTTACGAGGGATCAGAGACCCTTCCAAGAAAAAGAATACATCCGCTCTCTTTTTCCCGGATAAGAAAAAT
>PWEK01000060.1 GCA_003553445.1 Elusimicrobiota bacterium
ACGTCTCACAAGTGTGAACCGCGCCGCCGCCGCTTTCCTTCAAAATGTCAAAGTTGTGGGTTCCAGGTTCGCTTTGACAAACGTCGCAAATGGTCGCGTTGTCGGTTTCGTTCATTCTAACGACCCCCCTGAACCGGCGAGAGCGCGCTCGGCGGGCGCGGCCTCTCGACACCCACCGCAGAAGAAGCCCTTTTCGTGAAAATACGCGGTCGCGCGCTCGCCGCAGTCGCCGCAACTCCGCGGGGCGTTGTTCTCGGTGAGGTGGAACCCGCGGCTCATTCGGCGACACCTCCGAATTTGGCCGCTGTCGGGTGTTTTGCTGCTTTACCTCGCGTTTCGTCGTACGTTGTCGTTGGTCGCATTGGTGGATTTGAATTTTTGCCACTTGCGCCGGTCGGCGAGGCCGTCCTATGGACGTAGGCGTCGCTCTCGGTGGAGCAACGCTTATTATCCGCGGAGAGAAAGGCTAGGGTGTCCAACCTCGGCCTTTCTCGCGTGATCTTACCTATTAGCTTAGCTGATACCAGACACCGGTAGCATATAAAAACCGACGCCCGGGTACGTGAGCGGCGGCTCATTCGTCGACACCTCGCAGCCTATCGGCCGGAAAACTGTAGGCGGTGACAGCGTCGAAAGCGACGGCGTCGCGTACGTCCTCGACCGATCGCCAACCGTCTTTCAGTACCGTAGTCGATGTCTTCATTGTTGTGACAGGGTGTTTCAATTGTCTTAGAACTGTTCTAAAGCGTTCTATTGTGTTCTTTTCAACTACTGGTTACGTCGACCCAGACAGTGGTTTAACACGAAGTTCACCATAGCCATATTTTGAGTGCGGTCCGACTCTCAGTATTCCGTTTTTGGCAGTCTCAACAGGTTCGGAACCCGAATAGCCGACTACTTGTCCGTGATCGACTGTCGAAAGCGTGTTTCGTTCTCGCTGTTCGACGATCTGTTCTGTTCGGCGGCGGAGGCGGTCGTCAGTACATTCCCACCACCACGGCACGTCGTGGTTGTCGACGTGTTCGTACTCGCTTTCGAGAACGTAGGGCGTCACCAGCTCGATGAGGTAGTCGTCGGCGGTCTCAAGCCGTGAGTAATCGAGTTTGTCAAGATCGACTACCTGTGAGTCTTTTAGGCTTGTAGCACCGTAGCCGTAGTTTCGGGCACCGCCGAACTGAAGATCGTCGAGAACGCTCTCCGAGATCGGTAATATCGAATCATCACGTGCGGTGATGTAGGCATGTATGTACCACGTCGTTTGCTTTCCTATGTGCGTGTTTCGAGCCATGATAGGCCGCTCGCCTTGGACCTTCACATCAGGCACGTTAAGCGCATCTCTCGGCCGAGAGTCGAGTAGCCACTGCTGTTGTGGGCTTCGAGTCAGGAACAAGTCATCGTAAGCTTCGACATCAGGTATTGAACTACCCATTCCAGGGCGTGTTCCTTTACCCGAATGTTCTGATGGATATTTGCCGAACTGACCGGGTGCAAACATGCCGTGGCTTACATTGATTTGTCTTTGTGTCTCGTAGTCGAGATCAGACGCCATCGCGTGTAGGATGGCGTTCCCGCTGACATAGTACGGATGACCGGCATAATCCATCTCGACAGTAAACACGACTTGTTGGAGTTTGCTCATTTTGCAGCCACCCAATTTCTTTGTTCGTAATCTTCGAGGTATTGGAGTGCGGTACTCCATGCGCTGATCCGTCGAAGGTTGGCATCGAGCATCATATCGAACTTGTCGTGATCTGTTTCGAGTGGGTGGTCGGTGAGTCTGCTCCAAGTTCCAGCCCACGATCTAAACGGTGTCGAGGGAATGTTGGCACACTCGCCGTCTGCGGTGGCAGAAAGACGCAACGAGAAGCGATCACCGGAGTAGATTGTTCGGTGAGTGACGATCTCGTTGGCACCGTCAACAACGAGATACAGTTCACTAAATCCGATGTTGTTACGGTAGCAGTCGGTTAAGGCCGCTACAAGAAGCGTGTGGTATTTGAGTGACGTGTATGGGTAATGCGTCGACTCATTGAACGCGGACACAACACGCGATTCCAGCCAGTTTCGGTGCATCCTCTGGGCATCATCAATGGCGAGTAGGCTATGCAGCTGGCCTTGATTCGACTGCAAGGAAAACGAATCTGAATCATATCTGGTGTCGCCTTCCAGCATCGACATCCGGTAGTGAGTTTGTTCGTCTTCCATTGTCGTGTTGGGCTTCCCGTTCGGGCGGCTGAGAGCCGACGCATCTCCATCAGCACCATACGGTACTGATTTGTTGACCACTACGCCCTGAATTGTCGTCTCTCCTGCGGCGTGTGATCTACCACGCATCTTGTGAGCATCATGCCGGTAGACATCGAGCATTTGTTTGTCTGTCATGTGAAATCCCTATTCGTCGATTAGAAAGCCGTCAGACTCGATTCGGTCGTCGAGAGCCTGTAGGAAGGCTGGACGGTACGTTTCCTCCCATTGCTCGTCTTTTTCATCCATGCCAACAGTTGACTTTTTGGCCCGGTCAAACACGCGTTTGAACTCGCTTTCAGTGTATAGCGGATTGATTAAGCCGGTGTCGACGATACCAGAGCCGAAATTCCGCGCTCCGGCGAGCTGGTGCATGAAGTCTGTCTGGTGTTCTTGGAGGAATTCAGTACCGGCAATCAGCAACCCGATGAACTCCGGTTTCATCTCTCGGAAGCTCAAGTGCCACGAACCGTCGAGATTGGCGATAGCATCAAGCTCGGCGTTCCGTAGTGGTTCGCGGTTATCGGAATCGTTTCGAGACACCACGTTTCTGTTGAGCCGTCTATAGTGGCCTTCAGCTTGCCCGCGAGTGTAGTCGACGCTCGAACGAACAGGCGAAAACTGGATTGGTCGACGCATGAACTTCCCAGGAATACCACCAAACCCACCAAAGAGGTCATGAATCACACAACCGTCTTCGGTGTCGTCGAGGCATTCGCCTTTTTCGTGATAGCCAGCTTCGAGATCGCGTTCGTAAACGTCGTTTTTCATGAAGTTGGCGTTCGACTCACCGGGATGGCAAACTTCACCGCCTCTCTCTTGA
>PWEK01000015.1 GCA_003553445.1 Elusimicrobiota bacterium
CAACTGCTACATCCCCGATGGTGTTGAGGAGAAGTGCTTGGCGTCGTTCTGTGATGCTTCCCCGAAACTCCTCGGTGTCAAATTCGCTAACGTCTCAAATGCGACCTGCGATGCCGAAATATCGACTCAAAACACGGGTGAAACCCCCGAGAACACAGACTCAGCATCATCTGAGAGCGATAAGTCGCATAATCACCAGTGTGAGTGTGGTGATTGCACTGAGAGACACGACCACGATCGACCGATAACAGAGGTTTGGGATACTGAGAATATCAAATCTGGATCGACGCTAGGTGGATCATCTGCTGGACCAGCGGTCGCGGGACAGCAGCAGACGCCCCCAGCTCCACGAGATACCTGGAGTTCGTTCGGCGGTTCGTCGTCATCATCAGCATCAGAGGCCGCAGCCACGACGACGCGTACGGCCCCACCACAGCCTGTTGAGGATTCGTCGGACAACAAGGGCGAAGACTCCCCAGAAACACCGATCAGCGATGACAGACAACAGTGTGGCGGGTCTCTGACCCCGATCAATGAGGCAGCGGATCTCCTTGAGGACGACGAGTGGTGTCGAACGGCAGCATACGTGGCTGCGCTTCGTACTGCCGTTGAAGAATGGGAGCGGCGAACTGGCGGGTCCGAAGACCTCCCGTGGCTCGACGATTGCGACGGCCCCGATGACGACGACGAGACCTCGGTGATTCTCGACAGATAGCCGACTCCTAGTGAGTGGCAACACTATCACGGCGTGTCGCGCTACACCCCATCGTTTCCAGTGCTTCTGAGAGGGGGGTCTCCCCCCTTTTCGGGGGCCTCACCCCCTCTACCGCCTGACGCGCGGAGGCAGGATGAGAATTAGAGCCTCGCTGCGCTCGGCTGACCGCACCGCAGGTGCTAGCGAAAACTCTGGTGGTGGTGTGTGCGGTGTTGAGTATCAATGATACTTGCGAGAACCCCCTATCGGAAATCCTGATTTTCACCAGATAATACGAGTAGGTTGATTCGAGAGGTTACACGATTTGTGTACATTTATCCCCCCTCAATCTAAAGACATACACAGATTGTGTAATGCCGCCAGAAATCAAGGTACACGAGGGGTTCGACAGTGGGACAGTCTACAAGTTCCGAGGGAACGCAGTGTTCGTTCCTGCTGGGATCGTCGAGCAGATTGGAACCAACATCGAGTCAGAAGAGGACGCAGTGTGGGCAGCTGACTCCCCTCACCAGGACACCCCACTGGGAACAGTCGTGTTCGAGGGCAACGGGCGTGAGGCGACAGACCGTGCTGCGTTGTGGGCGACGATCCATGAGAGAGTCGGCATCGAGCCGCCGTTAGCGTGGCGTGAGTCGGGTTCAGACCCGTGTGAACGAGTGCGTGTTCCAGCGGTCGTTGCAGCCGATGGACACGCTGCGATGGCCGCTTTCCTTGCTTGCTATGGGTTCGATAACGGAGAGATAGCTAACGCGATCGGAGTCGGCCAACGAACGGTATCGCAGTACATTTCTGACTTTCGCAAAGGAGAGCGGTGATGGAACATCCCGGCTCTGTTGAAATTCTCAAGTGATGATAGGTTTCCTGCGTCGTGCTGCATACAGAGCGTGGATGCAGCACGACAACTCGCTATATCAAATTTCCTTGACTATCCCACCTGCAGTACATTGAGTCAAAATGTTCATACATAATACCAATATCTTCCTCAGAAATTATAATATGGTGATTGTCGTTACCAATAAACGGGTTGTACTCCCATGTGAATTCTTCGGAAAAATTTTCTCCTCTGAGTTTTGCACGGTGCGGCCCGTACCGGTAATCAACGTCGTCAAAATGGTGGTTGTGTGATCCAGATGTATATATATCAGGTGGCTCCTCACCATCCACGGATTTGAGTTTGATCGTCTCTTCAACGAGTATCTCCTGTTTTCCTTTGTGTTCAATGCGAACCTCTAGGGAAAGGTCATCGTCCGTCTTATTCACCACACCCAACCGTTCGTTTACCGGGGGATACTCTTTATCGAGGAGTAGCCGTTTCTCATCTCCGTGCTTTTCAATTATCATACTGTAATAAATAGCATTACGGTGGAGAGAGGGTTCGTCATCGCTGTATACGAGATAGGATTCATCGATATCTAGTAGTTTTGGAAGAATGAGATTGTTGTCTGTTTCATATTCGTCGTTCTCGATCGCAGCCATCACCTCTTCCTGAGCACTACCCGGCAATTCATCAATTCGAATGAACTTCGCATCACATTGTTCATAGTTACTACCATCGCCGTTGTTACTACCGGTAAGACATCCCGCCAACATAGCTGCACTTGCTCCTGTAAGAAGGGCTCTTCTTTTCATATGTCGGACGATCATACATATAAGCAAATACTTTCTGGTGTGCTCCTATCTAAACACCTGTTTGGGAAATGTATATTTTGTACCACCGTCATATTGTTATCAGTAGTTGAGTAACTACAATATCTGCACTGACCGATTACTCTCCTTCATAGATCGGCTTTCAGTCAGTGCCACATTCGCGCTTTGTATTCAGCACGCAGTTCGCATCAGCTCTGAAGGATTTCAACAGAGCCGATGGATATAATTCGCCACTCTGGCCGATATTTGAATTGAAGCACGTTCATTCCAGACAACTCGATCAGCAAGATCAGCAGGTAGCCCGATTTCGTTTTCTACTTTTTCTCGTACCTTACGGTCGCTGAACCCGTCTTCGTCAGCCAATTCTTTTTTCAGGATCTTGGCGATTTGTTCGGCTTGCTCAGTGGTGATGTCATCATAATGCTCGACGATAATCCCCGTCCGTTTCTCGACATCAAGTTGTTTCTCGACATCAAGTTTTTCGTTCTCAAAACGAGCGGCAGGTTCGAAAGAGCCACCCTCGTTATCATCTCCACCTGATACTGAACTTTTGATTTTATCGAATATGCCCATGGAGAACTAATTCACCTCATTTGTTTTCAAATTGATGGGTTCAAAAGAATTGAGTAGCAGGTTCGTATTGTACTCGTGGACAGGTCTTA
>PWEK01000074.1 GCA_003553445.1 Elusimicrobiota bacterium
CTAACCTGGATGCGAAACTCAGAGTTCAGATGAGAGTTGAAATAAAAAAGCTTCACAGCAAGCTTCAGACTACAATGATTTATGTAACCCATGATCAGGTTGAAGCCATGACCATGGGTGATAAAATTGTTGTTATGAAAGATGGCTTTATTCAGCAGGTTGATGAACCCGTGCAGCTGTATAACAACCCTAAAAACAGATTTGTGGCTGGTTTTATAGGATCTCCCGCAATGAATTTTATAGATGTATCAGTAAGTCCCGGGAAAGACAGTTTTGAAATTATAGGGGACGGTTTGAATATATCTCTAAGCAAAACCGCCTTTGATTTCTTAGGGAATTATATTGGTAAAGAGCTTACAATAGGTGTCAGGCCGGAGGATATAATAGACAGAATATATGCGCAGATGACAACTTCTGAAAATGTAATAAACGCCACTGCGATAACTGAAGAACCGATGGGGAGCGAAAATCATATTCATGCAAACATAGGTAAAAACAAGGTTGTCATGAAAACTAAAGGAACCAACAGGGTCAGCGCCGGAGATGAGCTGGAACTTATTTTCAAACCTGAAAAAATACATTTCTTTGACAAAGAAAGCGGCCAGTGCGTTGAGCAGTAGAAATGATAAGGGACAATATCCTTTTGAAATTTTGACTGAAGAAAAGAAATTTATAAAATTATAAGGCAGAAATCTTATTTATAAAAATATAAAAAGGCGGTAAATGAAACATTCAGCATTTGTACATCTTCATAATCACACGGATTATTCGTTTCTGGACGGAGCATGCCGAATCGAACCGCTTGTTGAAAAGGCAGCGCGGTTAAAAATGCCGGCGCTGGCGATTACAGATCACGGAAATATGTGCGGGACGGTAAAGTTTTATAAAGCCTGCATGAAACATGGTATAAAACCAATTGTAGGGTGTGAGTTTTATAGGTCTTCCGGGTCTCACAGAAACAAAAAACCGAAAAACAAGAAAAATTTTCATATAACACTCCTTGCAAGGAATAAAGAAGGGTATTTAAATTTAACGAAAATGAATGAACTTGCCTACAGGGACGGCTTTTACCATAAACCGCGGATTGACAACAAAATTCTAAAAAACTACAGCAGCGGCCTCATAGCACTATCAGGATGCATTCAGGGCAAAATTGCCCAGTTAATAATATCAGGGAATTATGATAAGGCTCTCAAAGAAGCGCGTTTTATGGCCGAAATATTCGGAAAGGAGAACTTTTTCCTGGAAATGATGAAAACCGGATTAAAAGAGCAGGAAAAGGTAAATGAATCTCTTAAAAAAATATCTTCCGAGCTCAAAATAGAATGTGTAGCGACTAACGACAGCCACTACATAAATAAAGATGATGCCTACGCGCAGGAAATTCTTATGTGCGTCGGTACGGCAAGTAAAATAGACGACCCCAACCGGTTGAAATTCTCCAGCAGCGACTATTATTTAAAGTCCCCGGAGGAGATGAAAAAGCTTTTCAAGGATTATCCCCCGGCCGTAAGTAATACTTTAAAGGTTGCCGAGAGGTGCAATCTGACATTTGAGTTCGGAAATTATTATTTACCTGAATATAATATCCCTGAAAACATGTCAAAAGGAGAGTACTTGAAAAAACTCTGCAGAGAAGGCATGACTGAAAAATATGGTAAAAATCCACCTTCTGAGGTAGAAGAACGACTGGAATCGGAGGTGGATACAATTAACCGCCTTGGGTTTCCGGGGTATTTTCTTATATGCTGGGATTTTGTTAAATATGCAAAAGAAAAAGGTATTCCGGTAGGCCCCGGAAGGGGCAGCGGAGCCGGAAGTATTGTTTCCTATCTGCTGGGAATAACAAGCGTGGATCCGATTAAGTACGGCCTCCTTTTTGAGAGGTTTCTTAACCCTGCCAGAAAGACACTTCCTGATCTTGATATAGACTTTTCGGATACCGGCCGTGACAGGGTTATTGAATATGTAAAGAGCAAATACGGAAAAAGACGGGTTGCCCAGATAGGAACTTTTTCAACGCTTAAGGCGAAGGCCGCTTTTAAAGATGTTGCCCGGGTTCTTTCAATACCGTATGAGGAGGCAGATAAGATTTCAAAACTTATACCCAATAATACGACAATATACAGGGCATTGGAGGAAAACAAGCTGCTTAAAAAAGCATATGAAAGTAATGATAGAATAAAGCAGGCTCTGGAAATAGCCCGTACTATTGAAGGCAGTAAACGCCAGCCCGGGGTTCATGCAGCCGGTGTGGTCATTGCCCCGGAGGAATTATCCAGTTATGTCCCCAGGGGGATAAACAGCGAAAACAGGGGGGTGACCCAATTTGAAGGTGATGATCTTGTTGAATTAGGTCTTTTGAAAATGGATTTTTTGGGTTTAAAGAATCTGACGGTTATTAATAAAGCCGCTGAAAAAATAAAGAAAAGGGGTAATAGGGATTTTGACATCGATAAAATAGAAATGAACGATGAAAAAACATTTAAGCTTCTTTCCGATGCAAAAACTACAGGGGTTTTTCAGCTTGAAAGCAGCGGATTTCAGTCTTTGCTGCGGAGAATGAAAATAAACAGATTTGAGGATATAATTGCCCTGGTTGCGTTATACAGGCCCGGGGTTCTCAACAGCGGTATGACTGACAAATATATTGACAGGAAGAACGGCGAAGAGGATATAGAGTTTTTTGATAATTCAGTTAAAGATATTCTTGAGGAAACGTACGGTATAGTTTTATACCAGGAACAGGTAATGCAGATTGCCAGGAAACTTGCTGGTTTTACCCCCTCTCAGGCCGATGATATGCGCAAAGCCATGTCCAAAAAGATAACGGAAGCGCTTGATAATTTAAAGGATGAATTTATTGACGGAGCTTCAAATAACGGCATCTCTAAAAAGAAGGCAGAAAGAATTTTCAATAATCTTTCAAAATTCGGGGCTTATGGGTTTAATAAGTCGCATTCGGCTGCATACGGTAAAATTACATATCAGACTGCATTTTTAAAGGCAAATTATCCTGCAGAATATATGTGTGCGCTGCTGACGTGCGATCAGGATAATACCGATAAAGTGGTGTTGTACACGGAAGAATGCAAAGAGATGGGGATTGAAATACTTAAACCTGATATAAATAAATCATATACGGATTTCACAATAGAAAGAGAATGTGAAATAAGATACGGATTAAGCGCAATTAAGAATGTTGGAAGAAAGGCGATTGAGTCGGTTGTAGAGGCGAGAGATAAAGACGGCGACTTTAAGTCTTTTTATGATTTTTGCACCAGAGTAGATATGCAGAAAGTAAATAAAAGGGTTATTGAGAGTTTAATAAAAGCGGGCGCTTTTGATTCATATAATATCGGCCGGCGGCCTCTTTTTAACACGGTTGACGCAGCTATGTCACAGGCTGCAGAGTATCAAAAAGATCTTAAAACGGGCCAGAGATCTTTTTTTGAGGTTATAGATGGAAGCGATGTGCCGGAAGTTGAAATTAATGACGCTGGAGAATGGGATGAAAATAAACTTCTAAATAATGAGAAGTCGGTACTGGGCTTTTATTTTTCAGGACACCCCCTCTCAAATTATAACGAAGATATAGCCGGATTGACATCCGGTGAGTTGAAAAATATAAAGAATAATGTTAAGTCAGGCGCAAAAGTTTCCATTGGAGGCATGATTAAGGGGAGAAGAAAAATAAAGTCGAGGATGGGCCCCATGATTATATATACCATAGAAGACTTGTCGGATTCAATTGAAGCGGTTGCTTTTCCGGGCGTTTACAATGAAAAATTAGACAGTGAAACTCCTGTTGACAGGATGATAGTAATAACGGGGCGCATAGATGAAAGACGCGGGGAGAAGCAGTGTGTAATTGAAAAAATATTTCCGATAGAAGAGGCAAAAAACAATCTTGTTAATAAAATGGTTTTAAAGATTGATTCTTTTAACGCAGATAAAAAAAGGATACGGGTTTTAAAACAGATAATTAAAAAATATCCGGGTGATATTTCAGTGGAATTTGAAGTTAGGACAAAAAAATATGATACTGTAAAGATAGCTACAGGGACAAAAACAAGAATGAGTGAATCAATGTTGAAGGAGCTAAAGACAACACTGGGTAGTGAGTCGGTAGCCCTGGCCGGGAAAAACAGCTCGGCTGTGTTAGAAAAAGAAAGCGAGGTTAATAATGGATAATTTGAAAGGAAATATGTTAATTGCTCAGGGAGGGGGGCCTACGGCTGTAATAAATCAATCATTGGCCGGGGCTGTGTTAAAAGCAAAAGAGTATGAAAACATAGAGAATATTTATGGTTCATTAAACGGGGTAAACGGAATAATAAACGAAAGGCTTGTAGACCTTTCCAGGGAAACAAGCAATAATCTTGAGATGATTGCGGAAACACCATCTTCGGCTCTGCTGTCAACGAGAGATAAACCGGGTAAAGAATACTGCCGCAAAATATTTGAGGTGCTTAAAGCCCACAACATAAGATTCTTTTTTTACATTGGAGGCAACGACTCATCGGACACTCTTCGTATTGTCGAGGAATTCGCCTGCGGAGAAAATTATGATATTAGAGCGGTTCATATTCCGAAAACAGTAGATAATGATCTTGTATTAAATGACCACACTCCCGGGTATCCCTCGGCGGCTCGGTTTGTTGCTGAGGCCTTTTCGGGACTTGACCTTGACAACAGGTCGCTTCCGGGGGTCTATATAGCGGTTGTTATGGGGAGGCATGCAGGATTTCTCACCGCTGCATCTTCAATGGCTTCGAAATGCAGCCAGGACGGCCCGCATCTTATTTATCTTCCGGAAAGGGCATTTAGCACTGGTAATTTTATTAGGGATGTCAAAAAAGTTTATAACGAATACGGAAGATGTGTCGTTGCTGTGTCGGAGGGCATACAGGATGAAAAAGGTACACCGATAGCTGCGAAGTTAGCAGATGAGGTTGAAAAGGATGCTCACGGAAATATACAGCTTTCCGGTTGCGGTTCTCTGGGCGATACACTAAAGGGTTTTATCAAGAATAATACGGATATAGGCCGTGTAAGGGCGGATACATTTGGATATCTTCAGCGTTCTTTTGGGGTGTGCACAAGCGAAGTTGATAAAAGTGAAGCAAGGGAAGTTGGCGAAATGGCTGTTTATTATGCTGTAGGGGAAAATAAAACCGGCTCCGTTACTATAAACCGAGTGGGAGATTATGCAGTTGAATACAATCTCGTCAAACTTGATAGGATTGCTGCAAAGACAAAGGTTATGTCCGATGAATTTATAAACAATGATGGGAATTACGTAACCGGGAAGTTTAAAGACTACATAAGGCCGCTTCTGGGGAGCAGTTTTAAGGGTTCGGGAGCAAGGCTCAGGGCGTATGAAGTGGAACCTGCTTTAAGGAAAAAAGATGAATAAGTTAATAATACTTGCAGTTTTCATAGTAATATTTAACTCTTCTGCCCATTCTTCGCAGACCGTGGAAGTGATTGATACTCCTACGGCGCATGCTATTGATTTTGAAACATATGACCTTTCATTCAGGCTGTATGACCAGGGGTCAATACTAACAAGGCTTTTTTACGGGATGATAATAAAGAATCTGACTCTCGGGCTAAGTTTTGACGCGGAAGGGGTGGTCGGAACCGGAGACGTGGATATAAGAAGGCCTTATCTTTATGTAAAAATACCGGTATATGGAGGGAGCAGAAAATGGCCGGCAATAAGCGTCGGTTTTGACGAGCAGGGCACCGGGAAGTACAATGAGGAAGAGGAAGCTTATCAGTATCCTCCCACAGGTTTTTTTCTTGTTATGACGCAGAAGTATCTTGCACCCGGTTTGGACGTCAGCGCAGGAGTAAGCGCCGACTATTCATCTGATGGTGATAAAAGCGAAGAAGTGACCGGTTTTGTAAACTCCACTTTCATGCTTGGGCCGGATTTTATGTTAATGGCAGAAGGAAAGGCAATAGGAGGCGACGCATATGTAAATGCGGGGTTCAGATATAACCTGGAGGATTTTCTAAGTTTTGATTTTGGCGTTACAGGAATTATGAATGAAGATAAGGAAGAACGTATTCTAAGAGTGATTTACAGAGGAGCGTTTTAATGCCCGGAATAAAAGCAAAATTTCCACAGTTTGAAAAGCCGATTATAAAAATAAACGAGAAGATAGAGAGTATAGAAAAAAAGAATAAGGATACGGGCTCTGAAGGTGACGCAGCTAATGTTGAAAATTTAAAAAAGGAAAGAGAATTACTTGTAAAAAAAATATACTCGGATTTGACACCATGGCAGAAGGTTCAGCTGGCCAGGCATCCAATGCGGCCCCGATCCCTGGATTACATAGAAGGTATATTTGAAGAATTTTTCCAGCTGCACGGAGACCGCAAGTTTGGTGACGATAAAGCAGTCGTCGGGGGAATGGCAATGTTAAATGGTCAGGCATATATGGTTATAGGCCAGCAAAAAGGGAAAAGCCCTGAAGAAAATGTAAAAAGAAACTTCGGAATGCTTCATCCGGAAGGTTATCGCAAAGGCCTTAGGTTAATGAAGCTGGCTGAAAAATTTTCAATCCCGGTAATTAATTTTATAGACACACCCGGCGCTTATCCGGGAATAAAGGCCGAAGAGCGCGGACAGGCGGAAGCTATAGCCACAAACTTGAAGGAGATGATTGGACTTAGAACCCCCATAACGGTTGTTATTATCGGGGAAGGGGGGAGCGGCGGGGCACTGGGGCTGGGCGTTGGCGACAGGATACTGATGCTTGAAAACTCCGTATATTTTGTATGCACACCTGAAGCATGCGGCGCCATACTCTGGAAGGACTCAACCCTTGCGGAAAAGGCTGCGGAAAAATTACGACTGACGGCTGAGAATCTTTATGATTTGGGTGTCATAGATGAGGTTGTTAAAGAACCCTCCGGGAGCGCCCACTGGGATTATGATGCCATGTTTGATAAATTAAAGAAAAGAATAGTACATCATAACAGCGCATTGAAAAGAACCAAACCTGAAAACTTAAACGAAAAGCGCTATAAAAAATTCAGGAAAATGGGAGTATATGAAAAAAGCCGTTAATGAATACGCATTGTAAAGGATAAGCTGTTTTTGCCTATTTAGAATAACGGTAAATTTAAATTATATGTTAAGAAAATTTTTAAGATCAAAGCTTCATAACCTGAAAGTTACTGAGAATAACGTTAACTATTCCGGCAGTATAACTCTGGACAGCTCTCTTATTGATGAAGCGGATATAAAACCGTTTGAAATGGTTAAGGTTGTAAATATCACTAGCGGGGAGCGTTTTGAAACATATGTTATTGAAGGCCTGGAAGGCTCCGGAACTGTGGGGTTAAACGGAGGCGCAGCTAAAAAAGGCAGGCCCGGAGACCGATTGATTGTGTTTTCTTCGTCCTGGATTAAAGAAGGAGCTGAATCTGATGTCAGGGTTATTATTGCTGATGAAAATAACAGAATTAAAGAAATAAAAAAAAATAAAATAAGGTTTTGATGAAGGATATAGTAATAAAGGGGGGACGTATAGTTAGAGAAACAGGTGTATCCCCGGGAGAAATCCTGATATCCTCAGGAAAAATTGAAAAAATAGGCTCATCAATACGTACTCCTTCGGGGGCAATTGAAATAAATGCCAGGGAGATGTATCTTCTTCCCGGTTTTATTGCGCCTGATATGTGCCCGGTAAACGGCAAAGACAAATATTTTACACTATCGTCATCAGCGGCAAAAAACGGAGTAACAACTTTAATTGGCCATGCTGAAATGGGGGTAAAAAGCAAAAGTTTAAAGAAAGAAATAGATGAAGCCGGAAAGGATTCGATTCTTGATTTTTCATTTCATTTATATGTATCAGACATAGGTCATGAGGGGGTTTATAAGAAGATTACAGAAGCAGCTGGAAAAGGAATAACCAGCTTTAATGTCTCTATGCCTCTGACTGAAGAATATGACATAAATATATATAAATTGCTGAAGTTTGCCCGAAGAGAAAATATCCTTGCCGTTTTTGATTTTGATAATTATAAATCACTCAAAAAGTGTTCATGTTTTTTAAAAACTGAAAAAAGCGAGAATATTATTAGAGAGCGAAGAAAAATTGATTTTACGGAAAGGCAGATGGTTCTTAAAACGTGCCTTCTGGCTGATGAAGCCCGATCGCCGCTATATATAAAAAATATAAACACCGGAAAAGGTGTTAGGGAATTGAGGCGCTTAAGAAGAGGAGGGATGGATGTTTTTTCGGATGTCTCGTTTCATAGTCTTATGCTTTTGCAGAATAAAAATAATGAAAAGATCCATCCGGATAGGGGTTCGTTTGAGAAAAAGAAGGATGTTTATGAGTTGTGGCGGGCAGTTCTTGAGGAGACGGTTGATATAGTAAGCCCGGAGGGTAGTAATTCAGAATATGGTTTTTTTTCAAAACTCTATAATGAGGCTGTGTTAAAAAGAGAGATGAAAATGGAGCAGGTTTCTTTGTTAACCTCAACGAACCCCGCCCGCATATTTGGTCTCTTTCCTGAAAAGGGAGTTTTGCGGGAGGGTTCCGACGCGGATATTGCGGTTTTTGACCCTGCTTTATCAGGCAGACTTAAAGGAGCGCTCAAGTATACGATATCCCGCGGAGAGATAATTTATGAAAAAGGGGAAATAAAGGCAGAGCGAGGCAGAGCGAGGTTTGTACAAAGAAAACCATTTTGTGCTGAATATTGAAAATGTAAAAGGTTGCAGTATTTAAGATGCTGGTAAATAACCGGCAAAAGGTTGTAAATTCTACAATAAAAGGGAAGGAAGGAAAATGATTGAATTAAACTATGAAAATTGCTTAAGTTCCAAAATCGGTTCGCAGGGAATAAGCCGGGAAAAATTGGGGTCACTGGAAGAAACAGCAAGAAAACATCTGGAAAAGATAAAAGAGAAGAAACCCGGTTTTATGCAGCTCCCGTTGAGATTTAAGGAAGCTGAAAAAATAAAAAAGGAGGCTGAGGATTATAAGAAATTTAAAAACTTCGTAGTAATTGGAATAGGAGGATCAGCTCTTGGAAATATAACGCTTCAGTCTGCTTTAAATGATTATTTTTATAATTATAAAAAAAACAACCCTTATCCAAGGTTTTTCGTATTGGATAACGTGGATCCGCATTGGACAAAGAGTTTATCGGATTTGATAGACCCGTCAGATACCTTATTTAATGTTATCACAAAATCAGGCTCTACTGCCGAAACACTGGCAAATTTTTTCTACTTTCTGAAACAATTAAAAGATTCTACCGAAAACTGGAGAGATAATCTTGTAATAACTACGGGAAAAAAGGGGTTTCTGAAAAGATTCAGTTCTGAAAATGGCATAAAAACTTACCCTGTTCCTGAAAATGTAGGTGGAAGATATTCAGTGTTGTCGGAAGTGGGGCTTTTCCCGGCGGCATGCTGCGGAATTGATACGGTAAAGCTGCTTGAAGGCGCTGTCGATGCAATGGAAAACGAGCACGTGCCTGTTTTGTATGCCGCCCTGCAGTATTATTTCTACAAGAATAAGGGTAAAAATATCAATGTTTTTATGCCCTATTCTAAAAGACTGGAATCGGCGGCTGATTGGTTCAGACAGCTGTGGGCAGAATCTCTGGGAAAAAACCAAAATACCGGCCCGACGCCGGTAAAGGCAGTTGGAACGACCGATCAGCATTCTCAAATCCAGCTTTATATGGAGGGACCTAATGATAAGACAGTTTCATTTTTGGAGGTTTTTGAGAGAAACCCGGAAATGAAGATAGATTACCCTGACCATTTCCTTGGAGGAAAATCCCTCAGGGAGCTTTTTAATGCAGAATGCAAGGGAACCAGGGAGGCTTTAACCAGGGCAAAACGCCCTAATATGACGTTTGAAATTCCTAAAATAGATGCCTATAATATAGGTGAACTCTTATACCAGCTGCAAGCATCCTGTGTTATATCGGGCAGGATGATGGGAATAGATCCCTTTAATCAGCCCGGGGTGGAGTTGGGTAAAAGATTGGCGTATGAAATAATGGGAAAAGAGGAGTAAATTTATGAAAATATTGAAAGGGAAAGAAACCGCTAAGTTTATTACTGATAAGGTGTATGCTAAAAAGCAGGAGCATAAATTTTATGCTGAACTGACTGTAGGCAGGGTTTACAGTATTTCTGCAGGCGGAGAGATTGATTTTGGAGGAAGTGAGTACAAAAAAGCGGAATATAAACCCCTCAAGCCGGAGAAAAAAAGCGAGGAAGATGAATATGGATGGTGGAATTTAAAAAAAGGAATATATTTGTTTAAATTTAACGAGTTATTAAAACTTGCTGAAAAACAGAAAGCGCTAATTCAGCCAAACAGAAGGTTTATAGAAGCAGGCGGATTCCATCCGTTGTTTATAACTGAAGAGTCCGGAGAAATATCTGTTGCGGTAAATGTTCCATCCGGTATAAAGGTTAAGGAAAATGCCAGAACCAGTGAAGTCAGGATATGGGAAGGATGAATTGAATCCCTTAGCGAGGATATTAATACTGGCAGGGATATTTATGATAACTGCAGGAGTTCTTGTGAATTTTGGGTTGGGCCGCCTTCCCGGAGATATATATATAAAAAGAGAAAATATTTCAATTTATCTGCCAATAACATCCTCAATTGTAATTTCCGCAATTGTGACGTTAATCCTGCACATTTTAAAAAAATAAGCTAATATGGGAATTAAAGATTAAAGATGGCACCTAAAAGGTATAGAAAAGGTGAACATGAATATGTAGATTGGGAAACGGGATTCAGGGAGGTAAGAAAATTGGACAACAGCGAAGAAAAAAAAATAAAGATAAAAATGGATGAGGATACAGCAATGGGGAACTTTGCAAACCTTGGGTTTATTTCCCATTCTCCGGATGAATTTATTATGGATTTCATCTTTATGCCTCCGGGGTCCGATAAGGCAAAGGTGATTTCCCGGATAATTTCTTCTCCGGGGCAGGCCAAGCGGTTTCAGATGGCCCTGAATGAAAATATAGAAAAGTATGAAAAGAAACACGGCAGGATAAAGCCTTCGGAAAAACCCGGCAAGAAAATAGGTTTTTAGCTGTTATAAGTAGTACCGGAATTCATGAAACTCCGTTCAGCGGCCTTATTCGTTTTAAATTATGAAAAAAATTAAAAAAGTAACCCCTCCCGTAATATGGGCTGGTATTATATTCGCATTATCGTCCATTCCACATTTAAGGACGCCTTTTTTGCATATTGATCATTACATAAGGGGCGCTGCGCATTTCATTGTTTTTTTCATTCTTACTCTACTTATAGCACCTAATTTCAAAAAAACCGGTAAGGGAAGGTTTACAGCCGTTATTATAGCCGCCGTATATTCGGTCATTGATGAATATTACCAGAATTTTATACCGGGCAGGCGAATGGTGATGACCGATATAATAATAAACTGGACGGGGTGCATAAGCGCCTTTATGGTGATGATAATTAATGATAAGTTTAATGCCATAAAAAGTTCCCCTGGGGAAAAGGGGGGAGGACTCAAATAGAATGCCGAAGTTTGTAATGCATAAGCATAAGGCCAGCACGCTTCATTACGATTTCAGGCTTGAGATTTCGGGCGTATTAAAAAGCTGGGTAATTCCTAAAGGCCCTTCCGCCAACCCCGCAGATAAAAGACTGGCGATTGAGGTTGAAGAACATGCCTTGAGTTATATGTTCTTTGAAGGAAATATCCAGGAGGGTAAATACGGCGCCGGGGAAGTTATAATATGGGATAGGGGTGAGTATACCTCCAAGAATAAAATTAAGGATGCTTATGAAAAAGGTCATATGGAGCTATCTTTAAACGGAGAAAAACTTAAAGGAACATTCAGATTGATAAAAATGAAAGAGTGGTCCCGTGAAACAAACAAGTGGTTGTTCATTAAAAAGTATGACAGTCATGTTATGTATGATGATATTACTGAAATTAAACCTGGTTCGGTAGTAAGTATGCGTAGAATTAAATAAAGCTTGAGCCATTAATTGAAACTTTTTATTTAAACTATATGTCTAATAATATAAAGGGGTCGGAAATTGGATAAACGAAAAAGGATGGAAAAAATTTATGAGGAGCACTCTCAGATGGTATGGAACATAGCTTTGGGTATAACATCAGATGAGGCATCTGCCGAAGATGCCGCTTCAGAGGTATTTGTAAAGCTTTTTAAAAAATATAATAAATTTTCCGGAAAATCATCGCTGAAGACCTGGATTTACAGAGTAGCTGTAAATACCGTTCTTAATTATGTAAAAAAAGAAAAAAGAAGAAAAACCCTGAATTTAAAAGAAAACTTAACATACAGTTCATCCACAGAGAAATATGAAAATAAAGATACTGTGGAAAGAATTCTTTCAGAACTTGATGAGAAGAACAAAACTTTTATTGTTCTCAGAGAAATGCAGGGGCTCTCCTATAAAGAAATATCTGATATACTTGGGATGAAAATAGGAACGGTAAAAACAAATATATACAGGGCCAGGGAAAAAATGAAAAACATTTATATAGACAAAGGGTATGATGGAAGAGAATAAGAATAAATGCCGATTCGACACAATTAACAGCCATATAGACGGGGAATTAAGCAAAGCGGAAACAAAAGCATATGAGAGCCATTTAAAAGATTGCTCTGAGTGTCGCAAAAAGGCCGATACGCTGGGTGAACTTAAATTAAGGTTTAAAAAGTACAATTTTTCAAATCCTCCTGAAAAAATATTCAGAAGGGCATTTTCTGAATACAGCAGAATTAAGACTTTCAGGAGAATAGCGTTGTCTGCAGCTGCGGTTTTTATTCTCTTTTATTTCGGTTTTGTAAGAGAGTTTGAAAGACTCCATCTTGAAGAACAAAAAATGGAATATCTTCATTCAGAGATTTTAGAGGTTGAAATATATAACGGGATTGAGGAAGATTCATCTGTTATTGATTTATTTTTAGCCGGTAAATTCTAAAAAAAGTCATGCAGGAAAGCGAGGGAAAATAAATGAATAAGGCAATAATTTTTTCAATAATGCTTATTTTTGTGGTTACCTCTGGTGCATATACGGGGGGCAGAAAACAGCAGGAAAAAAGGGATATGCAGAGATACAGCGAAAGCCGGACCAGGAAGTGGCAGATTATGAGCCGCAAGCTTGATCTTAGCGAATCGCAAAGACAAAAAATTAGAGATCAGCGCGAAAGAAATACTGAAAAGAAAAATGAATATGTTCGGAAATTAGGTGATTTAAGAAATATTTTAAGGAAAAAACTCTCCGAGGAAGAGATTGACGTGGAAGAGGTTGAATATATAATTGAAGACATAGGAGAGGTTCATAAAAAGATACTGGGCAGGAGAGTTCAGATGCTTATTGAATTTAAGAGTGTTCTAAATGATGAG
>PWEK01000126.1 GCA_003553445.1 Elusimicrobiota bacterium
CTGAAAACCTCGTTTCCCCTGACGTCGGTTATAAGCACCTCTTTGGCACCCTCTCCGAATTTAAGCTTCGGGTTTGTTGGTGTTATAAAACTTCGCTCAGGCATTACTTTATCCGGTGCGGCCTTATCGTATAATAGTGTCACTGTAATTTCGTCTCTAATCTCTTTATCCTCATCCAATTTTACTTCTATTAGTACATCTCCCGGTTCTGCCTGCGGTGTAACAGTCAGTCTTGTCCCTGACAGAGAAACTCCGGAAGGATTGCTTGCAATATCCGCAGAAAAAGATTTATCTTTAAGAACAGTATCGTTTTCATCTCTTATTTCGATAGCGTATATCTGATTCTTCTCACCGGATACCGGAATCTCCAGTTCTTTAGGTCCTGAAATTTTAATGCTTTCCGGATCTGCAAGTACCGTAAAACCTTCTCTGAAATATTCCAGAATCCTTACCGGGTGATAGTTACAGTTCCAGTTGTGGCGAGATTGTTCTCGGACCGCATAAATAAACGCCTCAAACGATTCCTCACCGCCGATTGAGGCTTTGTAGGTGGCCAGGGTACGGTCGGGGTCGTTGAATTCGACCTGCTCATAACTTGAACCCGTATCATCCGTAATATCTGCCCACTCTGAAAAGGAGTAATTTGTGGTACCAATCCGGAATATATTTGAAGAGTTTTGGCTGTAATATAAATTATCCTTAAAACTCATAACATCCAAAAAGCCGGAATCCCCTATCCTCACCGGATATTTTTCCTCTGTCATGTCTATGATATTTTCCTTTATCAGGATATTGGAGCTTTGCATAAGAGAAGAATCACCGGAAATATATACCGCGGCGTTTGAGTTGTAAACTATATTGTCTTTAATGGTAAGATTATTAACGCCCGTTGTCTCATCAGAGCCTAACATCCAGAGCACATTATATCGGATCCCGGAGTAGATGTTATTGCTGACCTGATTAGTGTACTCAGACCCAAGGCGGGTAATACTAAATCCTGCCCCTCTGGCGAGGCTTTTCCTGTTTCTATCAATATTTTGTGCCGGAGGAAGCAGTACATTTGAGTCAAAGTATAAGACTGCCGGAAAGTCGCTTCCGCTTCGCGAAGCTACCCCGTGTATAGGATTGCACGCAAAAATATTTTCTATTGCCGTTCCCCCGCTGCCCATCATCATGCCGTGGCTGGAAGCGCGCGTAGTTATATTTCTGTTAAAGTGAACAGGTTCTGCGTTAGTGGTTATGTAAACATTGTGATTGAAAATTGTCGGATTGCCTCGCCTTACCCAACCATCTTCCGTATCCGGTAATTCAGTTGGATTATTCGCGGTAGCTTCATATATTTCCACAGAATCGTAAGTCGAGCTATAATATTTTACAAAGTCGCCTTCGTTGTATGTAGTCTCGGTATCATAGTCCTGATAGTCACCCGGATTAGTCTCTGCGTTCCACCATCCGTTATGATCAAAGATATTCTCCTCCATCAGCAAATTCTCTACACGTCCGCCTCCGAATATTCCTTGTGAATGGGCGCTTCCACCCGGATATCTGTCTGCTACGATATTACGGCGAAAATCAATATTTGGCCCTCTTATAACTCCGCCGCCAAGGCAGTCTTCAATCAACAAGTTTTCCACTGGATTACTTACATAACTGTCACTTATACTTTTGAAGTCAATGCCGGCTACTATCCAGTTTTTACTTGCAACTCCTCCTGATCCCCCAAAGGTTCCTATTCCACTTATAATGGGCCTGGGTTTCCAGGTATTACCGTAAGCAGCCAAAACAAGAGATTCCTCTAATGAGCGGCCCGAACCTGAATGTGAAAAACGAAGTCTTTCATCCCAGGTATCACCGCGTTTTAAAAGAATCCAGTCTGCGTACCCATCACGTATTAATGAACGCGCTTTGGATATTGTTTGTACCGGAGTAACCTTAACTGTTGTGGTACCTATTAGTTCAAGTTCTCCAACCTCAATACGGCTACCCCCGTTGACAGCTATTATGTCCAGGCGATAATATTGATAGGACTCGGAGTTATCAACTCTGAATGCTCGTCTTTCCTCATTAGCCCAATTCGTTTGGTCGCTCACTTCATCTAGGACAGTCCAGTTATTTCCGTCATTACTGGCTTTAAATGTCCAATCCTTTGGGGCCCTTTGATTTTCACCAATACCTCTTTCGTATATAGTGTATTTTGTAATTACTTGAGAAGACTGAAATTCATATTGCAACCATCCGTTTGTTCCTGTTACCTGCCAGGAATCTTCTACTGATACATTTCCCGCAAATGAGCCCCACGGATGACGTCCATATGAATATCCACTTGCGCTAACTTCACCGCTTGGTTCTGTGTAGCCGCTCATATTTGGGTTTAGCCGAAGAAAGTCTTCATACTGGTTTACCGGGGTGTTGTCAGGATGGGTTACACCAATAACGGAGGCATTATGAACTCCGGGCTTGATATTTCCGGGCTGATCGGGATGCGTTTGTTTGTCATCTCCTTCCGATCTGGAAACATACACAATCCGGGTGTCCTCACTGGCTTTAATTTTCGTCCACCCGTCTCTGTCTACTTCGCGGGATGCGTCTGTTACCACAATTTTAATCGTTCGCATATTCTCACCATCATAGATTGTTAAATCATTTATCCCCAAATCATCTTCTGTTACTGTATAAGGTAGAGTATCAGTTAGTCCCGAAAAAAGATAATTCTCCCCTCTTAACTCAATATCCTCTTTTGTTAAAACGGTATTTACATTTTTATATGTTATCTCCCTAGCTGAATTAATCGCATATCCCCTGACAGGAACAAAAGATAAAATAAGCAATGAAGCAAATTTTATTGTTATCTCTATTCTTTTTCTCATTTCATTTCGCCAACACAACTGTGCCGTACTCATAACCATCTTTAGTTTTTACACGGTAAATATAAATACCCGATTCTATTGAAACCGTGCCGCGCTTACCGGGATTCCAGATTATAAACCTGGAGGTGCCTTTCTCTTTTCTGAAAACC
>PWEK01000011.1 GCA_003553445.1 Elusimicrobiota bacterium
GTCTTCGATTTCACCCGGTCGCTAAAAAAAGCTGGTGTCACGACGTTTCTGACGAGCGAGGCCAGTGAGACAAACGCCTATGCCTCCCGGCACGGAATAATTGAGTATCTGACAGATGCTGTGTTCGTCCTCCGGTATGTTCGTGGTGATATGCAGGAGACGCGACTGGCCGTCGAGATACAGAAGATTCGAAACGCCAACCACTCTCGCCAGACTAAACCGTACGAACTGACTGAAGGTGGTATTTCAGTCTACCAACAGGCGAATCTCTTCTGACGCTGTTTCGTGCAACATAATTTACGTGACCGCCAGTGTTCGGTCAGCATATGGTTGCAGCAGATACGACAGTCTATCTGGCTATATCGACCTCATCCAGATGGCCGGCATTACCCTCTTGACGCTCTCCAGTCTCGGCATCTTTGACGAGCAGGAAGCCACTGAAGCCGCGGAGGTCACGCGTTCTTCGCATACGGACGCCCGAAGACAACTGACGGAGTGATGCTAGCTATCAGGTGCTGATTCGAGTGCGTCGGCAAACCGCGCTTTTCGCTCGCGTGCTGTGGAAAGCTGTGTTTCGATATCCTCTTTTTGTATCCGTTTTCGTTCCTCCTCAGTCAGTGATTCTTGGGCTAGCACGCTGTTACGAAGTTGTGGATAGTTGGCCTCCCGTGGGAGCTGTTCAACCGCTCGAAGGAGGGAAACGACGTCTTGGTCGAGGCGGTTCACTACTGCCGTGAGTTCGCGACAGCGATACCGAAGCTTGTCGGCCGAGGGCGGTGGCCAGTCAATCCGTAGTGGCTTTGCGTCGAGTCCTGACAGGAACACTTTCTGCCCGCCCACGATGTGTTTCAGTTGGTCCGGGTTGTCGACATAGTGGTCCAGCTTCGACCGCGAATAGCCCGCATACTCAACGAGCGTTGAGAGTGGCTCGTCACCCACAGGGTTGTTTCGGACAAACGCAGAGAGCTCATCTGGGGGCTTTTCGAAGGGAACAAGCGGATACGCAGTCGTCGATTCTAGAAATGCGAGCACCTCTCGTGCCGAACTGTCCCGTCGAAACGCCCTAAACGCGTCTGTCACCGCATCGTTGTAGGCTTCGATTGGCTCACGGAGACGCTCGGTTGGCGCGTCAAGGTCGGCATCTCCAAGCCGAACGAGCCGTTCGAGTTCGTTGATTTCCTCCTCCAGTTCGTATATCCGCTGTCCAAGTTGTTTCCGTACCTCCCGGTACTCTGTCCGGCGTTGTTCGTACGTTTCGAGGCGTTCGACCATCTCAGCCACTGGCTCCAACTGCTCGTAGACGTGCTCGAAATGGGCGGTTTTGAACCACCGCTGTTTGAGATGCTCGTTGCACGCATCGAAGATGTCTGCCTGCAAAATATCGTCCGAAAGCTCCTCGGTAAACTCGGCAATCTGGCTCTGGAACTCGATATTCGTCTGAAAGTCACCCTCGTCGCCAACGACTTGGTCTTCGTACCGTTCAAGCAACGCCACGAAGCCGTTGTAGGCTTCGGCTAGCTCTTCAAGCTCATCCTGCCCAATCTCATCGACTCGTTTTTTTGCCTGTTGTCGTCGCTTTTGTGCATCGTTGAGCTGTGCAACTGGGTCATCTTGGTGTGCGTATTCAGTAGACATCGTCTGGGTCGAACACCTGTTCGCTCACTGTTTCGCCATCGGCTGTCCGATAGAAACACGATTCGTAGCCGGTGTGACAGGCGCCGCCAACCTGCTCAACGAGATAGATAATTGCGTCGCCGTCACAGTCGATACGAACTTCTTCGACATGTTGGACGTGGCCGCTTGAGCCACCTTTCTTCCAGAGTTCGTCACGGCTGCGGGAGTAATAATGTGCAACGCCCGTTTTGCGCGTGCGCTCGAAGGCTTCCTCTGTCACGTAT
This sequence comes from Elusimicrobiota bacterium, assembly GCA_003553445.1. GTDB lineage: Bacteria > CG03 > SLGR01 > SLGR01 > SLGR01 > PWEK01. The sequence goes on from PWEK01000011.1 coordinate 1,899, forward strand.
GCCAGCATTAGCACCTCCTTTGTGGCACTGTCCTGTGCAATTGCCGGTAGCAGCCCGTCCTCATCGAAGGCAAGCTCCGGTGTCTCAACGCTCATGTGCGTATTGTGGGTAGTCACTCGGATAGGTCTTGTCCTCATCACTCTCGTTTTACCTTATAAATGACTGTGGTACTCCGAAACAAACGCCGCTCACAACGGTCGATATATTCCCGATATAGCGGCGTTATACTGGTCTTTTACCCGTTCTCACGGTTTGTCCTTGCTGCTTCGCTTGAACTGATAACCTATACATTTATATAGAACCACATACAACCTATCATCTGATTATGAGCCAGCGAATGCAGGGCCAACCAATGATAATTCTCGGTGACGACGCACAGCGGATGAAAGACAAAAGCGCCCAGGAGCACAACATCGCTGCGGCGCGCGCAGTCGCCGAGTCGGTACGTTCGACGCTCGGACCCAAGGGGATGGACAAAATGCTCGTCAACTCCCTCGGGGATATCGTCGTCACGAACGATGGCGTCACTATCCTTGATGAGATGGATATCGACAATCCGACAGCCGAGATGATTGTCGAGGTCGCACAGACGCAGGAAGACGAGGCGGGAGACGGGACCACCTCCGCCGTCGCTATCGCCGGCGAACTCCTGAAAAATGCGGAAGACCTGCTCGAACAGGATGTCCACCCAACCGCCATTATCAAAGGATTTAGCCAAGCGGCTGAGCAGGCGCGTGACGAAGTTGATGATATCGCTATTGAGATTGACCGCGATGACGACGAAACCCTCCGCCAGGTCGCCCAGACTGCAATGACTGGCAAAGGGGCAGAACAGCACAAAGACCAGCTTTCCGAACTCATCGTTGACGCTGCACAGGCTGTCACCGTCGATGCCGACGACGGCTCGACTATCGTCGACCTTGCTTTCCTGAAAATCGAGACACAGACCGGCGACACCGCTGAGGCGTCCGAACTCCTCAACGGCGCTGTCATCAGCAAAGACCCGGTCCACGAGAACATGCCAACGGATCTCGAGGATGCTTCGTTCCTCGTTACCGACACGCCGCTTGAACTCAAAGAGACGGAGGCCGACGCACAGGTCAACGTCACCGACCCA
>PWEK01000112.1 GCA_003553445.1 Elusimicrobiota bacterium
GGTCGAGGTCGGTGACGTGGTCGGCAACGACGCGTGCGACACCCGGCATGGCTCCGGCGTCAATCAGTGTTGTTGTCTCGCCGGCGACGAGATACACATTACAGGTAAACACATCGGCGTCTTTCGTGACTGCGATTGGCTCCATACTGACCCGACGGCAGCGAGGATAAAAAAGACGGCTCTGTTGGAATCCATAGATGGTGATCGGTTTCTCTGGTCGGGCGAAATACAGAGTACCCATCGTGCAGATACCTCTACAGCCATTCTGAGATGTGAGAGTAATCGACTGTTGAATACACAATGTGAAGTTTGATGCCGTTACCCTCAAGTGTAAGTGTAAATAGACTGTACAAACTAAAAGTCAAAATAAGCCACCACTGGTTACAACCGAAGGCGAAAGTATGTGTTCAACCAGTTCGCTACCGATGTCGATGACCCACCGTTCGACACACGGAGACCGATGTGGTCAGTCACCGGACGAGTATAACCGACACCGGTGCTCGTTTCGAGACAGTTTCGGCAACGTTTCCGACGAGAAACCGATGTGACGCACGACTCCAATCTTTTCCGTGGGCCCCGATTACAATCGTGTCGTACCCTTCGGCTTGGTCGATAATCTCCCTGGCAGGGTGTCCAATACCGACAACTGTGTCAATCTCTCGGTCCCACTCGGTTGCTAATTCGTAGGCACGGTTAAACACTGGTTCGGCGAGTTCGGCGGCAGCATCATCGATATCGTCCGCAAGCGCGAGTGCTGTCGCTTCACCCATCATCGACGACGGAACACCGACGACGTTCAGAACAGTAACCTCGGCATCCGGAAAGTTGTCGAAGGCGTATTCGAGTGCCTGAGCGGCGTGTTCGGAGTCGTCCATTGGGACGAGAATCCGTGAGACCATATCCGACCAGAGGGGTTCCAACCTCCTAACTCCTGCCGTTAGGCGACCCCTGGAACGAGGATGAAAAAGCCGTATGCCAGTGCCGTCGAGACCGTTGGGCCGATAATCCACATCGAGATGTATTTCATAATCGCTCGGGGGTTGAACAAATCACCTGCCTCAAGGACTTCTTTCGGCTCCGGTTCGCCAATGGGCGCAGCAGGTTGACCTTCCATCTCTTCGGCAGTAATCGCACCAGGGACAATCTCTGTGTCTGTTGACTTTCCGGTCACAACCGCGCGAGTGGTAATCGGGCGGGTTGCTCGCCCCCAGCCAATACCAACAATTGTCATCACGGTTGCCATCACGAGACTGATCGGAATCCCGATCCACGAGAGTGCGGTTGTAATCGTTGAGGCAGTTACCATCACGAACAGGGCTGCAAGTAATGGAATGTCACTCAACTCACTTCCAACAGACTCCATCGTCCGGCGGGCGATCGTAAAGCCGCCAGCACCGATTGCAACGGTGGCGATGACGATTGCAATATTCGGTTCTAGACCGCCCTGACCAACCAGTGGCGCAGCAGCGTTCGGCACGTTGCTTGCCCCCGCGCTGAACGCCATATAGCAGCCAATAACGAGGACAACGACCGTACTACCAAGCTCCGACCACGTCGTGTTCGGACCAAGTGCCGGTGTTGGGATCGTCCCCTCGCGGTTGAGTGTCAGCAGTGGACCATCAGATGATTCGATCTGGACACGTGCGTTGACTGCGGGGTAGATGTACCGTCCAATAACACCACCAATCCAAAAGCCGATAACTGGTGTCACAACCCACCACGAGATTATCTCTGCGATTGCGGGATAGTTGAGCGTGTCTGTCGCCAAACCGAGTCCAGCAATTGCGCCAACAGTCGTCATCGACGTGGGGACAGGAACCGCGAAAACGTTGGCAATGAGAATCCCAATCCCGATAAAAAAGAGCACGGCGACACCTGCGGCGAGGGTGAGTTCGGTCGTAATGATTCCCTCACTCAGCGTGTCCATCACATTACGGCCGACGGTCCAGCCACCAAGAAAGACGAAAACCGTCATTAGTGCCGCCGCGCTTGATTTCGTGATGATACCAGCACCGACCGGCGGCCCCCAAGCAATTCCCGTAGAGGAACCGCCAATATTAAATCCAACAAAAATGGAGGCAATAATCCCGATTGCAAGTAGCGTTTCGATCATTACTATATAATGCTGATACTGTATCAAAGTACCTGTGGTATGTAATACATACGTTATGCAAAATATTCTACGCGCTACGGCTAAACCACCGAGTCGCCAGAAGAAACGCAGACGTATATCGACCTGAAAGAAGGGTTGGTCCAAGACTCGCGCTGTGTATTCAGCACAGCGTTCCTCTCAGACCTGAAGGGTTACAACAGAGCCAAAAACACCGGGCTGTGAGTGGATTTTTCTGTGCGGCTCGCCTACTGTCGTTTGCATGGGCTTTGGAAGCTACGATGAGTCCGAACAGGCCAATCAGGACTTCGATACCGACTTCGAAGACGACAAGGGCCACGACACCGAGGAAAACGCACACTCGGGGTCGCTCGAGTTCGACATCGGTGCATCGAACGACGAGCTACTGGACAGACTCCAAGAAATAAAACAAGCAGACGACACAGCGGCCGAACCGTAGCTACGTGACCGGTGTATGCAACCGAAACCCGGCTCCCGCGCGCTTGGCATTGCAGCCTCAGACGGCCCAGACCGCAGCCAACTCGGCGGGGCCGTCGTCCGGGCGGATCGCGTTATTGACGACCTCGTGTTTAGCCAGTGTACCACCGGCGGCAGCGACGCGACTGCCGGTTGCTGTCGGCTCTGGGATCGGCTCGCCCGCGCCGACGTACAGTGGCTTATGCTCGCTGGAATCGCACCGGCATGGTTCAACATCATCGATCTGCCGGCGCTCGCCGACTACACCGACCGACCAGCCATCGCCGTTTCGTTCGAACAGAGCCGCGGGCTTGCCAAACCGCTCGAAGACCACTTCGAGGGCGAACCACTCGAGGCTCGTCTCGAGATCTATCGTCGGCTGCCCGACCGCCAGCCGGTCGAACTCGAGGGACAAA
>PWEK01000120.1 GCA_003553445.1 Elusimicrobiota bacterium
CCGATACCTCATCTTCGGCACCCTCGTCATCCTCTGATTCGACGGCCTCCACATCATCCTCGGCGGCCTGGAGTTCGTCATCTGTGGTTTCTGCCTGTGGCGGTTCCGCTCCTTCCGCTGCTCCTTCGTCTTCCTCGGCCTCAACTTCGTCATCCGAGTCGAGGTCCGCACTTGCGGCTGCTGCCTCGAGGTCGAGTTCGATCTTCGGCGCTTCCTCTGTCTCCTCGTCTCCGTCGTCAGCCGCTGGTTCCTCGCCTGCGGCTGGGATCTCTTCGTCATCGAACCCGAGGTCGATGTCCGGAGCCTCGTCTTCGGGTTCGTCCGCCGTAGCTTCCTCCTCGGGTTCGACGTCTTCGAGCTCGAGGTCGAGACTCTCACCCTCGAGGAACGAGCCGTCATCCGCTGGCGGTTCGTCGTCGGCCGCTGTCTCGACAGCATCATCCGTGTCTTCGCTCTCCTGACCTGTGAGATCGTCGTCCTCGTCGAACTGCAAGTCGAGGTCTTCGTCCGCGGCTTCGGCTACGGGTTCCTCTGGAACCTCCACGTCGTTCTCGTCGCCCTCGTCATCCTCGAGTCCAGGAATGCTCTCACTCTCCCCCGAAAGCATGTCTTTGACGACCTGGTTGCTATCCTCGCCAACGATATCCTCGATCATGGTCTCCTCGAGTTCGGCTTCGTCTTCACTCTCGTCAGCGTCTATTGCCGCATCGTCGCCCTCGACGGTAATCGTCGGCTCTGACAGGAACGCTCCTGGGTCCGTATCTTCACTCAGCCGAATACCGTACACGGTCACCAGTGGTTCATCGGGGTCGACGTTTCCGACGAACTGGACGTGGTTGTCCTGAAACGCCGTCCACTGGTCGCTGTGGTAGTCCGGATGGAACCCGACGCTGTCCATCGGAAACGACTCCGGAATATCTTCAGCGAGTCGAACCTCAACCGGTTCATCGTGTTCGGATTCGAACTCAAATCGGACCGCAGGCACGGGAAACTCGTCCGCGGTATAGGACTTCGTAACGGTCACCCCACCGGTGGTCACCTCGACCACATCGTCAGCGTCACTAGTGCTCATGGCCAACACGTTACTCTAGCATTACCTTAAAATGAACGGCACCCGATTTGCCGTGTTATTCGTCGGCGAGATCGATCCGGTCACCGATTTCGACGATCTCGAGGCGTCTCGGATACTCGAAACTGTTTGCGTGGTGGTGCAGGACGGTTGGGTCGCCGGTCAACCCGCGCCACATATCCCAGTGACTTGGGACCAGTCGCTCGAGTTGCAGGTCACTCGCACACTCGATAATCTGATTTTCGTCGTTGTACCAGCGGGTGCGGACGGGTTCACCGGTCTCTTTGTCCGGGACTGTGCCAACAGTACCAAATGCGAGGATGCCGACATCGATGTCGTACTCCTCGCCGATCGCGTCGAACGAGTCACCGGGTTTGGTGTCGCCGCCGTGAAACACGGTTCCGGCGTCGTGTTCGATGACGTAACTCACCGGGTGGGTTGCGTCAGCGTCGTGGGCCGGCTCGACGTGGATAGTAAACGCCCCGATGTCGATGGTATCTCCTTCAGCCACTTCCACCAGTTGCTCACCAGAGACGTCCCAGTTATCAGTCCAGGCTTCGTCCTCGAGTGCCACCTCGAGGCTGTCGTCCGGTCCGTAGAGGGTGGCGTCGGAGGCAGCGAGAATCGGGGCCTGACTCGGACCGTGGACGTGATCGGTGTGCTCGTGGGTGACGAGGATGGCGTCGGCGTGGTCGACGTCGCTGGGGTCGAACGGGACGGGGATCATCCGCACGGTCCGTGGCGGATCACCAAGGCCGACGTAGGGATCGATATAGATCGTCGTCCCCTCTGCGTCCTTGAGGACGAACCCGTTACAGCCGAGATACCAGAGGGATACGCCGTCCGGCGTCGCCGATGCAATCGCACGTGGAAGCCAGTCTCCCCAGTCGCTTACGGACATACCTCACACTCGAGGTGCGGTGTGGGTAAGTGTTATCGTTCGGGGCTCTTTCCGAGGACAGTGAAACAGCGGAATCTGTCTGGATATTGGTGGGTAAGCCACTGCAAAAGGTAAAGTGCGAGTGTTGCACAAATTGAGGACCGCTGATGTGAGGGTTACACGCACAGTGTGAGACTGTTCTGAACGGGAGACGTACGAGAGACAGATTTCGGCATGAAAGTGAGAGTGGTACTCACCAATTAACGTCTTTTATAGAACGTTAGGTATCGATTTCGCAAATATATTGAACATCTTACTATTTCTCTTCTCGGTTAGGTCGGATACAGTTCGTTGATATGAATAGAATACACAGGAAGCAAACCGCGGTACTGGTGGGAGTTTTCCTCATCGTCGTGGCCGGAGTAGGGATGATCACAATCGGGGGCGTTGCGGATGACAACCCGTTCTCTGTGGGTAACAGTAGCACGGACGCCTCTACAGCCTCCGGAAGTGAAGGCATTGAGGACGAGGAAGGTACCTCCGGAGATGAAGAGAACTCGGCCAGGCTTCCCCCCACGACAACTGAATCCTCTGACGACCAGAGCGAGGACGATCAAATTGGGGACAACCAGACCGATGACGACCAAACCGAAGACAACCAGACTGAGGATGACCAGATCGGGGACAACCAGACCGAAGACAACCAGACTGAGGACAGTTCGGGGGTCAACTTCGCCTCTGAAGTAAGGAATTTTGAGATTTCGACAGAAGAATTTGAGGAGCCCAGCCTTGACGTTGAAGACGGGTATGTAACCCCCGGCGAACATCGGCTACTCCGATTTGATATGATTATTCACAATGTGGGATATGAAGATGCCGAATTGGGCTATCCTGAGGATAACCCGGATATATTCAAACCTTCAGAATCTCACAATCATTATCATCTAAAAGATTTTGTCGAGTATAAACTATATGACGAATCGGATGATGAGGTAGCCGTGGAAAGGAAACAGGCGTTTTGTCTTCGGGACGACTTCCAGACCCGCTCAAACG
>PWEK01000104.1 GCA_003553445.1 Elusimicrobiota bacterium
GACTCAAGGAGCATATTCAGGTTTGTATCGTAGAGATCCCTGCTCTCAATACCCACCAGGGGCACTTCCTGCCCGTTTAATACGCTGTATCCCTCAGGGCCCCTTACCATGCCCTCATCCATAAAGAAATTAAGCACATTCTTTTTTATCTCTTCATCTGGAATGGAGGACATTATGGAGGTGTCTATAGTCTCACCGGCGGGGTCTCCCTCAAGGCCTATTCCGGATACGTCATGGGAGGCGGATATATCCTGAATTATGTTCTGTATGTTTCTCTGTACACCGGGGTTTGCGTGAAGGTCCTTTATCAGAACCAGCCCGGGGCCTTCTCCGTGAGGGTCGTAGCTTTCCACCACCTGCCCCAGGTTTACGGGCACGTTTATCTCCACCGGAGGTGGAGAGAGAAACTCTCCCGCATGGGCGTAGGTGTCTATTACAGATGTAAAAAACATCGCCCCGGATAGAATCCAGCAGATTATTTTCGTGTAAATACCCTTTAGAAATTTCAACTTATTTTTCCAACCCAGTTTAGTTCCGGAGAGATTAAAAAGCCCAAAAAAAGAGCCGTAAATAATACCGCGCCGGGAAAAACAGATGAATAATTTCCCAATTCTACATACATAATATTATATTATACATGCTATATATAAAAATTATATGAAATACATGTTTATTTTTATGAAATATGTGTAAAAATTATAATTATTTATTTTTATTTGACAGGGAGATATATTCCGGTTAGTATTGGAATGTTTTCAATATAATTTGTTTTTTCAAAATATTTTCAGAAGGAGGCCTTCTTTGAAACAAAAATCAATTCTAATAACAGCTGGATTTCTTTTAGCCGCCGGAATTTCCTATTTTACTCTTAATCTGCACTCCTTTCCTTCCGAAACAGAAGGTTCAGGAGAACGCATACGGGCCGTTCCCGTTGACAGATACGAACCTGAAGTTAAGGGGGAGCTTGAGGTCGGAAGTATCAATCGGACTGAAAGGCATCATATTATTCCCGAAGGGCTTGAAGTAACGATGACGAAGAAAATCCCGGACTCCAAACTTTTCTCTGAAGATTTTATCAGGATAACACCATCAGCGGATTTCGAGATTCAAAGAATAAATGAAAACAGCTTCCGTATTCTCTTTGAAAACCTCAGGCAAAGAACAAAATACAGTATTTTTATACATGACACCTCATACAACTTAACAACACCGGTCTTTCGCGTCCTGTCATTAAGTCAGACTGAAACCGACAACCCCCTGCTCACCCTTGAATTCAGCTCTAAGGTATGTCCCGATTCACTGCTGGAAAATATTCAGGTAAAATACGAAGGTGAATACTTTCCCCGGTTTGAGGTAAGAAATACCGAGCCTTCAAGAACACTGGATGTTTTATTAAGGGGCGCCGAACACGGCTCAACAGCCAACATTGAGTTAACCACATCTCTAAGGGATAAAGCCGGCAATTCGCTAAGGAGGGAGTTCAGCGAATTTATAACCATCAACCTTGAACAGCTACGCCTGTTCTGTATAGACCGCAGAAGAAAATCCACTGAAAGCGGTTTTGAGTTTCATATAGAAATGCGTGAGGAAGACGAAGAAAACATAGGTGAGTATAAAACTGACAGAAGGCACACGAGATGGAGAAGATCCTACAGTCTTCCCGATATAGACCTTAACGTTTTCAGGGAATTCGTAGAGGTAAGCCCGGCAGTAAATTTTCATGTCCGGAGAGGAGAAAATGCTTTTATACTGAGGGGGGATTTCAAACCCCAGACAGAATATGAATTCACCGTAAGAAGAGGACTCTATTCAAATGACGGAAAGATACTTGACGAGGAATACAATTTTTCATACGGCACCCGTGACCTTAAACCATCCCTTTCGATAATGTCCAAGGGACATGTCATGCCTTCCGCTTACGACAATAAAATAGCGGTAAAACACACAAATGTAAGTGAAGTGGAGCTTTCGGTGCGGCACATATACCCACAGAATATAACCTACTGGCTGACCGGAAGAAGGGACTCCCCCACCCGAAGAAAATCCGACCGCATAGAAAGACAGAAAATCCAGCTCCATTCGCAAAAAAACAGGGAGACTATATCCTACGTGGACCTTTCTTCGGCGCTTCCCGAAGAAAACCGGGGAGTCTTTCATCTTGAAATATCACATAATAATAACCGCATGGACAAAATGCAGCTTATAATAAGCGATATAGGCTTAAGCGTTAAGGAGCATGAACAGGGGGGTGCCAGGGTATGGCTGCGCTCGCTTGAAGACCTTGAGCCTATCCGGAACGCAAAAGTTCAGGCCGTTTCCTACAGCAACAAGGTCCTTGAAGAGGTAAAAACAGACAGGGAAGGCTCAGCGTCATTTGATAAAAAACCCTATGTAATAATAGCTAAGAAGGGAAATGACTTTAATTACATTCCCCTCGACGAACCTAAACTTAGGCTTTTTGAGGATTTCACCTCCGGGGCGGATTACAAAATGGACTACAACTACAGGGCCTTCATATATTCCGACAGGGGGGTTTACAGGCCTAACGACAAAGCCAACATAGGAATAATCCTTAGAGACAAAGAAAAAAACTCACCGGAGCATCAGTTTCCCCTGCGGATTACCATTACCAACCCCGAGGGCATAACCATAACTGAAAGAACGGTTAAACCCAACAGGGGCGGGATGGCGGAGTTGACACAGGAATTTGGAAACCACCCTACTACCGGAAAATACGCAGTGCGGGCCTTCATCGGCAACGACCGCGTCGGCTCCGGTAGTTTCAAGGTTGAGGAGTTTGTGCCGGAAAGGCTTAAAGTAGAGCTTACCCCGGTATCCGAAATATACCTGAAGAATGAAACCGTTGAGATGAACCTGAAAGCGGATTATCTTTTCGGCGCGCCGGCAGCGGACTCCGACTACGAAGCAGAAATCACATACATACCTCACCGCTTTACTTCAAAGAAGTTCCCCGGATACTACAGTGAAAGGCATTATTATGAAGACCCTCAAAGAAATTTCATCAAATCAAAAGAGGGCAACCTTGATGAAGAAGGAAAAAGCTCCCTGAAGGTTGATTTCGCCTCAAGAAACATTGACTTTGACGCGCCCGTGAAGGTAAACGCCCTGGCCTCTGTTTTTGAGGCAGGAAGCGGAAGAAGCACAAGAAAATCAGCGTCAGCGGTGGTTCTGCCCGGAGAGAAAATGCCCGCATTAAGGCCGGAGAGCGATACGGCGCAATACAGGGAAGAAACATCCATAGACGGGGTTCTTCTGGACAGAAACGGCGAGATGGTTGAATCCGACGACGAGTTAACAGTGGTTGTATCAAGGGTCCAGTATGAATGGTATTATCATTATAACGAATACGACAGAAGGTACAGGTGGGAGTGGGTCCCTTATGACTACAGGATAAGCGAAGAAAGGATAGAGGCTGAGGACGGAAAATTCAGCGTTGGTTTTGTGCCTGAATCATCATGGGGAGGATACAAGGTATCGGTCTATCACGAAGATGCGGTCAGTGAGGTTTTTCTCCCGGCAAGATGGGAATGGAGGTATATGGCCGTAAGAGGGGCTGTGGGAGTATCTCAACTAAGAAAATTCAAGGATCCACAGTATATTGAACTCAATACAGATAAAGAAGAGTACAAAACGGGGGATACCGCAAGCGTCTCGTTTAATGCGGAATTTTCCGGAAAAGCGCTTTTCAGCGTTGAATCCGACCGGGTTCATCATTCAAAATGGATAGACGTTGAAGAAGGAACAAACCGCATCGATTACAAAATAGATGAATATCTTCCAAATCTTTACTTTTCTGTAAATCTTTTAAAAGGAATCCCCCGGGACCTTTCGGGCGGGTTTGAGCCGGTCCACGCCATGGGAGTTAAAAACGTGGATATGGTTCCCTACAGGCATAAACTGCCCATCTCCCTGGATGTCCCGGAATTAATAGAACCCAACACGGAGGTGGAAATAGGGCTGTCGCTTGGGGAGGAAGTTGAAGACGCATATGCCCAGATAGCCCTTGTGGACGAGGGAATACTCCAGCTTACAAACTTCCAGACACCATCCCCCGTAGATTTCTTCTTTGAAAAATGCGCCCTTCAGGTCAAATCCTACGGAAACTACGGTTGGCTTATGGGAAGAATAGGCGCCGGCGAAATTACCGGGGGAGGAATAGAAGACCTCAGAGATAGAGCAATGCTTGAGGCGGAAGCCGACACCCTAACCGGCGCCGAAAGAATAGCTCCCATAAGGATTGTGTCTTTCTGGTCTGGCACGCTCGAAGTTGAAGACGGAAGTGCATCTGTAAAATTTGACGTTCCTTACTATAACGGAAAACTCAGAGCCATGGCTGTTGCTTCCTCAAAAAACCGCATGGGAAGCGCTGAAGCAGACGTCACAGTAAGGGATCCCCTGCTTCTTATGCCTTCTGTTCCCCGTTTTCTTACAATAGGAGACAGTGTTGAAATTCCACTCACCGTAACAAACTTTACCGGTTCAAGGGGTACTGTTTCTGTCGAGGCCTCGGCAGGCAGAGGTATCGAGCTCAGAAACAACAGGTCGGAATTCACCCTGGAGGAGGGGGAGGAGAAAACACACTACATAAACCTAAAAGTGCGCAAGTTTGCGGGAGACGTGAAACTTTCTTTCAAAGCAACCGGAAACGGCGAAAAATCCAGAGACTCATTTAATATCCCTGTTATCCCGCCTATGTTCGAACAGTCCGTTGTGCATCGAGTTTCACTTGATGAGGGAACAAACCGGATTGAGGACTTTTTCGAAGGATGGATGAGCGAATACGAGAAAAACACCATTATAGTAAACGGGATGCCTTACATGAACGCCCTTATGGGAATAAAAAGGCTTATAAGGTACCCCTTCGGCTGCATGGAACAGATAGCTTCCGCAACGTTTCCTTTATTATACATAGAAGACATAATGGAACTCGTGGATCCCGATTTTATTGAAGAAAGAGACATACACAGCATGGTTATGAAAGGAATATCGGAGGTTATTTCCATGCAGCAGCTGTCGGGTGGTTTCTCCGCCTGGCCCGGCTCAAGAGAAGCCAGGGACTGGATATCGGTATATGCCGCGCACCTGCTTCTTGAAGCCTCGCGGGCCGGATACCCGGTTCCCGAGAGATCTCTCGGAAATGCCCGCTCCTACCTGAGAAACATAGTCACCTACAGGAACTACAATTACAATAAGGCATACGCTTATTTCGTTCTCGCCCGGGCAGGAGAAAACCATGTTTCTAAAATAAGGCAGGATATTGAGAGGCTCGAAAAAAAATCCTCACGCGACTATTACAGAAAAAACGAAGAGCTTTTCCTTATGGCAGCGGCGCTCTTTTTATCCGGCCGCAGAAGTGAAGGATTGGAAATCATGCACAGGTATATTGATGATATCCCGGAGTACAAGCGCTACAACGACGGCCCTTTTTATTCAAGCTTAAGGTATCTGGCTCTTAAACTTTATATTCTTGAGACTATTGAACCGGCAGGTGAAAAAGGGGAAAAACACGCCCGGGCCATAGCTTCACAGCTCAGCCAGCACAAATTTTCTTCTTTCTACACAACGCAGGAGCTTGCATGGAGCACCATGGCCCTGGGGAAGAGGGTCAAAAATCTCGAGCTGCAAAAGGTTGAAAAGGCAACCCTGACAGCGGACGGGCAGAGGGTAAAATTCCGGGAAACAACAAACGGGCACATACTGAACGCAGAAGGGCTCTCCGCCTTCAACAAACTGGAACTTGATGTGGACAATGATTCTTTCGCCGCCATAACTATAAGCGGATATCCCGTAGATTTCACCCGGGAAGAAAGTTTCAGCGGAGTGAGGGTGGATTTATCGTCTAAAGACATAGAGGGTAATCCGAAAAGCCTAAGCAACGGGTACTCCCTGGGTGACCTGGGCATAATCGAAGTTCAGCTGAGTAATCTTACAAGAAGAAGACAGGACAATACTGCCGTAGTTGTTCGCATCCCATCGGGTTTTGACATTGAAAATCCGAGGCTGAAAGGCGATCATAAGCCCGACTGGATAATTCAGGATCAATGGGATTACGACCATATGGATATAAGAGACGACCGGGTTGAGGTTTTCGGTTCAATCGGTGAAGGCGAAACTGTCTCATTTCTATTCGCTGTAAGGGCAACCTTCAGGGGCAATTTCCAGATGCCGGGCTCTTCCGCCGAAATGATGTATCTGCCTGACAATTATTACTACGGAGAAATAAAAAATGTTCAAATCAAATAAAATCCCGCCCCTGTTATACCTGCCGGTATTTTTAATTATATCCGTTATAATGCTGCTTTCGGCTGCATACATTGTTCCCCTGCCGGAATCCATCTCTCCGCCTCTTTCGACGGTAGTCAGATACTCCGACGGGGAAATAGCGCGGGTTTACATTGCCGGGGATGAACAATGGAGAGTTAAGAGGGAAGCGAAAGATGTAAACGAACTTCTTATTAACTGTGTTATTGAAAAAGAAGACCGTTTTTTTTACTATCACCCCGGAGTAAATCCGGTTTCTCTATGCAAAGCCTTCTACCGGATGATAAAACACAGGAGGATAATAAACGGCGGCTCCACAATCACCATGCAGCTGGCAAGGATACTTGAGCCCAAACCCAGGACATTCTCAGGTAAGTTTCTCGAGATACTCAGGGCAATTCAGTATGAAATACGTTTTTCAAAGGAGGAAATACTGGGTATGTATTTAAATTACGCCCCTTTCGGAGGAAATATTGTGGGGTTTGAAACCGCAAGCATGTACTATTTCGGCATCCCTTCGGATGAGCTGGATCTGGCCCAGGCGGCAACCCTGGCAAACCTCCCTCAGATTCCCGGGGTTAATTTAATTGAAAACAAAGAACTGCTGAAAAACAAAAGAGACTACCTTCTTTCACAGATGCTTCAAAGAAATAAGATAATTAAGCGCGACTATGAAAAAGCCGTCTCGGAAAAACTAAAAATAAGCCGAAACAGGTTTCCAATGGAGATTCCCCACATAGCCGACCGGCTCCACCTTTCAAATTCTTCAAATGATTATAAAACGACAATTGACAGGGGGCTGCAGAGACTGGCTGAAGAAAAGTTTCAGGATTACAGACAAAAACTGAACAAAAAAGGAATAACAAACGCATCTTTTGTTCTTATAGAAAATGATACCGGAAGGGTCGCAGCCGCAGCCGGCTCCCTGGACTATTTCAACTCCCCGCAGGGGCAGGTGAGGGGCTATGAAGGGCTGCGCCAGCCGGGATCCACCCTGAAGCCTTTCTTATACGGACTGGCTGTTGACAGGGGAATAATTACGCCCAGGAGAAAACTCGTTGATACCCCTCTTTCATACAGAGACTTTGAACCCCATAATTTTGACCAAAACTACAGGGGGCTTGTCTCTGCCGAAGAGGCCCTTGCGTACTCCTACAACATTCCCTTCGTAAGGCTGCTCAAGAAAACCGGGAAAAACACTTTTCTCCAATTCATGAAGGACGGAGGAATAGATTCACTTAGAGAAAACAGCCACTACGGGCTCTCAGTGATACTGGGGGCCTGCGATGTATCGCTTATAGACCTCACAAACCTTTACAGGGTCTTTGCAAACGAGGGAATATATACCGATTACCGTATTACCGAAGATGAGGATTATGAAAGGCCCCACCGCCTTTTAAGAGAAGGCTCCTGCTTTCTTGTATCAAGGGCTCTTTCCCTCAGGAATAATCCCAATATCCCGCACGGGTTTCGAAACAAACCCTATGTAAACAGGCTCAGGTGGAAGACCGGAACAAGCCAGGACTTTAAAGACGCCTGGACAATAGGCTACGGCAATGAGTACACTCTGGGCGTATGGGCGGGAAACTTTGACGCTAGGCCAAACGCTAATTTAATAGGCCTTGAAATAACTGCTCCTATATTTTTTGAAATACTTGGAAATATTGAAGACAAATATGATTACAGTGGAAGCCGGGTTCCGGAAGAACTTATAAGAATAAGAGTATGCCCCCTGAGCGGGGGAAAAGCCACTGAAAACTGTCCCGAAACCGTAGATACCTTCACATTTAAGGATAACGGGTTTACAAAGCGATGCGATATGCATAAAACTTTTCTTGTTGAGAAGGAATCCGGACTCAGAGTAAAAAACTCTTTTGAAGGCATGGGGAGGCTGGAGAAAAGGGTCTTCACGGTATTACCCCGCGGAGTAAGAAATTACCTCCGGGATTACTTTCATATAACAAGCCCCATACCCCCCTATCACTCTCAATCCGTAAAAAGCGCATCAGGGGCAAACCTGAAGATATTATCCCCCAGGGACGGGACTGTCTACTATGCGACTTCCAGCGGAAAACTTCCCCTGAAGGTTTCTTCCGGAATTAACGACGGAAGAGTTTTCTGGTTTTTAAACGGTGAGTTTTATCGTAAAATGGAAAGGCCCTCAATGACATTCGCGGGATTTCCACCCGGCAGCCATACGTTAAAAGCAGTTAATGAAGACGGCTCCTGGGATAAGATAAATTTCCATGTCTTAAATTAACAGGTTTAATCTATTTTTTCGCTTATATAGCCGTGTTTCCAGGCTTCCGAAGCAATAGAACGAAGATGCTCAGCAGAACCGGGGGGATGAGTAACCTCATAATCCCGGATAACCCCGTTTTCCCCCATCTCTCCGGCCATAACGGTATAAGGTTCATTCAGCAGGTTTTCCAGCTCGGAATCGGTTACTTCAACAGTAAGTTCATCCTCCACCAGCTCCGCATAACCGACATACTCTCCCCTGCCCATCGCTTCCCTGTCTATTGTATAAAAATTTACTCTCATGGTATCGTTTTCAGCATTTATTTCCTCACTTATTATTTCTCCTTCTTCCGGAGAGATAATTACCCGGGAAAGAAGAAAGGCAAATACAGCCAGAATTAACACAAATATTGCTAATATTTTTTTTCTTTTCATAATTTAATTATATCAATTTTATTATTAAATCAAAACACCTCTTCCTCATAAACATCATTAAAATCAGGCAGCATATAGGTCTCCCCATCTATCTCCTGTTCAGTAAGTGCCACGGTTTTCCTTACCACCGAGATATCCTCTTGAACCTCAACCGGAGGGAATTCCCCGGAAATCCCCTGGATTTCATAGACGTAAGTCAAATCCTTAGAACCTGAAGAAGATTCATGGGAAAACAACTCAGCCATAAACTCAATCTTTCTGAGACGCACATCCCTGCCGCTTTCTCTTGTGTTTTCTATTGTCTGAAGAGTAAAACCAAGGGTATCTGTTACATACGAATCATACAAAACAGCAAAATCCTCGGTTCTGTTCGCTATTCCGTCAGGCTTTCCATAATCTTCAATCCGGCGGGAAGAACCCCAGAGCTCTTCCCATTGTCTATTTTCCTCCCGGCTAAGGCCATTATAATCAACAAAATGCCCTATCTCATGAAATAAAACTTTAGGGTTGTTTGTCCTCATCATGACTTTCCTGCTAAATACATCGTAACCGCCCAAACTGGGTATAGCAGTGTCTTCTTCAAAAATTATAAGAGGCGGAAGCATATCTTCGGGTAGAGAAGAAAGAACACTGTAGAAGACCTCTTCGTCAGCTTCGCTGAGTTCGCGCTGATTCTCCATCACAAAAACCGAGAACTCATTCCATATCCGCTCATTTCTTTCATTAACGAAATCCTCTTCAATTACAGATTGAATTCTTTCTCTGGTTTTTTCACATATATCGGGATCACTTCCTGCAAAAACCCACAACCTCTCCAGCACCAATTCCTTATCACCTGTATCTGACAGCAAAGAAATGTTATCTATCACGGCATTAGCTACTTCTTCACGCTCATCTATACCTAATTGAAACTCACCCTCTTCACCTCTATCCATACACACTTCCCGGCTTAACAACATTAAAGTCAAACTCTTCATACCTTCTACTCTATCTTCATGAGAGGCATCTTCATCCTCAATAATTTCCATTCTTTCGCTTATTTCACCCGACTCTACGATATTGGAGAGCATATTAAAAAAAAATGACAGTCTCATATTGTTCACCCACTCTTTAATACCGGAGATAAATTTAACAACGGCTATAACTATGCGATCCATCACTCTTCTTATTATTGATTCTGACGACTTTTGGGAGGCATCTTCATATTCACTGCCTTTTCTCTTTTCATCTTCGGCGGTATCTTCAGGTGAAATATGGGGGGTCCGCCAGGAATCAGGGTAAGACTCTCCTATTTTGTCGGTATCTTCCATATCACTGTAACTATGCCATGCGGAAGATAAGTTTATGGGTAAAAAGACCATCATAGCGATAAGCGTAACAGCCTTAATTTTTGAAATATAGTTTTTCATTAGTTTTATCATCTCTTTAATAAATAATACCGTTAAAAAATGAATTTTTAGTGAAAGAGCTGTGAAACTTTCGTAAAATCAAGCCCTTAAATCATCAAAACACCCTTTCCTCATAAACCTCATTAAAATCAGGCAGCATATAGGTCTCCCCTTCTATATCCACCGGAGATATAGCCACGGACCTTCTGGTAATACTGGGGAGCGAGTCTGAATTACCGTCTATTTCATAAACATAGGTGGCTTCAAGAATTTCCCCGTCACCGGTTTCCCGGGTATGAGAAAAAAAGCCTGCAATTTCTTCAAATTTTCTTAGTCGTATATCCCTGCCGGAGTTTTTTGTGTTTTGTATTGTTTGAATCAGAAAACCCTCGGTGTTGTAGGTATAAAATTCATACATGGTGGCTACATCCTCCCTGATGTCTGTACTGCCGTAGGCATACGCATAATCCTCGTCTTCCCCAGACTCGTTCCACAAATGCCTCCACCGGGCACATTCAGATATGTCCATAAAACAAAAGTGCGTATAATGTCCAATCTCATGATAAAGAACCCTGGGATTACCTGACATTATTTTGACTTCCCTGTTAAAGATACTGTAAGAACCGGCCACATTTGGACGTTCGTTTTTATATGATATAAGAGGAGGGTGCATCTCTTCCGGCAAGGATGAAAGCACACTGTAAAATAATTTTTGAGAGTTTTCATCAAGATCGCGCCGGGTATCCAATATCAGAACCGAAAATTCGTTCCATATTTTCTCGTTTCTGCTGTTAATGTAATTTTCTTCAATCTTTAAAACAATTCTATCTCTGGTCTCATCGTCGACCCGGGGATCGCATGCCACAAAAACCCAAAGATTTTTTAATACATTTTCCTTTTCATCAGGATCTGACAACAATGATATGTTGTCTAAAATAAGGTGTGCCGCTTTCTGGCGGTCTTTTATGCTTATATTAAATGCGTGTGTCTCACTTCTGTCACGAAACAATTCTCTACTTGCTATTAAAACGGACAGCTCGTTGATACTGTTTGCTCTTTCTTCTTCACCGGTGTCTTCATCCGCAATTATTTTCATCCTTTCATTGAAACCGTCTGACTCATAATCCCTGGATAACCGATTCATTTGAATATTAAATATCACATTGTTTATCCAATCAACAACAGGCTGTATGATATCATAAACAGTAATCATGATCGAATGCACGATATTTTTTATTATTGTTTCTGCGGACTTCCGGGGGGCTTCTTCATATACGCTGTTTTTTGCCTTTTCTTCCATGGCTGTATCTCCGGGTGAAACATATGGGGTCTGCCAGGAATCCGGGTAAGACTCTCCTATTTTTTCGGTATCTTCCATATCACTGTAACTATGCCATGCGGAAGATAAGTTTACAGGCAAAAAGATTATCATAGCGATAAGTGTAAGAGCCTTAATTTTTAAAATATTAATTTTCATGGCTTCTATGTTTTATCTTCAGTATACCTGCGCATTATGAAATTTCTGTGAAATTAAGTTTTATAATTTAGAAACATCTGTAAAAGGCAGGTTTTCAAAAAGTGAGCCTGTTTTGAAAAAGGCGGGTTATTATATTAATATAAAAATAATATGAATGTCATCAAAATATCAGCTATATTCTTAGCAGCAGCCCTAACGGGGAGCTTTATCTCCTGCTCCCGGCAGCAGCGCCATACCTTAACGACGGAAGAAGCCCGGGCTTCCGGAAATACAACCAAACAGATCTCAGAGGCGAATAACCGTTTTGCATTTGAAATCTACAAACACCTGGAGCAAAACGGCGGCGGCAATCTTTTCTTTTCCCCGTACAGCATTTTTTCCGCCTTTGCCATGGTTTATGAAGGAGGAAGGGGGGAGACAGCAATCGAAATCAAATCAGCCTTTTTCTTCCCGGAAGATAAAGCCCTCAGGGAAGGGTTTTCTCAAATATTAAGATTCATAAACGATTCAGAAAATAACTATGAGCTAAGAACCAGCAACGCCGTCTGGCCCCAGAAAAACTATCCCATTATAGAAGACTACAAAGAAAGAATAAAAAAATATTACGGCGGAGAAGCGCGTAATATGGATTACATTAACCGTCCGGAAGAATCAAGAAAAGAAATAAACAGCTTCGTTAAAGAAAAAACCGGGGGGATAATAGAAGAACTCTTCAGTAAAGGTGCTATAGGTGAGCTGACAAGAATGATTATAACAAATGCAATTTACTTCAAGGGGAACTGGGATATTGAATTTGATAAATCAATGACAAGGGATAATTATTTCCATAAAACCCCGGACGACAGGATAAAAGTCCCCATGATGTCTATGCCCTCTGCAGCTCCTTCATTTAATTACGCCTACCTGGATGAGCTGCAGATTCTGGAGCTCCCTTATAAAGACAGGGAGGTTTCCATGGTGATACTTCTACCCCGAAAAGATATCCATTCGCTAAAAGATAGTCTTAGCTTTGAGCAGTATAACAAATGGATGGAGAAAATGAGAATGACAAATATGGAGTCTGTTTCAATTCCAAAGTTTGAATTAAAAACAGACTATTCATTAAAAGGGGTTTTGAAAAAATTGGGTGTACATGAGGCCTTTGACGAACAGAAGGCGGATTTCACAAAAATGGCCCGGATAAAAGAAAATGACCCCAACCTGTTTATAAGCGAAGCCGTACATCAGGCATACATAAGCGTTGACGAAGAAGGCACCGAGGCCGCGGCGGCGACCGGTGTGGAAGTTGGAATCACCTCCATAGATATGAGTAAAGTATTCCGCGCTGACCGCCCTTTTATTTTTCTTATCC
>PWEK01000016.1 GCA_003553445.1 Elusimicrobiota bacterium
AGGAAAATCAAGCCGGGATGAGAGCCTTGCCAGTATTGAGTGAGCATTTTGCTGGGGCCATGAGGGGCATAAGGGATGGTGCCGAAGCCGCCGCCGAGATAGATGTCGATCAACTTGATAGAACTGGAGATGCTATAGTTGGCGGCATCGCACGTATGGCAGTGGCATCGCATATAGCTGGCAGAATGGGTCCTGGATTGGATAATGTTATACGTGTGTTTAGACAATTGACAGAGATGGCAGATGGGGCAACTGGCGCTGATAGAATGGTGAATATAGCTAGGCAGACCAATAGAGCACTGTATGTGATAGCTGTTGGATACAATTTATATGCTAACCAAATAGAAGCCGCTGTAAACAGAATAACTACTGCATTGGGAAGAGCTACTAGGAGTATGTGGCTGCTTAGAGCTTTTGGCCTCGATGAGATGGTCCAAGCTAGTGCTATGATGACAGTTAGGACTGAGGTCGAGGAAGATAGGAGAAAAGAAGAGAGAGAAGAGGAGCAAATGGAACTCTTAGATTCGATAAATAGCAGGTTGGGTCAGCTTATTACTGCTGTTGGTAATATGGCAGATGTTGCCGATCCCACAGAGCATCTTGAGGACATCAAGGGCATAATGAATGAATATCTGCCTGAAATAGCTGAGACACGAAAAGGGTTTGCAAGCGCAGCTAACCAGTGGAATTTTTAAATGGCATTGCAATTAACACCATTTGACAGGAATCTCCTTAATCAAGTCCGTCTAAATATGACTGGCGGGCGGTTTGGTCGTGGTATTGACGTGCCATTCCAGTTTCCCCCAGTAATAAAGAGTGATAATAAAGGTGTTGAATATGATGAGATCAATTATAAAAATATAGAGCCCTTGGCTATATTTAAATCATCCAATGCTAGAGAGATCTCTATGGAGTGGGTATATATGGTGACGGGTGGGCCAATAGGTGATGAGAATTGGACTGCACAGAGGGTGTCTGAGATAGTAAAGGGAATACGTGGATATTTCTATGCTACTACCTTGGATCAATTTCAAGAAACTGATGATGGGGAAACTAATAATTTAATAATAAAATTTAGTGCATATGATGTTGTTGGCACTACTCAAGGTAATATCGATAGACGCTATATTGACACATGGACGTTTAGGTCTGATGGCATTAACATCCGTCATAGTGACACAGTGATTACGGATGGCACGGCATCGTACCCTCTTAGGACCGATTTGAGTATGAAATTGAAATTGTGGTCGAGAGGAGAGGTGCCGGATGATGCAGATATTAGCGGAGAAGATGAAAGAGCTATGCACAAAATGCGTGGCTTGGAAAGAGTTAGAGACTTGACACCGGAGTGGTTTTAATGTCTGTGGATTTGCCGATAAATTCCCGTTTTAGATTTACTAGTATTGTCGAGCATCGTGGCAATGAGATGCCGGGCTCGTGGCCTGGATTTGATTGGCGCCAACGAACTAAAGTGATAAAAGTAAGTGCACGATTCGCCGGGAGATTAGATCTCATAGCCAATGAATATTTTGGATCGCCTGACTATTGGTGGGCGATAATGTTTTTCAATAATGTTACTGATGTCAACTGGCCCAGGGCTGGTGATTCTGTGAGACTCCCTAGAACTTCGGATGTGCTTTCTAGTGACGATCCCAGATAGGGGTATACATGCCAGGTGGATCAGATAGAACTTGGGCGAATTTCTTCAGCGAACGCACAAGGCCACTCAGTCAGAGGTTTTCTGGCATGTGGCGTGCAGTAGTTGTTGAGACTAATGATCCTCTTAACATGAGAAGGATAAGGTTCAAAGTCCCTGAACTGCATGATTGGGACTTGGAACCAGACATGTGTCCGTGGGCAGTCCCTGCTCCAGATATGGGGACTAAGGGGTGCGGAAGATTTGTGGCGCCATCTATAGGCGATTTCGTATGGATAGAATTCGAGAAGAATCATCCATACGGACCGGTATATACTGGATTCGCTGATCCTACTCGTAGGAAGTTTTACCCTCTTTCATCTGTGCATGGTGTCACGCCTTTACCAGTTGATTCTGACGGAGAGATAGACGATCAACCAAGTGATTATGATGAGAATTACTTACCAAAAGATGGTAGGCCGATGTCTCATGGATGGCAAGACCGCTATGGCCATCTTGATATTCATAATTCTGTCGGGTTCTTTCCTATAGAACATGAGTCTTCTCCGCCTACGGATACTGATCCTCTAACCGGTGCTGATTTTCAGGGTAGATTTTCTAATCCGGAATCTAACAATCCGGATTCTAAGATGATGATGCGTCTTAGTAAATACGGCATGCTCATATTGCAGGCCGATATGGGTTATGACTGGAAGTCAGAATTTTCTGGCGACTTCGATCTGGATAATGAATTTGAAATAAACAGATGGCTATATACACAGAAACTCATACACGAAGATAAAGCGACTGGCCATGACCAGAGAAGGCTATTGCATCTGACCAGATATGGCCATAAGTTAGAACTCAGGGATGTTGGGTGGAATAGATCTAGGGCTGGTGAATGGACTGATAATGCACGAGACATAGGAAATGGAGAAGATCAAAGATGGATCAAATTACGCACCAAAGGTGGGCAATTAATACAATTGTCAGATGTCGGCAATGATGCTGAAGGTGATAATTACGTAAGTAGGTTGCTATTGGAAGAAGCATCAGATCAATATCTTGATCATGAGGATGAATTTAATGGGGATGCCCGATTTATTAGGTTTGTCACTAGAAGTGGCATAAAGTTAGCCCTCGATGATCGCACAAGCCACGAGAGTTCAGCGGAAGACGCTTCTTTGGCTAATAAAGATATCGGTATAGGGTTCATTGTAAAAGGCAGAGCGACGCCAGGGACGAAAGCGGACGGGTATGCTGAGAAGAGCGGGTCCCCAAAGGGTTATTTTTTCCAATTTG
>PWEK01000056.1 GCA_003553445.1 Elusimicrobiota bacterium
CCTCCAGGTTTATAATCTGGAATCCCGGTAAGCGCGGCACGGTTTCAATAGAATCGGGGATTTATATCTACCGCATAAAAACTAAAGATGGTTATGAGTATGGCACAGTTGTGGTGGCTAAATGAAATGAGAAAAAGAATAGAGATAACAATAATATTTTCTTCACTGCTTATTTTATCTTTTGTGCCTGTCAGGGGATATGCTCTTAATTCAGTCCGGGAGATAACCTACAAAAACGTAAATACCGTTTTAACAAAAGAGGATATTGACTTAAGAGGGGAGAATTATCTTTTTTCGGGATTGACTGATACTTTGCCTTATACAGTAACGGAGGATAACCTTGGTATAAATAATTTAACAATCTATGATGGTGAGAATATGCGAACGATTAAAATTGTGGTAACAGACGCATCCCGGGAAGTGGACAGAGACGGGTGGACGAAAATTAAAGCCAGTGAGGACACCCGGATTGTGTATGTTTCCAGCTCCAAGGGGGATAACTCGGCAGGAACAGGTCAGATGGCCTCAGCCATAAAGACAAATCATCCGGATGACGAATCGCAGGGGCCGTTCCTCAAACGTTTGACACCAATAATGACAAGCAGTACTACACCCTCAGGAAAAGTGAGTGCCAGTTCTCAAGCCGGTTGGCGGCCTGAATCTTATCCCTGGAAAGCATTCAGCCGGCAGATGGGACACCGTAATGAGAGCTGGCATTCTGCTAATCATTTGCCAGCATGGTTACAATACCGTTTTGAAAAAGCCCATGTGGTTACCGGTTATACTATAATTCTATCCAATATTGACCGCATGACTCCAAATCCGCCTAATGCGGCTCCTAAAACATGGGAATTTCAGGGAAGCAATGATGGTAAAAACTGGATTGTATTAGATTCGGTGAGCGGGCAAGATGACTGGATTGTTGGTGATGTGCGCACATGGACATTTGAAAATGATACGGCATATGATTACTACCGCCTGCACATTACCGAATCAAACGGCAGTGCAGTGATGATTACAGAATTTGAAATCCTTGGATACAGTGAAGAGATTATTCCACTAAAATCACCCAATATGGCTTTATGGCAGGTGCGCAATGGATATGCCGACTGGATACTTCTAAAGCGTGGTGATGTATGGCGTCAATACTGGGATCAGGAAACAGACGGTTCTCATTGGAGCATGCGGCTTAGTTACAATGGGCGTTCTCATAAAGAGCCTCTTTTAGTTGCAACATATGGTGCGGCTGCTGAAAGGCCTCTGCTGAATGCCGGGAGAATAGGTATCCGTGGTTCTAATACGATAGTTGCCGGAATACACTCATTTTCAATGTCAGTGGGGTCTTCCCCAAATACTTTGATTGAAAACAACCTTTTATCCGGAGCAGAAGGCAATGGACTTACTGTCTCCAGCTCGCAGAATTTTGAAATGCGCAGAAATATAGTGGCAAATAATTACCGTAGGTTTACTTCAGGGCATATTCAGGGAATGTATGCCAGTAGTTCAAACCGCATGCTTTTGGAAGAAAACATTTTTTATTACAACGGATGGAAAGAAAATGTCCAGAATCCAACGATGTTTAACCACAATGTTTATTTGGCTCAAAACTCTCTCGATGTGCGATTTTACCGTAATATGGTAGCTGACGGTTCCAGTTACGGAATTCAAAATCGCGGCGGCGGCTGGTTAAAGGATAATATTTTTGTCCGGCAGCCGTTTCAACTGATGGTTGGCGCCGGCTGGCAGGCGGGCCCTCCGGGTTACAGAGTGGTTGTAGAAGGCAATGTGATAACTGAAACAATAAGTCAGGGTGGTCGTAACCCGGTTAATGGGAAAGGAATCGAAGTTGCTAATCTTAATCCTGAATATGACCACCGAGTTTCAAACAATATTGTTTTTCAGCCGGAGAGCTACCCTAACTCCGGCAGAGGAGGCCATGGTGGCATAACGACTAATTCTTTTCACCAGCAGGATGAAGTGGGACAAGAGGGCCTGCTGATTAACGGCAATATCATTTACAACTGGCCAAGGTCGTTGCGATTGAATCAATATGACAGAAATATTACAGTTTCTGATAATTTTATTCAGTTGCCAGTTGTTAAAGAGGATAAAGATTACCTGGTTAATTTAGGGGCAGACGTTGGTGAGTATAATTTGAACGGTAACACATGGTATGGATTTGATGAAAATTACGGCTGGCTTAGAAACAGCAGTAATATGGATTATGATGAGTGGCTGCAGTTTTCTGGAGAAACAAATTCAAAATGGAGACAAGTAGAATATCTTGATACAGACCGTAGCCTTGCCAGATACCACTCTTTCCTGTCCTCCGGTAATAAAGAATCATATGAAGTTTTTTTCAGAGAAGCATTAAAGCAGTCCCGGCATAACTGGGACTGGGCTTACTCTCCAGTCCGAATTCTGGAATATTTCAGGGAAGGTTTTACGGTGCTTGCAGATCCCGAAAGTATAAAGATTTCAGGACCTGAAGAACTTGAGATTCCGGTATCCGGTGAGAAAAATCAGATATACGCCATTGAAATAAGGGATGAAAACGATACTGTTCTTAAAGATGAATTTTTTTCTGCGGATATTGCAAGCAATCCTCCCGGAGTTTCTCTGTCAGGAACAAGACTGACTGTTACACCGCAGGCAGAACCGGGAGATGTAATAATAGAAGTAAAATTGGATGAGGATAAAGAGATTAGAGACGAAATTACAGTGACACTTTTATACCATAAGACGGCACCGGATGAAGTGTTGGTTGAGCGCAGTTTTATAACCCCTTCAAACCCGAAGCTTAAATTCGGAGAAGAAGCCAAAGAGGTGCTTATAACCGACGTCAGGGGAAACGAGGTTTTCAGAAAAGAGAAAGGCACCTCCAGGTTTATAATCTGGAATCCCGGTAAGCGCGGCACGGTTTCAATAG
>PWEK01000021.1 GCA_003553445.1 Elusimicrobiota bacterium
AAGGCGATCGAGGCGGCCGGCGGCCAAGTCGTCGAGGAGGGTTAAGTTGGGACGTCCAGGTGGTGCCGCAGGGGCCCTCGGTGGGATGGGACGTCTCACCGAGGTTCGTCAGCGTCTGCTTTTCGTACTGCTCGCGCTGATCATCTACCGCATCGGTACCCACATCACGATCCCGGGTATCGATCCGGCGGCGCTCGAGCAGATGGTCGAGCAGCAGCGCGGCACCATCCTGGAGATGTTCAACATGTTCGCCGGCGGGGCGTTGGAGCGACTCTCCATCTTCGCCCTCGGCGTCATGCCCTATATCTCGGCGGCGATCATCATGCAGCTGCTCACGGCGGTGGTGCCGTCGCTCGAGCGGCTGAAGAAGGAGGGGGAGGCCGGCCGGCGCAAGATCACGCAGTACACGCGCTACGGCACGCTCGGGCTGGCCACCTTCCAGGGCATCGGCATCAGTATCGCGCTGCAGGGGCAGGGTGTGGCCGCCATGCCCGGGCCGGCGTTTGTATTTATCTCCACGGTGACCCTGGCCACCGGCGTGATCTTCTTGATGTGGCTTGGTGAGCAGATCACCGAGCGGGGCATCGGCAACGGTATCTCGATCATCATCTTCGCCGGCATCGTCGCCGGCCTGCCCGGCGCGCTGGGTGGCACGCTCGAACTGCAGCGTACCGGCGAGCTGGGTACCGCGACGATCCTGCTGCTGCTGATCATGGCCGCGGCGGTGACCGCGTTCATTGTCTTCATCGAGCGGGGGCAGCGGCGGATCACCGTGCAGTACGCCAAGCGCCAGCAAGGGCGCAAGATGTACGCCGCGCAGCAGAGCCACCTGCCGCTGAAGCTGAACATGGCGGGCGTGATCCCGCCGATCTTCGCCTCGAGCATCATTCTCTTCCCGGCCACGGTCGGGCAGTGGTTCGGCGATGCCGAGGGGCTGGGCTTTATCGGCGACATCGCCGCGACGCTCTCGCCGGGGCAGCCGATCTATGTGGCGCTTTACGCCGCGGCGATCATCTTCTTCTGCTTCTTCTACACGGCGCTGGTGTTCAACTCGCGGGACACCGCCGACAACCTGAAGAAGTCGGGGGCGTTCATCCCCGGGATCCGTCCCGGCGAGCAGACCTCCCGGTACATCGATCAGGTGCAGAGCCGGCTCACTTTCGTCGGTGCGCTCTACATCACCGCCGTCTGCCTGATGCCGGAGTTCCTGATCCTGTACTGGAACGTGCCGTTCTACTTCGGCGGCACCTCGCTGCTGATCAGCGTCATCGTGGTCATGGACTTCATGGCGCAGCTGCAGTCGCACCTGGTCTCGCACCAGTACGAGCCGCTGATGAAGAAGGCCAACCTCAAGGGGCACACCCGGCCTGGCGGCGGGATGCTGCGCTGAATCGATAAAACCGGCTGCGGGGTGGCATCCGGGCGCGCGGACTGGTATCCTTTCGCGCCTTTGGGTCGCCCGTGAGCGGCCGCGCTCGGAGTATTGGAGAGACGACCATGAAAGTCAGGGCATCGGTCAAGCGGATTTGCCGCAACTGCAAGATCGTGAAGCGGCGCGGGACCGTGCGGGTCATCTGCACGGAGGCGCGGCACAAGCAACGCCAGGGCTGAATCCGGACCGGCGAGCACCGGCGGATCGACCCGGCACCCAACAAGCGCGAATCACGGGAGAGTTGGCCCCATGGCCCGAATCGCAGGAATCAACATACCGACACACAAGCACGCGTGGGTCGCGCTGACCTCGATCTACGGGATCGGCCGCACGCGTGCCCTGAGCATCTGTGAGGCGGCCGGCGTGCCGCATGACCGGCGCGTCCGCGATCTCAATGACGCCGAGGTCGAGGCGCTGCGGCAGGAAGTCGGCAACTACGTTATCGAGGGCGATCTGCGCCGCTCGGTGGCGATGGACATCAAGCGCCTGATGGACCTCGGCTGTTACCGGGGCATGCGGCACCGCCGCGGCCTGCCGGTGCGTGGGCAGCAGACGCAGACCAACGCGCGTACGCGCAAGGGTCCGCGTCGGGGCCCCGCCAGCCGCTGATCGGGTAGGCAACATTCAACGCGTGGGCCGGATCGGCACCGCGTTCGGAGCGAACACGGGAACAGAGACCTATGGCGAAGGCATCCAGCCGCGGTGGCGGCAAGAAGAAAGTCAAGCGCACAGTCAGTGATGGTGTCGCGCACATCAACGCGACCTTCAACAACACGCTGATCACCATCACCGACCGGCAGGGCAACGCGTTGTCCTGGGCGAGCGCCGGCGGCAGCGGCTTCAAGGGGTCGCGCAAGAGCACGCCCTTCGCTGCCCAGGTGGCGTCGGAGACCGCCGCGCGTGCCGCGCAGGATTACGGTCTCAAGAACCTGGAGGTTCGCGTCAAGGGGCCTGGCCCCGGGCGCGAGTCCGCCGTGCGTGCGCTCAACGCGGTCGGGTACCGGATCACCAACATTTCCGACGTCTCGCCCATCCCGCACAACGGTTGCCGGCCGCCCAAGAAGCGGCGGGTCTGAGGAGGAAGCGCTCGCCATGGCGAAGTATATTGGTCCCAAGTGCAAACTGGCGCGCCGCGAGAAAACCGACCTGTTCCTGAAGAGCGGCGTCCGGTCCATCGACACCAAGTGCAAGCTCGAGCAGCCACCGGGGCAGCACGGGCAGCGCCGCGGCGGCCGCATGTCCGACTACGGCCTTCAGCTGCGTGAGAAGCAGAAGGTCCGTCGCATGTACGGCATCATGGAGCGGCAGTTCCGCAACTACTACAAGGAAGCCGCCCGCCGTAAGGACGCCACCGGCACCGCGCTGCTGCAGCTGCTCGAGAGCCGCCTGGACAACGTCTGCTACCGGATGGGTTTTGGCAGCACCCGCGCGGAGGCGCGGCAGCTGGTCAATCACCGCGGCATCCTGGTCAACGG
>PWEK01000026.1 GCA_003553445.1 Elusimicrobiota bacterium
AATAAAAGAACTCGAATTAATATCTCGAGGGGAATACGAAGCTGAGAATATCCGTAGGGAAACCCTGTCAGCTCAAAGAGGTGCTGAGGGGTATGAAAAAATAAAAGACAAACTGGAGCATCTTCAGAATAAAGAGTTTATGTGGATGAGAGCCTGGCAGCATTGGGAGAGAGAACTCGCGCAAAAACCCAGGAAGGGAAAACCGGTTCATGTAATGGTAAATGCTCTGCTATACGCAGCCGAAGGAGAAGAAAATGTGAAGATTAGAATTTATCCTTCAGAACCGGGTATGTCCGGTGTTGTAGGTGTGTTGAAGGTCGGGGAAAAACAGGTATTGGCCGTAGAACATACTTTTAAGGATAAAAACAGGCAGTTAAAACGCAGTCAGATTGAAGATGACTCTGATCTTAAAAGGAATTTTCGAGAGTATGATTGGGAGTGGATAGAAGAACGTTTCAGTTTAAAAAGAATAATAAAATTATCATCTGAAGGAAAACCTTTAAAGGTTTTTAAAGATTTAGAAAAGGCCTATAACACTTATCTTGAAAATCTGGGTATTTCAAAAAATGAAGAGAAAAGCTTGCGCTCCAACCTCGCTACTGCTGTTGTATATACTTCTCAAAAGACTGATAAGGTTGAAAAAGTTATAAACATGTATTTGAGCGAACTGGGTATGAGTGAGAAAGATTTGTCTTTCGAATTAAAAAAACAACTGATCATTGCTACTTATAAAGTAGTTATGGCGGGGAAGGAAACATCCCTGGAGGAGACAATTCGCAAATATAGAGAAGTAATAGGAGAGAATATTCCTGATGAGTTAAAGAAACAGTGGATAATAGCGACTTATGAAGTAGCAATGGCCGGAAACCATGATTCCCTGGGAAAAACGATCGAGCTTTACGAAGGTTTTATAGATAAAGACAGTTCAAATGAATTAAAAAAGCAGTGGCTGATTGCGACTTATAGGGTAGCAATGGCCGGAAACCATGAATCTCTGGGAAAAACGATCGAGCTATACGAAGGTTTCATAGATAAAGACAGTTCAGATGAATTAAAAAAACAGTGGCTTATTGCCACTTATAGCGTGGCGATGAATGCAAATCATGACTCCCTGGAAAAAGCAATCGATTTATACGAAGGTGTAGTAGATAAAGACAGTTCAGATGAATTAAAGAAACAGTGGATGATTGCAACCTATGCAGTGGCGATGAATAGAAATCATGACTCCCTGGGAGAAACAATCCGCAAGTACAAGGAAGTTATGGGGGAAAATATACCGGAAGAGTTAAAGAAACAGTGGCTGATTGCAACCTATGCAGTAGCGATGAAAGGAAAGGATGATTTCCTGGGAAAAACGATCGAGCTATACGAAGATATTATAGATAAAGATAGTCCAAATGAATTAAAGGAACAGTGGCTTATTGCAACCTATAAAGTAGCAATGGGTGGAAACCATGAATCCCTGAAAGAAACAATCAGGGAATACAGAGAAGTTATTGGGGAAATTATCCCTGAAGATCTAAAAAAACAGTGGCTTATTGCCACTTATAACGTGGCGATGGATGCAAATCATGACTCCCTGGAAAAAGCAATCGAATTATACGAAGGTGTTGTAGATAAAGATAGTTCAGATGACTTAAAGAGACAGTGGCTGATTGCAACATATGAAGTAGCAAAGACCGGAAACCATGAATCACTGAAAGAAACAATCCGTAAGTACAAGGAAGTTATGGGGGGAAATATTCCGGAAGAATTAAAGGAACAGTGGCTGATTGCAACTTATTGTGTAGCGATGAATAAAAATCATGGCTCTTTGGGAAAAGCAATCGATTTATACAAAGGTGTTGTAGATAAAGACAGTTCAGATGACTTAAAGAGACAGTGGCTGACTGCAACTTATAGAGTAGCGATGAACGCAAATCATGACTCTCTGGGAAAAACAATCGAGCTGTACGAAGGTGTTGTAGATAAAGACAGTTCAGATGACTTAAAGAAACAGTGGTTGATTGCAACCTATGCAGTGGCGATGAACGCAAATCATGACTCCTTGAAAAAAACAATTGATCTATACAAAGAAGTAATGGGTGAAACCATCCCTGAGGAGCTAAAGGAACAGTGGCTGATTGCAACATATAGTGTAGCGATGAATAGAAATCATGACTCTCTGGAAAAAACAATCGATATATACAAGGAGGTTATGGGAGAAACTTTTCCTGAAGGGTTGAAAAAACAGTGGCTGATTGCAACCTATGCAGTAGCGATGAACGGAAACCATGACTCTCTGGAAAAAGTAATCGATTTATACAAAGGTGTTGTAGATAAAGATAGTTCGGAGGAGCTGATTAGACAGTGGCTGATTGCAACATATGAAGTAGCAAGGTTCAAAAACCATGAATCACTGAAAGAAACAATCCGCAAATACAAGGAAGTTATGGGGGAAGATATTCCGGAAGAATTAAAGGAACAGTGGCTGATTGCAACCTATGCAGTAGCGATGAATAGAAATCATGACTCTCTGGAAAAAGTAATCGAGTTATACGAAGGTATTGTAGATAAAGATAGTCCAAACGAATTAAAAAAACAGTGGCTTATTGCCACTTATAACGTGGCGATAAATGCAAATCATGAATTATTGAAAAAACATATCGAAAAATACAATAAGTTTATAGGCCTTGATAATTTGGATAAAAGTGATTCTGAACAGGTTATTTATGTTTTGAAAATTTTATGGAGATTGGTAAAAGCAGGGAAGGATATAGGTTTTATCGAAGAGAATAAAGAACGGATAATGGCAAGAAGTTCGGATGTTCCAATTGAACTTTTTAATGAGATATTTCGCTCTCCTGGAGGGCAGAGAGATGGAATTGAACCTGAAAAAACAGTAGACACCAGAGGAGCGACTC
>PWEK01000117.1 GCA_003553445.1 Elusimicrobiota bacterium
CCGATCCTTTTTTGGAGCAGAATGTAAGCTCTTTTTTGGCCCGGCAAGGAGACAGGGTCTACCAGTTTGACGGACAATCTTCAGGTAAGATTAGTGGTGCTATGGGACCGGGACTGGGAGAATTGAATGTAGATTTGGTTACCCGCGGTTTAGCACAAGCGCTTGAAGCTGAAAACCCTCTTAAGCAGCCTTCCACCGATCATCTGCGCGATATTCTTGGTTCCGCACTTCCGGAGAGGGACATGACCCTTTGTCCGGGATGTCCTCACCGTTCATCTTTTTGGGCGCTTAAAACAGCCCTGGAGCTGGACGGGCGGAAAGGTTTTGTCTTAGGAGATATCGGCTGCTATACGCTTGGAGCCGGCAAAGCCGGATTTTGGCTTTTACGCAGTGTAATGTGCATGGGCAGTGGAATCGGCCTGGCCAACGGCTTCGGCCAGCTGCACCGGTTTGGGATGGAGCAGCCGGTTTTGGCGGTAATGGGAGATTCCACCTTTTATCATGCTTGTCTTCCCGCCCTAATTAACGGGGTTTATAACCGGGCGGACTTTACGGCTGTAATACTGGACAATTCTGTTACTGCAATGACAGGTTTTCAACCTCATCCGGGCATGGAATTTACAGCCATGGGTGAAAAGGCAACGCCGGTAGCTATAGAGGAGGTAACCCGCGGAATAGGGTTAAAAACCGTGGTTACCGACCCCCATGAACTGGAGCAAACCGTGGAAAGATTGTTTGGCCTGATGCAGGAAAAAGGGCCCAAAGTTATGATCTTGCGCCGGGAGTGTTCCCTGCAGGTTTCGCGCAGAGAGCGCAAACTTTACCAGGTAGATGCCCAAAAATGCCTGGGTGAAGAATGCGGCTGTCACTATTTTTGCAGCCGCACATTCGGCTGCCCTGCCATTTATCTTAATGGGGAGGGTAAAGCTGTTATCAGCGATGTCCTTTGCACCGGATGTGGGGCCTGTGCCCTGTTGTGCCCGGCAGAAGCTATTTATGAGATGCAGAAAACGGAGGTGAGCAAAGATGGCCGCAGTTAAAGAGCCGTTTAACCTGATCATCTGCGGGGTCGGCGGGCAGGGCAACATCCTGGCTTCGGGTTTGGTAGGCCGGGCGGCTACCGCCGCCGGCTACCGGGTAAGCCTGGGTGAAACTTACGGCGCTTCTCAAAGGGGAGGCTCTGTGATGAGCCACCTGCGCTTTTCCCGGGAAAAAGAATACGGCCCCCTGATTCCGGGCGGTGAAGCCCACGTGATCGCCGGTTTTGAACCGCTGGAAACCCTGCGGGTGGCCGGGAATTACGCCCGTCCCGATGCGAAAATTATAGTAAACACCGAACCTCTTTATCCAATGGCCGTGGTTTTGCAAGAAACAGAGTACCCTTCTGTAAACAAGTTATTGGAGGGATTGGCTTCCCTGGCCGATCAGCTTTTTTTCATAAATGCCACCGAGCTGGCCCGCCAGGCGGGGGATCCACGGGTGCAAAATGTGGTCATGGTTTCCGCTCTTGCCGCTTCCGGACTGCTCCCTTTTGACCGGCAATATTTCCAGGAAACTGCTGAAGAATTTCTGGAAGAAATTCCGGAAAAAAACCGGGAGCTGAACCGGCGCGCTTTTTCCGCTCCGGTAAAACTGGAGCAGTGGCAAAAATCAGGAAAATAACCGGGAGGTGAATAAAGTGGAAAAAAAGACGTACCAGGTGGAAGGGTTTTTTAAAGGAGGTCCTTATTCCCACGTAGTGGAGGCCGGCGGCTGGCTTTATGTGTCCGGTACCGTGCCGATAGATGCGCAAAAAGGTGAGTTCATCACCGACGACGTGCAAAGGGCTACCGCCCTGGTTCTGGAGACTATCGGCTCATTACTGGAAGCAGCCGGCTCCGGCCTGGACAAGGTAGTTAAAATCAACATTTACTTAACCGATATGAACCACTACGGAGATGTTAATGAGGTATACGAAAAGTATTTCCCTGAAAATCAGCCGGCCCGGACCTGCCTTGGAGTAAAGGAGATACCCGGCAATTTACCCGTGGAGATGGAAGCGGTGGCGATAAAGTAGTAAGCCACAGGCCTGCAGTTGGCATATTTGTACCGTAAAAGTACGAACAAAAAAACAGGCCAGGTGCCGGAAAGGAGGGAACTCATGCAGGTGGACCTGGAGATGATACGGCAGGCCCGTGAGCCTGTACGCAGGCTGCTGCAGCGCACTCCCCTGTGTACTTCCACCTCGTTGAACAGTACTACCGGTTTGGAGCTTTTTTTCAAGGCGGAAAATTTGCAGAAAACCGGTTCTTTTAAGTCCCGAGGGGCGGCCAACAAGATCGCTTCTCTGCAGGGGGACAGCAAAGGCGTGATCACCGTTTCCTCGGGGAATCACGGTCAGGCTACCGCCTACGTGGCCGGAGCCGCGGGAATACCGGCGGTGATCATGGTCCCCGAGGGCACCTCCCGGGCCAAGATAGAAGCGGCCGGTTCCTACGGCGCAGAGGTAGTGGAAGGAGGAGATCTGAACAATGTGGATGAGATTATCGGCAGGGCTCTGGGAATAGCCCAGGAACGAGATCTTTCCATAGTTCATCCCTTTGACGATCCCCTGGTGATAGCCGGCCAGGGTACAGTGGGGCTGGAATTACTGGAAGATTTACCTGACCTGGAAGCTGTAATTGTCCCTGTGGGTGGTGGTGGTCTCCTGGCCGGTGTGGCGGCAGCGCTTAAGCTTTCCAGCCCGCAGGTCCGGGTATTTGGAGTAGGACCGGAAGAGGCCTGCAGCGTAGCCGTCAGCTTCCGGGAAAAGAAACCGGTCCAGCTCTACCAGATGCCCCAGACCGTGGCTGATGGGATAAGAACCCCGGTTTGCGGGCATTTTACCCTGCCCCTGATCCTGGAATA
>PWEK01000025.1 GCA_003553445.1 Elusimicrobiota bacterium
CGAGACCCAGGTATTTGACACAAAGTTGCCACTTTTTGTAGAGTGGCATTAGGAAAACTTGAATGAATGGGGGGTGGTCACTTTGCTCCGGAATGGGTGGTCACTTTCCCCGGAATATGCACTTTTGACTTTCCCTTTTTTTCCTGTAATTATTTTATTGCATTCAAATTATTTAGCTATCTGTATGGATTAGAATTTTTTACATTTGTGTGGGCGGATCAGGCGACCTGTTAATTTATTTTTCTATCGCCAAAAAAAGATGTGGCTCCCCGAGCTGGACGGCAGTGATTATAAAACTAATATTTTTATCTTTTTAATTTTCATAACCCATTTTATTAGTGCCCATCAGACTCATCTTCTTCAATATTCGTTGTTGCTTTGCATCAACTTTTTTTAAATAACTCCCTTTCCTGACTTCCGAAAATGACTGATCTAATAAAGCCATCTAACTAATAGGTTTTGAAAATATGGTGTTGCAAATTAACTTTTATTAATCTTTTCTGTAATTTAATATATCAAGACGTTTTGATACTTTTTCGATGTATTTTTCTTCAGGATATTTTTCTATTAGCTTAGAATAATATTCTTTGGCTTTTTCTTTATTTTCCAGCTCAGTTTCATAAATTATACCAATTTTATACAAAAGCGATGCTCGACGCCTGTTCTCCTGATGAATCAAAAAATCTGAAATGCTTGTACCATCTTGAAAAGTTAATGATTTAAAGAAATCATCCCAACTTTCCATATCAATATTATAAACATCCAATGACTTTTTGTAGTTTTCAATCGCTTCCTCATATTGTTTTTCATCTTTTGCGGTATCCCCTGATTGCTCGTAATTATGTTTTTTTTGCTTTGCTTTGCGCAAGTTTGCTCCCCTAGTACCCTCTTTTGGGCGAGAAGCAATAGCATAATTTGAAAGATCATCATCTTCAATTGCCTTCGAAAAGTAACGCGCTATCCATTCAATCAGTGGTCTAGTTTGCGGCAACGTAGATGGCCACCGCAAATCATATTCCCCCCTATGCAGGCCGTCTAGGTATTTGTAGCTGTACTTTCGGGCTTTATCCAATTTTCCAAGATAATAATATATTCTGGGGTAGTATTCATATCCAGAAAACTCCTCCGGCATTAACCGGATAAATTCAAGCTGTTTTTTAGCCATATTTCTAAAATATTCAGAGCTGTTTTCAGTAATTGAATGTTCACTCAACATCCTTTCATTGGATGTTAAAACCGTTCCCAGCTCAAGGAGGGATATTATGTCTTTTTCATCCGGATTCTGCATATTCATAACTTTTTCTACACTTGCAACGGCTCGCAAGAAATGCTTATTATAATAAATTGATATTTTTTCCGGCATAGAACCCTTGAACTCCCATATAATCGAGCCTTCACGGATTTCATACCCTGAAGGCTCTTTTTTTATCCTTTCCAGCGGGGCATTTAAACCTGTTATGCTAATACGCGCTTTTTGAATATCTCCTTTCCATAACGGGCTGGCAGCCAGGGAATAACTTATTTCGCCATCTCCGATAGACCATATGGATTTACGGAATTTATATTTATTTCTTACGGTCCTAACCTGATCTTTTTCGAATTCAACATTAAAGACATACATTTTTGGAACAGTCTGATTATACAATGGACCTCTCAGATAAGGATTTATTTCTGGATGGGACATGCCAAGTATTTCTTCCACATCTATATTGCTTCCATCCACATAACAGGTGAAATCCTTTATAGGGTATTGAAATTCCTCAAGAGGGGGAGGAGGAAAATCTGCATAAGGTGCATCAGGAAAATCGGGAAATCCCATCTTAACATTAATCTTATCGCCCCTGTTGTGAAAAGTATATATACAGTCGGCTTGAAAATAGCCGTTAATATTTTTTATATCGACCCTTTTATCTACGAGAACAATATTTTCCGCACCATTCAACGGATAGACGATACAACCCTCTCCCCCGTAAATTAAATCGGCTGAAGAACGGCGCTGAAAAACTATTAGTAATAAAACCAGTATGCAGAAAACAGTTTTTTTCATTTATTATGTTATCCTATAAAGTTACTTTTGCAATAGTAATATATATAAATTAAAGGGAATCAATTCGCTACTCATTTTATCGAAAGCGAGAATAACTTCCATTTTATCCTATTAATCCAATTCTTTTCCTTTTATATTAAATATATAACAAAATTGGTAATTTATCAAAACAATGAAGCTGTTCCGAAGCTGTTTGGAAATAGAAATAAACATCTTAACCCCCTTCAAAAGTAAAAACCACCTATTCTATCGTCGAAAAATGATGTGGCTCCCCGGGCTGGACGGTGTTAATAACAGTTAAAAACCTAAATTGACTGTTAGGAATTTTTAAAAAGTGTTTTCTTCGGGCTCCCGAACCGGAAAAACGCTGCAGACAGCCGAGCAAAGCAAGGGAGTCAGTTATTTAATATCTTTCTTAATGATTATCGATAAAGTTGTAACTTTAAACCTCGGTATTGGCGTTAAATCAGTTTTCCATTCAATATTCCCGTTTCAAACCCAGCAAAAAAATATTCTCAAAGAACTCTTCAGAGAAAAAAATTCATTCAGGCTTCCTAAAGGAGACTAGGTAAATCATTTCATTCCATAGAGTATGGGTAACTATATCTATCATTTCTTCAGGAATATGCTTAACAGGGGGATCATAGATATGAAAATCTGGCTTTTGATAAAAATAGGATATTATCTTTGGTTGCTTTTCTATTTGCTTAGCAGTTTCATCTCCTATGTAGATATTGGCCCCCGGTTTGGCTACCCTAATCATCTCCTTTATAGCTTTAGTTTTATTATTGAAAAAGTTTATTCCTCCAATATGAAAAACCATGTCAAACACTTCGTCCTTAAAAGGTAACGTTTCAGCATTTCCCTGAACAAGACCAATATCAATGTCCCACTTTTTTGAATTGCGACGGCATTTTTTTAGCATTCTATACGAGATGTCTAACCCGTAATAATCGACTTTTTTGCCTTTGTCATGCAAGTTCTTTATTTCCATTCCAGTTCCTATTGAAGTTTCTAGTACTAGAGCGCCGCTTTTGACTTCAATAATCTCAGCGATGCTTTTAAAAGCTTCTTTGCCTCCGAATAAAGAGCCAATGGTGCCAACCATAAAGTCATAAAAGTAAGCCAGCCAGTCATATCTTTTCTGGTACAACTTATTTAAATCTTTAACTTCTTCTTCACGTAATAGCACAGGAATTCCATTCTTAACTGTGAACCGCTCTTCAGTTAGTGTATCAACTAGGAAGTCGTTTTCCCTTTTCAACTCGTTTCCACTGTAGGGGTTGATGAGCAATTCTAAAAATTCATATTTCATATTTTCAAACTCCTATTTCCCATATTTATCAGCTACATGCTCAATGATAACTCCATAAATAACAAGTGTTTCCTTTAGTTTCTGTGAAATCCTTTATCACTTATGGGGTATTTTGTTCCCCAAGCTGGACGGCAGTGATAACAGGAATTTAATCTGATTAAAAGATTTTTTAAACATCATTCTTCTTTCCAACCTTTCTTTTTTTGCCATTTCAGATTGAATGCTTTTTTCATTACAATAGATTTTATGACCGGCATTATAAAATCTCTTAAGGTTATAACCGTATTTTCTAAACTTATCTCTGATTCTTTTATCCCAATTTTATTTAAAAATCCTTCCCACTGTTTATTTTTCTGTTTATCCATAATGAATTCTTCGCTTAACCCCACTGGAACAGTATCCGGAATTAAGGTTTTTCTTCTTTTGAAAGTTTTTTTTAATGCCTTCTGAAGTTTAGACCCATCTATTTTAAATGTACTAATCAAAAACTGAATATCATAATAATCCTTCATACGGCTGTTGATTATTCCCTTCTCAAAAATTATCTGGATTTTCTCTGCAAGGCTTGCCTCTACAGAATAGGCCAATAAGCAGGGAGCAGGAAAATCAAGCAATGTGGGATATTCAATCTTTTCCGGCTGCGTCATTATTGCGTCTCCAAACCCTATATTTATTTGAACCGGAATAACAGCTTGTCCCAGTTGTGTCTTGAATTTTATACGAATTCCCTGGTATTCATTTTCTTCTCTTATATCTTCTGTTAATATCGTTTCTTCAATAAAATTCAATCCGTCATCATTCACTTTAACTCTACACAAATGTATTACTATCTTTTCTGCCTCTTTAATACTTATAATTTTTTTTGAAGAAAAATCTGCATCAAGGGTAGGTCTATGAGGCTCCCCGTGCCAATAACTATAAAGAGCTGCCCCCTTTAAAACCAATTTGTCTGAGTATTCCGATATACTAAGCCTATACAGAAACCGCTCCATTGCGTAACGAATTAACAAATTTGTAAAGATTTCGTTTCTATCCCTGGCAATATTAAGTAACCGCACCTTTACCGATGCCGGAATATTTTTATTACTCATAAACTGCTTCAATATAAGGTCTTATCACATTCTGTACTTTATCAATTTTTGAATACTCCCAAAGCTTATCTACCGTACCCTTGTTCTGTTTTTTATACTCCTTTAGTGCCTCAATAGCTACATCCAGGCCAATTTTATTTCTAAACTTGAAGCAGTCAGCAACGGTTTTTTCCGGGCTATAAACATTAACTTTTATATTATCAATCAGATGCTCTTCACAACCTTTTTCCAGGGATCCCCCTGTCATTCTTATGATTTTAAGCGGAATATTTATTTCAGGAGTCCAATCTTTATGATGTATTGCAATCCAAATCTGAAAAGGGTTTTGGGATGTCATCTCATGAAATCTGAGCGCGCTAAGAAGGCAAATAACTGCATTGGGAACTTTTTTTGCTGTTTCAATCAGCATTATATCTTCCGAGATCTCTTTATCCGGAAGTTTATACAGGCCCCTACCTATTTTCTCAAGCCTTCCTTTTTTGCAAAGACGATAAATATACTGCCTGGGAATATTGTACTCTTCAACGTCTTTTGGCCTCAGTAAAGTTTTTTTTTCGGCCAGTTCTATAATTTTTTCTATTTTACTTTTCATGTTACTTATCATAGGCATTTTTATATGTATGCCTATGTTTTGCAACTATACTAATATTTAATTTCATAAATGTCAACTGAAAAATGCCACAAACATGGGAACAGGAATGGACACAGTTATCCCTTTTAAAGGAAAATAATCCAATTTTATAAACCTAAAAAGGAATAAATACCTATTCTGTGTTCGAAAAAACAGAGATAAGGCTGCAATAAAAAGATAATTTATCAAAACTTATTGGAAATATGTTCACTGGAGTAGCTGTATTTCCGGAATTATGTTCACTCCATTGACTTTTTATCCAATCATTATTATTATTAATTTGAAATATCATTCAATTCAAAACAGCAGGAGGACAAAAATGGCTATAACAAATAGACATCGTAGGGATAATCCCTGGTGGCAGTCAAAAAATAAAATTTTTGCAGATCCTCATTTAACTCGTATGAATAATCAAATATTTAAATTTCATCATGGAATTCCTTTCAATCTCAATCAAGATATTATATATACATTGCGTGGACCACGGCAGGTTGGCAAAACCACGTATCTCAAAATTCTTATAAAACATCTTTTATTTTCTGAAAAGTACGAACCGGAAAATATATTATATCTTGATATCCAGGGTGCCGGTTGCGCAAATTACGATACATTGAGAGAAATGGTAGAAGAATATATTAATTATATTCGGATCGCTTCAAATAATAAAAAACGTATTTACATCTTTCTCGACGAAGTAACCTCCATCAATGACTGGGGGGCCGCCTTACGGATTATGTATGAAAGAGGGTTATTGGAAAATACAACTATATTGGCAACCGGTCCCCACGCCCTGGATATTCAAAAAGGCGGGGAAAGCATGCCGGGGAGGAGGGGAAAAGAAAAAAACCTAGATTGGATTATGTCCCCTCTTTCTTTCGGGGATTATGTTAAAACCGCCAGTGCCCTTGCCGAGAAAAAACTTCCGGAACCTTTTTTACAATATTCTTTATTTGATGAAAAGATTTATAGCAAATCCCAAAAATTAGAAAATTATTCTGTTGTACTCTCAGAGTTTTTGGAAAAATACATTCTTACCGGAGGATTCCCTTACGCGATTGAAGCTGAATTACAGCAAGGCCATATTCCGAAATACATTTACAACCAACACAGAGACGCCATTTTACAGGAAATAAGAAGGTCGGGGCACCGGGAAACTTATTACAGGGAAATTGTAGACTGGCTTGCTAATAAGCATTTAGGAGATGAGTTTTCGTGGACTTCAATAAGTAAAAACACTCATATCGGGAGTAAAAATACAGCAAGAAATTATCTGGAAGATGCAGAGCTGGCATATGTATGGCATATACTTTACAGGGTGATAAAACTGGGCAATTCTCAACCAGCACCAGGCAGTCCTAAAAAGATATATCCTATTGATCCCTTTACATGGCATACTCTTCATTGCTGGTCGGCAGGAATTCAAAATCCCTGGGAAGAAACAATAACGAGGGTTTCCAATCTCTCTTTTAAGGGTAAACTTATGGAGTCTGTTATAGCAGATCACCTTTACCGGAAATTCGGAAGCTTTACTTATTTTTATAGAGACAAAAAAGGCAGGGAGAAAATTGATTTTGTCTTGCATAAAAATAAGACCGACTACCGTTTGCTGGAGATGAAATACCGTGAAACCATAAATTCTAAAGATAAAAAACTTTTGTTAAAATACGGCGGGGGCATCTTATGCACCAAAAAAGAATTAGATATCATCAAAGGAGAAAATGTAATTATGATTCCTGCTTATAATTTGCTTGCCGGAACAACTCAAAATTTAACTCTTTTTCCAAAACCTTTATAAAACCCTAAAACCAATTTAATTACCTTGATACATTATCCGATTTAAACGTACATAGTTAAGGTATTTAATGTGTTTCAGAAGATCGATATCTCAAAAACAATGTGGCTCCCCGAGCTGGACGGTGTCGATAACAGGGTTTTTAGGTAAATATCAAAAAATACAGAAAATATTTTATTTCATCGGACGTCATAATTATTATTTGCTATTGTCTAATATGATTTTCGCAATTTCCCAGTTAAATTTGCCGCAATCTTCCGGTTGTATACTATAGATGAAAAAACATAAAAAAAGGCAATAATTATTCTTCACATCCTAATATATATTATCATCCCCTGAATAGGATGACCCCTTTAATTTTGAAATAAACGCAGCGTGGATTACCTTGAAAGCCTCTTCTATATCATAATCCACATCTTTTGCCAGCAGAGGCTTAATATCTTCCTTAAAATCCTTGTCTTTATATTTACCGGATAAATTTTTCTCAAACCGTGCTTTTGTAATTGGGATATCCAGTTTTTCCGTATATATTTTAAAATAATTAACTACTTTTTCCTCTTCAACTAAACCATCTTTCACGCTCTTCCATAAATCAAAAAGATCCCGCCCCTTATTCCTCTGAAATAAGGCTCTTAGTTTTGTAGCAAGCAATTCATTAATAGTATAAGTGGGGATATTAACATTACCTGAAAACCACGGATTTACAACTGTATATTTCTTGAATACTTTATCTGCTACAATAAAATCTTCCAGATAATTTATCTCCAGTTTAACTTTGTTTTCAACTGGTGGAGGAAACTCGCATTTGTAATAAAAAGTCATTGTTGCCATTGACTCGCCTCTGCCTGTATCTGTTTTTTCAAATAATTTATCGAATTTTTCCCTGAGAGAATCATAAACCGGGCCTATCGGGCCTTTTTTAATCATTACAAAATCCAGGTCTTCGGAATACCGGACAGGGCTTTTCATATATAGTTTATTAAGAGCCGTCCCTCCCCTGAAAAGTAGAGTTTTCTTTAAAATATTATCCGAAAATATTTCTGCCAGCACCCTGGAAAGAATAAGGTCCTGTTCAACCTGGGAATAATCCTGCCAGGGAGCAAATTTTTGCCAGCCGATTATAAAATTCTCCGGAATCATTTATAGAAGAGTTACATCGGCTTCAATTTCTCTGTTTTCCAGCACATGCCATTTCTTATTATGGTTGGCTTTTTTTCTGGAATTTCCCGCTGAGAGAGGAATTCTGCTGAGATTGTTTTCCTTAACCCATTTTGCCAGATTTCCTGTAAGCTTCGAGAAACCGAATTTATCCAGCAAATAGCCCAATCTTTGCACAGTTGCCTTATCATGCATTTGAATAGATGCCGTAAAAAGTCTCTCCTCGCTGATTTTGCCGGAGGATGCCAGTTCAATTAAAACATTGGCTGCATTATCCAATCCGCCGGCATATTCTTTGTAAAATACAATATCTACAGCAGTTGCCTCAATTGTTGACATCCGGATATATCCTGCGGGTGTCTTTTTTTCTTCTGTTAATACTTTTTTTATTTTACCGGACTTTATAAATTTAATAGCTGCTCTTCCTTTTTCAATATCTCTTATTGATGAGTTAACTATAACCTGAAATACCTGGGGAGCTTGATGCGAAGCGCCGTGAAATGCAGCCGCGGAAAGTATTCCCACATAATAAGTTCTTTTAAGATATTTCATTAACTGATCTATGAAGTATGCGGGAGGAGGTCCGCCGGCATGGATATCTTCGGGTTTTATTATAACGAAAAAGCCCTGGGCGGGCTGAATAAGTCTGCCTTTTCTCTGCAATCTCGATATGCTTTTATGAAAAGCTGAAGTTGAAAGACCACTCCTTTCCAGGGCATCCCGCTTTGTAAAGGTTATTTTTCCCTCACTTCGATATACATTTATTAACTCGTTTAATCTCACTGCACTGTGTTATTAATAACATATTTTTCCATATATTGTCAAGACTTGCATTTACCAACACACAAAGATAGGGGGGGGTAATAGAATATTCAGCGATAGATGTTTTGAATGGACCCCAAGTGGGAGGACGGTGTTTAATTTTTGTTTTAAATGTTCGGTTTTTGATGTGTACCATATGGTGACAGAAATTATAGGAAATTCTCATTACGATACCAATTAGTGGCAATTATTTCAATATATTCCCATTCAATATATTGCCGTCAGTTGTCAAAAAACCAAATATTTCCCTATATTTTTATTGTTTGGTGTAACTTTGATTG
The DNA here is from genome assembly GCA_003553445.1 of Elusimicrobiota bacterium. Lineage (GTDB taxonomy): Bacteria > CG03 > SLGR01 > SLGR01 > SLGR01 > PWEK01. The sequence goes on from PWEK01000025.1 coordinate 9,138, forward strand.
CAAAAAATCACGACGATTATAGAATTATCTTGACTTTTGGAAAATTATGCGCACACTATTTATGAATAAATAGAAGCATAGTAAGCGGATAAATAGCAGTTTAGAGTTTGGATAAACAGCATGAGCAGGGTTTTTCAAAATATGTGGTATTGGCTTATATTCAATTATTCCCGCAACAATATTTATATTTCTTCCCGCTTCCGCAGGAACAGGGATCATTTCTACCTACTATTTTATCTTTCGTCTGTTTTTTTAACCATTCAATTGCTCCAGGGACTTTCTTCCAGGCTTCCAAAAAAACAGCGCCATAACACATGGCTTCGCTCTCTCCACCTAATGTAATTCTGTCCGGAAGTTTTTCGCTCGGTATTTTTTTCCCAACAAGGTAATCCGGCACATGTGCATTATATTTTCTTGCCACCAAAAGCAATTTGTTTGTTTCTTCACAGGAGCCATTTTTAACATATGCCAATAACGCTTCCGAGTATATCCAGTCAGCAGCGCAGTCATTTTTGTATTTTTCCATATTGAAAAGTTTTTCCAGATCATCCCATCTCTGATCCTCCGCGTAGCAGGCTGCAAGAATATATCTTATGCCCTGATTATCACCAGGATTAAGTTCCAGCATATCTCTGTAATTTTCAATAGCTTCCTCATGTCTTCCAAGCTTCCATAAAGCATGCGCATGTCCCCTGCGAGCGCGCATATAAGGCCTTGATTTTGTGAAACCCCAGAAATGCCCCTTATATTCCTCGAAATTTTTCTTGCCCAAGGCTCTTTCTCCAGCTTTAATTCCCTTCATATAATAATCTTTTGTTTCCTCCCAGGATGTTGCCGCGTCCTCTGCTAGAATCACATAGGCATCAGCGCAGTCTTTTGATATTTCAAGGGCCTCGTGGGCCGCCTCCACCCGGTCAGCAGGATATACAAAATCCCAAGCCTCATAAATTATATCCTGAGCGCGCCTTAACGGAGTTTGATTTACAACTGGAGGCATTTCGGACTTGCCGGTAAATTGATTTAAATACTCCCTGACTTCTTCAACAGATTCAAATTCCTTATCTTCAAGAAGCTTTGAAATATTGCTTGTAATCTTTTCGGTAGATTTAATTCCTTTTTTCTTTTTCTTGCCCATTTATTTACCTCCTTTCCGAACTCCGTTTTCAACATTTTCCGATACTGTTTCACTCATATCTATTAAATTAGTTATCACAGATTCAATTATTTCTTTCTCCGACGGACCGCTTTCGGCAATCATAAGGGTCAATGCGCACAGGGTATTCTCTTCAATGCGTTTCCTTGCTTCATTAATATACAAAAGATTGTTTTTGTCCAGGTAACTTAAAAAAACAGTAGATGCTATTCTCTTATTTCCATCAACAAAAGCATGATTTTTAGTTATCGTATAAAGCAGGTGGGAAGCTTTTGATTCAACACTGGGATATAGTTCCTGACCACCGAAGGTTTGATATGTATTTTCAATTGCCGACTCAAAAGACCTGTCTTTCACTTTACCAAATAGCTTCTCTCCGGAAAATTTTTTCTATAATTGATTAACAACTGCATTTGCATCTTTTAAACTGAATTTATAGTTCTCTTTTATGGCCTCTTTTTTTTCAACTTTTCCGTTGTCATAATTATCGAATAAAACCAGGGCGTTGTAATAATCTGATATAATTTTAAGTAATCCCTTTGTTTCCAGTAAATCAGTCTCTTTTTCCAGCTTATTAACTATATTAAAAAGCTCCTTCAGTTTTTCTTGCCTCTCCTGCAGTCTGCTAATATTAAGTGTATAGCCCCGGACAATATAATCCCTTAATTTTGACGTGGCCCATTTTCGAAAGTCTGTGCCTCTTTGAGACTTAATACGGTAACCGACCGAGATAATAACGTCTAGGTTATAATGATTAATCTCTCTTTCGACATCCCGGCCTCCTTCGTTTTGAACTATCCGGAATTTCCGGATAGTTGGATATTTTTCTAACTCTCCCTCACTGTATACATTCTTTATATGCTCGTTTACTGTTCTCACGTCTTTTTCAAACAAAACGGACATTTGCTTCTGGGTAAGCCAGACTGTTTCTTTATCCAGTTTAACATCTATCTCTGTTTTTCCGTCAGCGGTTTTATAAATCTCTATGTTGCTCATTTTTTATTTTACTTAATTTTTATCATAAATACCCTCAATATAATAACCCTTACTTATTTCTGGCTATATTATTTTTTTTTATTATAACACTTTTCCAAATCGATTAAAATGGCGATGGCTGTAACCTCGCAACTCCAATAACGAAACTATAGCGTAAATTGTAACTAAAGGAGAACCCCTCTTATGAAAAAATGCGGAATATACCTCAGGGTATCCACAGAAGGACAGGCAGACGTAAAAGAAGGCTCGCTTAAATCCCAAATAAGCAGGCTGAAATCGTTAATTAAATCAAAAAACAATATGCGGGAAAAATGGAAACTGGTTCAAGTATATTCTGAAAAAGGCCGTTCTGGAAAAGACCTTAACAGGCCGCAGATTCAACTATTGATTGAAGATATCTTAAAACATAAAATCAACCTGGGCCCGAGGCAACGGCGGTGAATATTACTATTACTCCTGCATCTGCCGGAACAATTATATCCGGGCGGATTTAATAGAAAAGCAGATTATATCCCTGGTTCGAAAATATGCCGTTAACACCTGCGTTAATATTAATGACCTCAAAATTAAAATCACCGGAGGATCGTTCGGAAAAGCGAAACTTGCTGAGTTGTCACGTAGATTATCTGCGGCAAAAACTCCATTCCGGAGAAATATTTTAAAAAGAATAATAAAAAAGATTTATTGCAAAGATAGAAGCATAGAGATTGAATTGCAATGAAAATCTGCGTGTTTTTACTGAAAGTTCGAAGGAATTTCAGGTGCCTTCTCGACGATAGATGGTTCGAAAACAATGTGGCTCCCCGAGCTGGACGGCAGTGATAACAGATTTTACATAATATTGGAATTGACTTTTGTTTACCCGTTATGGGCTAAACATCTACACTTTTTTAAAACTTTTTCTATTGATATTGCAAATGTTTTTTGCTTAACAAAAGATTCAGATGGCAATCCCAGGGATAGCATTCCCACAACTTCACCATTAATACTATCCACAAAAGGGCCACCGGACATTCCTTTCTGGCTTTTAAAAGATAATTTAAATCTCTCGACTTCCTGCTTTTTTATATTTTCCGCATTTACCTAAAAGCTATAATAAATTCCATAGCGAACGCCGGAGAAATTTCCAGAGTTTAAAAACAAGCGTTTTGGATGAACCGGGATTTAAAAAATTACCCAATTACAGCGCTGATGATTTTTTTGAAATAATATCTAAGCGTTATGAAAAAAATTCTGTGATAATAACTGCGAATAAAACTTTTGAACAATGGTCGGATATTTTTAATGACAGCATTCTTGCCAATGCCATAATTGACAGAGTTGTACACTATTCAACTGTCATTAAGATAAAGGGACCAAGCTACAGAAAAAAGAATCTGAAAAAGGGAGGTGATGGACAGTAAAAAAATTTGGGTTGAACTATGGAAAAAAGTTTGGCATTACCTATGGAATTTTATTTGACTTTGAGACACTTATTAAAGAGTCACCTGGGTATTATAAGAAAGCTTTAATATTGTAAATGCCATATGGATTAAACCACATAATTATCCCTTATCTGCTTGTAGCCCTGATCGGTTTGCCAAATTACCTGGCCAAACAATGCAATTTATAAATCAGTTATGGGCTCTTTTTCTTATAACATCTTTCAGTTAAACCAGTACCTGATACCTATTCCTCCGTTTAACTCCGCATCTGTATCTGGCAGCAGCAGCATTACCGGAACAATTTCAATAAAAATATCCAGTGGCGCTTCTGAGAGAATAAAATTTATACCCACAGGAATCCTGACCCCTGTTTCCGGATCATCGCTGATCGTTACCCTTCCGCCCATGCCATAATAGAATAAGGTGTTGCCGGCATCTTCAATATCCTCAGTTGCGGTATCGATACCACTATGCCAGAGATAGTCCAGGTGAAGATGGAACGATTCAATACCGATAAATGACCAGGCCACTCCGGCGGCCAGGGCATTTTTTTCGGTTGTCCATCTTTTAAAACTGAGCCCCGTAGGTTGCCCAAGTATTATCCCTAGGCCGGTTTTATCAGCCTGAAGTTCTGCACCGGGAGCTAAAACTAAAATCCCAAAAATAACAATCAATAATTTTTTCATTTTTTATATTTCCTCCTTTCTTTTCTTCCATCTTAAAATGTATACAATATAAGAAGGGCTCAAACAATTGCCTATTTCTACTCTTTACTGACCTTTAATGCGGCTTGTATAATTTTGCACTAAAAGATATAATTAAAAAAATATGACTAAAAATTACAAAGTATTAAGAAAGGAAAGTTTAACATGGAAAGGCCGCTCCATTTTGATAGAAATCAGAATGAAACCAAAATTTCCATATGGTACTGATTTTTATGTTTTTATGGATAACGAAATTATTTCTCACACAAGTAATACTGAAGCTATAGAAATGATATGGGAAGATGTTAAAGGAAGAAGATCAATCCCAGAAGATGAAACATATAAATTACACAAAGAATTAGAAAAATTAAAAACAAATGACTACTTTACTCATGAGGGAGCGCGAATTCCCATAAAAGTTGAATTACACTTCCAAGAAATTATAATCCCGAAAAATTTCTCCGAACTACTTGAAAAAATGAGGAATATACTATCTACTGTACAGAATAAAAAAAACTTTTGCCCGTCTTTTTATGATTCAGGATATTCTTATTTTACCGTTACAATAAATGGTGAAAAACATATTATTGGTAAAAAAGAAGCAGAAAGAAAAAGCAGTTGTGCTGTATTAGTCGGTGGTTTATTTTTTTTTACAATGGGAATTTTTATCTTTCAAAAAGGAATACGAGAGGGAGAGTTTTTAGCTCCATCCATTTTTTCACTTATCTTTGGTTTACTATGTATTTTGGGAAGTAATATTAAATTTAGAAAACCTAAAAAATAGAATCGGTAAAAGCAGCAACTTTCCTTATGCAATCTATAACGGCAACTATTTTTACCGCATTATAACTCTTTTCAAAATTAGTGTGAACACGATAGTAACGTATTCAATTAAAATAATACAAAATTGATCACTTATGTGTTAAACTGGCTCCCCGGGCTGGACTCGAACCAGCAACTTAGCGGTTAACAGCCGCTCACTCTGCCAATTGAGTTACCGGGGAACTGTTTTTAAGATGTTGCTTTCTGAAGATCTTCGAGGCGTTTCCAGTTTTTGTCAATGTTTTTTTGTATTTCGCCAATTATATTTTTATTCTCTTCTTTTTGCAAATGGCGGAAACGACCCTGCATTTTGATCCATTCATCCACAGGTTTAGGTTTTCTTGGTGTATAGGTAATTTTGTATTTTCCTTCTTCTACTTCGTAAAGTGGCCAGGCTTTGCAATCTACCATTGCTTTTGCAAATTCAATTGTTTTCTCTGTTTTATGTTTTATACCTGGTGGACACGGGGAAAAAACATTTAAAAAAGCCGGGCCCTCAACAGCAAATGCCTTTTGCGCTTTTGCTATAAGATCCTTCCAGTTAGATATTGCACCCTGAGCTGCATAAGGAATCTTGTGTGCTGCTACAATTTCAGTAAGGTCTTTTGGAAAGACATTCTTTCCGGGTATTTCTTTTCCGGCCGGAGACGTAGTTGTTGCTGCCCCTTTTTGTGTTGCACCCGAACGCTGAATCCCTGTATTCATATATGCTTCATTATTGTAGCATACATAAACAAAATCATGCCCTCTCTCAAGCGCTCCGGAAAGAGATTGTAAACCTATGTCGTATGTTCCACCATCTCCGCCAAAAGCCAGAAACTTAATATTCTTTTTTATTCTTCCCTGTTTCTTCAAAGCTCTGTATGCGCTTTCTGCTCCCGCCGCAGTTGCGGCTGAATTCTCAAATGCGCTATGCATCCATGGTGTTTTCCATGCAGTATATGGATAAATGGTGGTTGCTACTTCCAAGCATCCTGTCGCATTAGTCACAACCACAGGATCTTCGGTACCCATCATAACCATCTTTGCAACGAGTGGAGCACCGCACCCCGCACAAAGTCTGTGACCAGGTCCAAGCCTTTCAGGAATCTTAGTTAATTTTTTTAAATTTACAGCCATCTTATTCTCTCACTCCCAGGTAATCAACTTTTTCTTTTACAGTACCATCAGAGGCTATGTGTTGCATTTCGTCAATTACCTTCATTATATGTTCTTCCGATATTTCTCTTCCGCCAAGACCGTATATATAATTTTTTATTAACGGCTTATTTTTATTTTCATATAAAGCGGAACGGACCTCTGAAAACATCGGTCCGCCTTGATTAGAAAAACCTTCACTTCTATCCAGAACCGCCACCGCGCTTCTTGATGTCAACAAACTTTCAATTTCTTTTGCGGGAAAAGGTCTGTACATTCTCGGAAAAACCAGCCCTACCTTAACACCGCTTTTACGTTTTTCATCTATTACATCCTTTGCCGTACCTACCGTTGACCCAAGGGCTATGAGCACATAATCTGCATCATCCATTTTATACTTTTCCACCCTTGAATATTTTCTTCCCGATATCTTTTCATATTCCTTAAATATATTATCGGCAACGCCTGGAACCATTTTCATTGCTTCAGACTGCTGCCTTTTATGTTCAAAATAGTAATCAAAAAGATCAAGGGGTCCGTATGTAACAGGATTATCTACATCCAAAAGAGAATTTTCAGCTTCGTATATACCTATGAAGTCCCTGACTTTCGAGTCCTCGTTTGTATTGACCCTTTCCAGTGAATGACTGGTGATGAATCCGTCCTGCATTACCATTGCAGGCAGCAATATGTTTTTATCTTCAGCTATCCTTACGGCTGCTATTATATTATCGTAAGCCTCCTGAGCATTCTCAGTGTAAATCTGTATCCAACCCGAATCTCTCGCTCCCATTGAATCCGAATGATCACAATGAATGTTTATTGGGCCTGAAAGCGCCCGGTTTACCACGGGCATTATAATGGGCAGTCTCGTAGAAGCTGCAATATAGACTATCTCCCACATAAGGGCAAGCCCGTTTGCAGCGGTCGCGGTCATTGCCCGAGCTCCCGCAGCTGAGGCGCCTACGCATGCACTCATTGCGGAGTGCTCTGACTCTACAGGAACAAACTCAGTATCAACAATTCCATCATTTACATAGTTTGAGAAATTCATTACTATCTCAGTCTGAGGCGTTATCGGGTAAGCTGCAACTACGTCAGGGTTTATCTGACGCATTGCTTCAGAGGCAGCTTTCGCACCAGTAAGCGCCTTTGCTTTTTTTGTTTTAACGGTCATCTTTCTTCCTTTACCATCCGCACACATTTTTTGGGACATACCTCTTCGCATATCCCACAGCCTTTGCAATATTCCAAATTAACCCTGGATATTTCATTGTCCTTCAACTCAATTGCCATGTCAGGGCAGTATAACCAGCAAAAAAGACAGTTAATGCATTCGTCTCTGTCTATTTCCGGCTTAAATGTTTTCCAGCCACCGGTTTTATATTTACATGCCGAACCGGCTTCTGTTATTTTGCCGCCTATTGGAATATCTTTCCAGCCTTTTTTACCTTGATCTTCTTTATTACTCATATTATTTACTTTACTTCCTTGTAAGCTCTTTCTATTCCGGTCAAATTTCCCTCGAGGACGTCTGGAGAAAGTTTCCCTTCAAAATGGTTTTTTATTTTCTCTTTAAGAATTTCGAGGTCAACAACGCCCGTTATTTTAAGTAAGGCGCCCAACATTGGAACATTTGTTATAGGGCGCTTAATTGTTTCAAGAGCTATCTTTGTCGCATCCACTGTATGGACCTTCTGACCATTCGCAGGACTCAACCTGGACGCTAACTTTTCCGGACTCGCCTCTGTATTGACTATTACCTGTCCGTCTGGCGCAAGTCCTTCCATGACATCAACTGCCTCTATAAGCGTCGGATCAATTACTACAACAACCCCCGGATCAGTGACTCCCGAATGTTTTCTTATCTCATGGTCACTTATGCGGGTGTAAGCTTTAATCGGCGCCCCTGTTCTCTCCGGTCCGTATTCCGGAAATGCCTGAATATATTTTCCGGACTCAAGCGCTGCTTCTCCAAGGAGCATGGAAGCCGTTTTGGCCCCCTGCCCACCTCTACCGTGAAATCTGATTTCTGTTATTTTCTTCATAATTAAACTAATACTATTAAAATAAATTTCTGGTGTCAAACAGAGATTTATTTAAGTTCCTTTCTTCCCTCTAAAGCCTTTCCCAGCGTTACTCCATCAGCATACTCCAGATTACCACCCATGGGTATCCCATACGCCAACTGAGTAACCTTAACCTGCATATCTTTAAGTTCTTCCCTTATATACGCTGCCGTCGCCTCACCCTCTACATTGGGATCCAGCGCAAGAATGACCTCCTCAACATCTTCACTGCCGACTCTCTCAGTTAGCTGTTTAATACGAAGATCCTCGGGCTCAATGCCATCGAGAGGAGATAGAGACCCCAGCAGCACATGGTACATCCCGTTATAGTTCTCTGAAGATTCTATTGAAATCACATCCTGCGGGTTCTCTACGACACAGATGGTTCTCTTATCTCTTTTCTCGGAAGAACAAATATCACACTTATCTCTGTCTGTAATATTCGCGCATATATCGCAATGCCTTATATTCTCCACTGCTTCTCTTATGGATTCTGCAATATCCAGGGCCTCATCACCGGAAGACTTGACTATGTAAAAAGCAAGCCTCTGAGCAGATTTCGGCCCGATTGAAGGAAGCTTTGAAAGAGAATTAACAAGCTTCCCTAACTTTTCAGGGAGCTTATACATTATCCGCCAAGCATACTGGAAAGACCGCCTGAACCTCCCATTGCTTCTTTAGCCATATTTTTTTGAATATCCTGCTGTTTTTTAAGACAGGACTTAACCGCAATTAGGGTCGCCTTTTCAATGTTTTTCTTGCCCTTGTCATAAAGCTCCTGCGATATTTCAAAATTTTTAACCTTGCCGTCACCTGATATGCGCAGAACAGCGCCATCTACCTCTTCTTCAATAACCTGTTTTGCTATTTTTTTCTGCGCTTTTTTTAATTTACCCGCCTGCTTCATTAGTTTCATAACATCCATTTTTCTATCCTTCCTTTCATTTTGATATTTTCTCTATCCTTCCACCGAATAGCTCAACAATTTCTCTCACCAGCGGTTCATCTTCTTCAATCTTAGCCGGCGTTATCCTCTTTTTTTTCTTTACTTTTTTTTTAGGAGCCTTTTCTTCCTTTTTTCTTGACATCCTGAAATCGGGATAATAATCTTCTCCCATCACCTGGTTAATCTTATCCTTCATAATCTGCTTATGCTTATCCGTAGGCTCAAGCGGATCCCGCCAGTTTATTACAATTGCTTTGCCTATAAGCTCAACTTCGGATTTCTTTGCGGTATGGAAAAGCGGCAGTGATTCCTTTTTTAATAGCTTTAAAATGGTATCCCATTTTCCTCCCTGCCTGGGTTTTTTTCGTTTTCCGGATGACGACGGAGAAGATTTTTCCCGATCTGCATTACTTCGTTTATCAACACCCTTTTTGTCGTCATTAGGGCCGGTGTTTTCCACAACTTTATTAACAGCCCCTGATGTCTTTTTAACAACTTTTTCACCCCCATTTTTTCCCTTATCCATGATTTTCATCAAGTCATCATAGCCAACATACTGCTGACAGAGCTTAAACACCACTGTATCAAAGACTATATGAGAATTTTCCGAGAACTTCATTCTTTTTTCAGTAGATGTCATAAATTCACAAATCCATACCAGGTGATCTTCTGAAAAGTCTTTTGCCGCTTCAGACAGCTTTTGCGCATAATCTTTATTAAACCCAACCTCATCAAGAGAGTCTTTCATTACACGTGCAAACATCAGATTTCTGAAGTGAAGATGCATTTCATCAAAAACTCTCTTTACGCTGTAACCTTCATTTATAATTTTCTGATTGAGCTTAATAGCTCCCCTGGGATCCGATTTTATGAAAAGTTCTGCATATTCAAAAAGAAATTCCCGCGGCACCATACCAAGCGCCTTTCTTGTATCGGTCTCAGTGATTTTCCCGCCCGAAAAAGACAGCGTCTGATCCATAAGGCTTTCCGCATCCCTCATGCTTCCCTTGGCAGCAGAAGCTATGAGATCCAGTCCCTCTTCTTCATAGTTCACCTTTTCTTTTTCGGCTATGCGTTTTAGCGCTTCCTTAATCTCTTTTTCCGGTATAAGCTTAAATGTAAAATTCTGACACCTTGAAGTAATAGTATCCAGTAGTTTTTCCGGTTCAGTGGTAGCCATCACAAATATTACATGGTCAGGAGGTTCTTCCAGGGTTTTTAATATAGCGTTAAATGCAGGCTTGGTAAGCATATGAACCTCATCAATAATGTATAGTTTGTATTTTGATGAAGCCGGGGCGAATTTTACATTTTCCCTCAGCTCCCTTATTTCATCCACACCCCTGTTTGATGCCGCATCTATTTCAATTATATCCACGCTGGATGATTGAGTGATTTCTTTGCAGCTGCTGCATTCATTGCAGGGTTCTTCTCCCTTAGGGTTTTGACAATTCACCGCCTTTGCGAGTATCCTTGCCGAAGTTGTCTTACCCACTCCCCTGGGTCCCGAAAAAAGATAGGCGTGGGATATTTTGTCATACTTTATCGCGTTTTTGAGTGTTCTTGTTATATGTTCCTGACCCACAACATCATCAAATCTCTGGGGCCGATACTTTCTTGCTATAACTAAGTAGGACATTATCTGTCTTTTAAATACTCCTCTATAATTTCTCTTGCTTTCTCCATGTTTTCTTTATCATCAGCGGGAACCATAATTTTTATTGGCACCGCTGAACTTCCAATAGCGTATATTGAAGAAAGATGCAAATTATGAATGTAACTTTCAATTCCGTTAGAATCCATAAGTGATTTTACAAAACCCGCTTCCATGCTTGTGTATGTGTTATATACCTCAACGAGCTCTCTATACTCAACCACTGTAAAAGAATTTTTCTATAAAATTTTTAACTTTTTTCTGCATTATTTTTTTAATCCTATTTTATAGCCTGGTGGAGATGGGGGGACTTGAACCCCCGACTTGTACGATGCGAACGTACCGCTCTCCCAACTGAGCTACATCCCCGTTAAAAAATGGCGGAGAGGCCGGGATTTGAACCCGGGCCAGGCCGCGAAAGCCTGCTAGCGGTTTAGCAAACCGCCCCCTTCAACCACTTGGGTACCTCTCCAATTATTCAATAGATTATAGGAAAAGAATTATTAAAAATCAAAATAACTATTTTCCTTAAACTTTAACACTTTACTTTTCAATATTTAAGGATACCTTTTTCGATGGCGGCCGATTTATTTCTTTAATGAAGAAAAAGTTAAAGTCTCAGAAAGTTAAAGTCTCAGTCGGCTTTTTTTATCTTTATCTTGTCTCCGTCAGATACTTCTTTGAATCTTTTAGGATCTCCCTCTAACTTGCCGACAGGGTTCACTGCCGATGCGGGTCTGATCTCATCACCCCTTGATACAGGTGTTTTACCGAAAAATATGCAGAAACCGCCTCCCTGCGGCCAGTATGCCAGATCGCCGAGCTCTACTGTTTCTTTAGGATTTTCCGGCTCTGCATCCACCGGTATTTCAAAATAAATTTCATCCCCCCATGTTCTGACTGAAGACTCCAAAGGCAGAGAATTGTAGATTTTTGACGCAGTATCCGATTCATTAAACTCTGCCTTCATTTTTACCCTGTCTGTTACTATTTCTATTTTTCTCATTTTTCCTCCCGTATTCGCTTTATGAATCGTTAATAAATTGGCGGAGGGGGTAGGATTCGAACCCACGGACCCCGTAAAAGAGGTCAACGGTTTTCAAGACCGCCGCATTCGTCCGCTCTGCCACCCCTCCGCTGGAATGCTATTCTTTTTCAATAACCCTTATGCCTTTCATGTATTTAGCTAATTTATCTGGTATTTTAACATTTATTTTGTCTGTTTGAAAGTTTTCCAGCACCGCGGCAAGTATTCTCCCCACAGCCAGGCCGGAAGAATTAAGAGTATGTACATAACCGGTTTCTCCGCTGTCTTTTCTGTACCTTGTTCCCATTCTGCGGGATTGAAAATCCAGGCAGTTAGAACAGCTGGAAACCTCTCTCCATTTTTCTTCACCCGGCATCCATACCTCCAGATCGTATGTCTTTGTAGCTGAGAACCCCATATCTGAAGCACCCAACTCAAGCACCCTGTAAGTAAGCCCGAGCTGCTTTAAAACCTCTTCTGATTCTTTAAGAAGCTGCTCATGAATTTTGGGAGATTCTTCAGGTAAAACTATATTAACAAGCTCCACTTTATTAAACTGGTGATTTCTGATAAGCCCCTTCACATCCCTGCCGTAAGAACCGGCCTCTCTTCTGAAACACGGTGTATGTGCAACATATTTTATGGGAAGATTCTCTTTATGAAGTATTTCCCCGCGATGAATATTCAACAGCGGCACCTCTGCAGTGGGTATAAGGTAAAGATCATCATTACCGAGCGCATACATCTCCTCCGTAAACTTTGGCAGCTGACCGGTTCCCACCATTATCTCTTCCTTAACAAGATACGGCGGCGCTACTTCTTTATAACTAAACATTTCAAGATGTATATCCAGCATAAATGCAGCAAGAGCCCTTTCCAGAAGAGCCCCCTGTCCCTTAAGCAGGGCAAACCTGGAGCCGCTTAGTTTTGAAGCCGCGCTAAAATCAAGGATATTAAGCATCTCTCCTAAATCCCAGTGAGTAAGTGATGAGCTATCTTTTTCGGGTACTTCCCCGCTTTGCCTTACAACCCTGTTCTCACGGGCTATTCCAGCATCCGGGATATTCGGTATTTGAAGCATCAGCCTATCAAGCTCAGATTTTACTTTTTTTGTTTTTTCATCCAGTTCTTTTACCTTTGCAGAGATGTCTCTCATTGAAGTTATCTTATCTTGGGCATCGCCGCCCTCGCGCTTAATCTTTCCGATTTCATCGGAAACCTTATTTTTCCGGCTTTTGAGCTCTTCGGATTCTGCAAGATACCCCCTCCATTTTTCATCCAGATTTTCCGCTATGATTATACTGTCTGAATAATCCTGGCCTCTGAGTGAAAGCTTATCAATAATTTCTTTTGAATTTTCTCTGATTTTTTTTATATCAAGCAAATTTTTATCCTTTCACAACCCCCGCAGGCGCAAGTTTTGCAACCCTCTCCGACAAACCGGCATTGTGACAGATATTCACAACCCGGGATACGTCTTTATAGGCCTGGGGAGCCTCTTCGGCTATTGTCTTCATCCTCTTGGCCATTACATATATTTTTCTATTTCTCAGCTCTTCCCTGAGCTGAGAGCCCTTCACGGATTTTTTTGCTCTGGTCCTTGACCATGTTCTTCCGGCACCGTGACATGTAGAACCAAATGACTCCCCCATGGCCTTTTCTGTTCCCTTTAAGACGTATGAGGATGATCCCATTGTTCCCGGGATTAAAACCGGCTGTCCCGTATTTACATATTCATCGGGTAACTCTTTTCTTCCCGGTCCAAATGCCCTTGTAGCTCCTTTTCTATGGAGCAGCAGTTTTCTGCCTTTATGCTCTTCAACTTTGCCGATATTATGACAAACATCATAAAGCAGTTCAACCTCTGTTCTTTTCCCCATAATATCACGCAGGGTTTCCCGTACAGAACTCATTATGCACTGCCTGTTTGCCCACGCATAATTAGCCGCGCACTTCATTGCTGAGAAATACCTCTGTCCCCGAGAAGATTTATAGGGAGCACACGCAAGCTGCCTGTCTGCAAGATCAATATTGTACTTAGACGAAGCTTCGCGCATAACCTTAAGGTAATCGTCACATACCTGGAATCCTAACCCCCTTGAACCAGTGTGAATCATCAGTGTTATCTGCCCATCTTTCAACCCGTATTGATCAGCCGTATCACTGTCGAATATTTTTCCAACAAACTGAAGTTCAAGAAAATGGTTTCCAGATCCCAAAGTACCCAGCTGCGGCCTACCTCTTGTAATCGCCCTTTTAGAAAGTGTTTTCGGATCTGCTCCTTCAAAGCATCCGTTTTCTTCGGAATATTCAAGGTCTTTATCACATCCGTATCCGTTTTGGACCGCCCATTTTGCGCCATCTTTAAGCACTTTTTTTAATTCTGATTCCGATATGTTTATTTTCCCTGAAGAACCTACTCCGGATGGAACATTTTTATATAAACTATCGCAGATTTTTTTAACATCATCTTCAGTTACTTCACTTATATGTAAGTTTGTTTTCAATAACCTCACGCCGCAGTTAATGTCATATCCTATCCCTCCGGGAGATATTACCCCTTCTTCCAAATCAAAGGCGGCAACTCCCCCTATGGGGAAACCATATCCATAGTGAATATCCGGCATGGCCATAGAGCGGCCTACTATACCGGGAAGAGAAGCAACATTTGCTACCTGTTTCCAGGAATTGTCTTTTTTAATGTCTTTTATCATAACATCGTCCGCGAAAATGAGGCCTTCAACTCTCATATCATCCGTTTTTGGAATAATAAATTTATAGTAATCTATTTTTTTCATAAAAAACCTCCCATCTATCAAAATACTAAAACCCTAAATAGAGTCTCTGTTTTCACAAGCGGATACCCCGAATGTTATAAGTAATTTAACATTATTATATTGAAAATTAAAGAGTTTTGATAACTACAGGTCGAAGTAAATCTCGGTTCTGAAACCCTCTTCATCCTTTTCAAGTTTAAGTTTATGATAAGTAGCGGCTTTAACCTCATTTTTTACCGATGAAGAAGATTTAACCTCTCCCCTTAACGAAGCCTTCAGAGAAGAATTTTCAATTACGCAGTTTCCTCCCGAAGGAAACCAGTTTTCGCTGTTTATTTTATAAAGAATTTCATTAAGAAAATCCACAAGGAGCGATTCCCTATCAGGGGCTTTTAACTCAAACGTCTTTTCTTTTCCCCCCGGATTTATTTCCTCATAATCAGAAACCAGTTCCGCAAGACCTTTCACCGCCTGCATAAAAAGCTCCTCCAGAGTTGGCCCGCAGACCAGCAATCCTGCATCCGCAGTATGTTCCAGTGGTTTTCGGTATGCCGTCATTTTAATCTATCAAATCTTCTTTAGCTATTCTTGCGAGAGATACAAGCTTGTCTTCATCATCAAGCTTCATGAGCCTTACACCTTTAGTGTTTCTTCCTATTGCTCTTATCTCCTTTACCTTCTGCCTGTTTATTATTCCCTTTTTAGTTATTAACATAATATCATCATTAACATCTACTTTCTTAACAGCCACAACATCACCGTTGCGTTTTGATGCCTTTATGTTTATAACCCCCATCCCGCCTCGTTTCTGTATTCTATAATTTTCCACCAGTGTTCTCTTGCCATAACCGTTTGCACACGCGGTCAGCAGGCTTTCGCCGTCTTTTATCACAGACATCCCCACCACTTCATCATCATTCTTAAGTGTTATCCCTTTTACACCCCTTCCGGTTCTTCCGATAGGGCGTACCTCTTCTTCTTTAAACTTGATGGCCTTCCCTTTTTTTGTCGAAATTATTATATCATCATCGCCGTTTGTTTCCTTTACTTCAATCAATCTGTCTCCCTCATCCAGTTTAACAGCGATTATGCCGCCTCTGCGCGGACGCGAATAATCCTTTAGAAGGCTTTTCTTTATAATCCCGTTTTTAGTGGCCATTACTATGTATTTGTCTGCTTCGTCAAAATCCCTGACTGATATAAGGGCGGTTATCCTTTCATCTTTATTTATTTTTATTAGGTTAACTATAGCTTTTCCCCTGGCATGACGCGCCGCAGTCGGGATATCATAGACCTTAAGCCAGTAGACCTGTCCTTTATTTGTAAAAAAGAGCATGTAGGCATGTGTTGAAGTAATAAAAATATCATCCAGAAAATCCTCTTCCTTCGTACCCATGCCCTTTATGCCTCTGCCTCCCCGGCGCTGGGACTTATATGTTGTTAAAGGAAGCCGTTTAATATATCCGTCATTTGATATGGTTACAACCATCTCTTCCTCTCTAATGAGGTCTTCTTTATCAATATTTCCAACATACTCGCCTATTTCTGAGAAACGCTCATTCCCATAATCCTTTTCAACATTTCTTATTTGTTTTCTTATAATTTCATCAACCTTTTTCGGACTCTCCAGTATTGCCTTGCATCTCTCTATTTCTTTAATCAACTCTTTATATTCTTCTTCGAGCTTTTCCCTTTCAAGTGAAGTGAGCCTGTGCAGCCTCATATCCAATATGGCATTACTCTGCTTTTCCGTAAGGTCGAATTTTTCCATAAGGGTCTGGCAGGCCTGGTTTCTGTCCGAAGACCCTCTTATAATCTTAATTACTTCATCCAGATTTGATAATGCTACCCTAAGCCCCTCTACTATATGCGCCCTGGCCTCCGCTTTATCTAAATCATACTGAGTACTTCTTCGCACAATCTCTTTTCTGTGCTGAAGATAGTAATAAAGTATTTCCCTGAGGTTTAGAATACGCGGCTGATTATCAACAAGGGCTATCATGGTCATTCCAAAAGTTGACTGAAGCCCAGTGTCTTTATAGAGCTGATTCAGAACAACATCAGGGTTTGCATTTCTTGAAAGTTCTATCATAATCCTCATCCCGTCCCTGTCGCTTTCATCCCTTAAATCCGTTATCCCGTCAATTTTTTTTGCTTTTACCAGATCCGCAATCTGCTTTATTATTGTAGCTTTATTTCCCATATAGGGTATTTCTTTGACCACAAGCGCAGACTTATTCTTTTTAAGCGGTTTTGTAATTACCTTTGCTCTTAGTTTTACCGATCCCCTGCCTGTTTCATATGCTTTCTTTACTCCGGATAATCCGCATATTATCGCCCCTGTTGGAAAATCAGGAGCCTTTATGTGCTGCATAAGCTCATTGACTGTTATGTCCGGGTTGTCTATCATAGCCAATAAGCCCTCTGAAACCTCACTTAGATTATGCGGAGGGATATTTGTTGCCATGCCTACCGCAATACCTGAAGAACCGTTTATGAGTATATTGGGAAGGTTAGACGGAAGGAGAGAAGGCTCGGAAAGTGAGCCGTCAAAATTCGGAACGAAATCCACCGTATCTTTTTTTATGTCCCTTAAAATTTCATCCGTTATTTTAGACATCCTGATCTCGGTATATCTCATCGCTGCAGCGCTGTCACCGTCTATGGACCCGTAATTGCCCTGGCCATCAAGTATTGGATATCTCATAGAAAAATCCTGAACCATTCTAACCATGGAGTTATATACAGCCTGGTCTCCATGGGGGTGATATTTTCCCAGCACTTCACCGACAACCCTGGCACATTTTTTGTATGGCTTGTTATTTGTCAGGCCCATATCACTCATTGCGTAGAGTATTCTTCTGTGGACCGGTTTAAGTCCGTCCCTCACATCCGGAAGGGCCCTTCCAACGATCACGCTCATAGCATAATCAATGTAAGAGTTTTTCATTTCATCTTTTATGTCTCTGTGCTCGTGTTTTTCTTTAAAAATTTTTTCTTCTGACATTTTCTGTCCCTTTCTTTTTAAATATCCAGATTTTTTACTTCTTTTGCATGCTGCTGGATAAAATTCCTCCGGGGTGCAACCTTATCCCCCATAAGAGTCGTAAATATTTTATCGGCTTCAACTGCGTCATCAAGCTTAACCTTAAGCATTTTTCTGCTTCTCGGGTCCATCGTAGTTTCCCACAACTGCTGAGGGTTCATTTCACCAAGCCCCTTATAGCGCTGAATGCTTATGCCCTTTGAACCCCTTTCCTTTATCACTTTAAGAACCCTGTAGAGTGTTTTTGCCTGATCATCGTCATCATCAGATTTTTTCCCTTCCCACCTGACTGTGTAATCACTGTCCCCGATATCCAGGTTTTTCTCAGAAAGTTTGGCTCTGATTTCAAGAATGGGCTTGATTTCCCACAAGTCAATTATTCTTAGAGCGTCCTCTTCCGAAACAGATTCTTCATGAACATCCTTGAAAAAATCCTGTTTGAAATGTTTCAGCTCTTCCTCCGAATAGAGTATTGTTTCCTCCCCGTCTTCAATCACCTTATAAAGTGGTGTTTTTTCGAAATTCATCGATATTATATCTTTTTCCGAAAATCCCTTATTTTGAATTCTAGAAACAAGATAAGCGTAATGCTCCACATACTTGAGAATTTTCTTTATTTCATTTTCATCCTTTATTATTGTATTAGAATCCTCTTTTATCAACTCCATGTTATTAATTCCCCTTGAAAGAAGGTAATTTGTGAGTTGCTCCTCTTTCTGTATATATTTAAGCTTTTTGCCTTTTCTGACTCCGTAAAGAGGCGGCTGCGCAATATAAATATTGCCTCTCTCCAGAAGCTCCGGCATCTGTCTGTAGAAAAAGGTAAGCAGAAGTGTCCTTATGTGGGCGCCGTCTATATCCGAATCTGTCATGATTATAACTTTATAGTACCTGAGTTTTGAGATATCAAATTCATCCTCCACACCGCAACCGAGCGCAGTTATAATTGTTCTTATCTCATCATTTCTCAACACCTTGTCAAGCCTGGCTTTTTCCACATTTATTATCTTACCCTTAAGAGGAAGTATGGCCTGAAAGTTTCTGTCCCTTCCTAGTTTAGCGGAACCTCCCGCCGAATCCCCCTCAACAAGAAAAAGCTCACACATGGAGGGATCCCTCTCAATGCAATCTGAAAGTTTTCCGGGAAGGGTAGAGACATCCATAGCGCTTTTTCTCCTGGTAAGCTCTCTTGCTTTTCTTGCAGCCTCTCTTGCTCTGGACGCCTCAACCGCCTTATTAATTATTTTTTTCGTGACCGATGGGTTTTCCTGCAGAAAAATTCCTATCTTTTCATTAACGATTGATTTAACAATCCCGTTGACTTCGGAATTACCAAGTTTAGTCTTTGTCTGCCCCTCAAACTGAGGCTCCGGAAGCTTCACGCTTATAACGGCTGTAAGCCCTTCTCTAACATCATTACCAGAAAGCTGGATATCATCTTTTGTCTCTTTTTTAATATAATTGTTAATGGCGAGTGTCAGCGCTGACTTGAAGCCGCTCATATGAGACCCGCCCTCCCTGGTGTTTATGTTATTTGCAAAGGAAAATATACTTCCGGAATAGCCGCTGTTGTATTCCATTGCAATCTCCACCTTAATTCCATTTTCTTCTTTTTGAAAATATATTGGTTCTTCATGCAGGGGTTCCTTTCCCCTGTTTAAATATTTCACAAAAGACACAATACCTCCTTTATAGGAAAAGGTATGTGTCTGATCTTCCTTCTCATCAATTATGCTTATATTTGCGCCCCCGTTTAAAAAGGCAAGCTCCCTGAGCCTGTTTGATATTGTGTCAAAGTTGAACTCAGTTGTTTCTGTGAATATTTCAGGGTCCGGCATAAATGTAACCGTAGTACCCTTATCTGTAGTTTCTCCTCTCACTTCCAGTTTTGTTACCGGGGTTCCCTTTTCATATCGCTGATAATACCTTTTATTGTTTTTATGAACCTCTACCTCCAGCCACAGAGAAAGGGCGTTGACAACAGAAACACCTACGCCATGCAAACCGCCTGAAACTTTATAAACCTTATCATCAAATTTCCCACCGGCATGGAGTTTTGTCATAATAACCTCTACAGCCGGCAAATTATATTTACTGTGGTTATCCACGGGTATTCCGCGCCCGTCATCATCTATTTGAACACTTCCGTCTGCTTTGAGCACAACGTTTATATTGCTGGCGTAACCCGCAAGCACCTCGTCAATACTGTTGTCCACAACCTCATAAACCAGGTGATTTAGCCCTTCTTCACCGGTTGTTCCTATGTACATGGCCGGTCTTTTTCTTACCGCTTTTAGACCCTCCAGTACTTTTATATTCCTTGATGAATACTGATCTTTTTTAGCCATTTAAATATCTCCTCCCAGCCTGAAACTGATATCTTTAACTTTTTTTTCACCTTCAATTTTATCATTTATAGTCCTTATAAGCATATCTTTTTTATATGAAAGTTCCTGCAGATAGACGCTGTTTTTTACATTAAGATAAAGCCTTCCGTTCTTAAAAGTTATAACTTCCGCTTTCCGGCTTTCTTTTCCTGTTTTCTCCCATGCCCGTGATATATCATCTTTCACAGGCTTAAACCTGGAAATAATACCATCAAGCATTGTGTCGGCCTTTTTCCACCTGTTCATAACCTGATAACCTCAATACTTTCCCCAACCTCGTGGGGCATATCTGTAGAGGTTAAAATGGTTTGTGATTCCCCTATTTTCCTGCCTATCCTCTTCCTGTTGGTTTCGTCCAACTCGCTAAAAACGTCATCCATAAGAAAAATCGGGTTTTTTTCTCTTTTTTCTCTGATTAAACTCCAAACCGCAAGCCTGTAAACAACAGCAGCCATTCTTAGCTCACCTCTTGACCCCATCAGGCTCAGGCTTTCGCCGTTTTTACAAAAAGAAAATCTATCTCTGTGAGGACCCCAGGTTGTATATCCCCTTTCCCTGTCTTTCTTTACGCTTTCGTCACCTTTATAATTAGACGGGTCGTACTCAAGCAAATATATATTTTCTCCAATCCGTGATGATTCATAATGCATTACTTTATTCAGTTTTTCTGTAAAAACTTTCCTGTTTTCCAAAATTAAACTGCCATATTTTTTTAAAAGATCTGTCCAGGCGCTAATTTCTGTTACGGCAGCTTCCGCTTTCAGGGATGCATTTCTTTCTTTCAAGGCCTTTCTGTATCGAATTAGGGAGTTTATGTACCCTGTGTTAACCTGTGATATATTTATATTAACCATGCGCCTTATACCCGAAGGAGGCCCTTTAATAGTTTCAATGTCATCAGGGGAAAACATAATAACAGGGAATTTTTCCAGAACCTGTTTTGACGAAGCGCGGGAGGAGTTAATCTCTTCCGATATGCCTCCTCCATATTTATAAATCATTTTTATGTTAAATTTCCCTAAGCTATCCACCGCTTCGGCAATTACTGCACAATTTTTCTCGCCCTTCATCACTATTTCACTGCATTTTGCGGTTCTATGCGAAGTGGTAGTGGAGGCAAAAAAAATAGATTCAAGTAAATTTGTCTTCCCGGTGCCGTTCTCTCCGACAACCAAATTTGCCTTTTTGTCAAACTCAAAATTTTTATTTTTATGATTCCTGAAATTAACTAATTTAATTTTTTCCAAATACAAATTAAGGTCTCATCGGCATTATAACCCCAATGTAATTTTCATCATCGGATTCAGAGGTTATCTTTCCCGGGTTTATTGAAGATGTAAGACCCAGTTTAATTTTATCTCCTCTTATTGATTTTAAATTACTAATCATAAAATCGGGATTAAATGCAATATCAATTTCATCACCATCATAGTCAACCTCAATTGTGCTCTTGCCGCTTCCCGTTTCTGTATTTACCGATACAACCGCTTTATTATTGCTGAATTTGTACTCAACTGCAATAGCCCTTTCAGTAGTAACAGCAAGCATTTTTTTTGTTGCATTAAGAAGCAGTGAGTTATCAACAACTATTTCTTTTGTTGGGTTATCCGGGATAACCTGGGAGTAATTAGGATAATCTCCCTCAATCATTCTGGAGTATATAACCGTATTTCCCAAAATAAAATATATTTGATTTTCACCGGAATCTTTACTTATTCGTATTTTATCTTCCCCGCTGGATGAAATAGCCCTTTCAATAACATTAATTGCCTTAGTGGGTATAATAGCGCTGAATTCATCTGTTTTTTTAATAACCTTATCTTTGTAAAATGAAAGTCTTCTGCCGTCAGTAGCAACCATTTTAAAAGAATCACCATTAACTTCAAAAAAAGCTCCGCAAAGAACATATCTTGACTCATCCTTTGATACAGAAAAAATTGTTTTATCAATGGCATCTTTAAAGAGTTCTGCATCAATTTCAATAAAATTGTCCCCTTTAACTTCAGGAACAACAGGGAATTCTTCTTTTTCTCCAGTGACAATAGTATATGTAGTATCTCCTTTATCTGAAGAAACTTCATAATGAGAATCAGTTACTTTTTTAAAAGAAAATTTTTCTGAATCCAGCGCATTAACCATATCTGTAAGGTTTCTGGCAGGAGTTGTACAGGAACCTTCTTTTTCAACATCAGTTTCAATTGATGAAGAAATTCCGATTTCAAGATCAGTAGCATAAATTTTTAAAATGCTGTCTTTTGCCTCAATTAAAAAATGTGACAGGGCCGGTAAAGTGCTTCTCGATGAGACCGCGGGAAGTACTGTTTTTAATAAATTGGAAAATTCATCTGTTTTTAGTTTTAGTTTCATGGTATCCTCCTTTTTTTAACAACGACTATAATAATGAATATATCAAATTATTGTAGTTATTGATATAACTACTGTTAATTCTGTGAATAACTTTAAAAATTAGTCATAAAACCTCCATTTAAAAATCTGTTAAAAACAATTAAATTTAATTAACAAGTCAAACATAAGTATAAAATCAGCAGTTAGCTTTAATCTTGTTAATAATCCTGTTGACAAGTGTACTAAAATATGGATCATCTTCAATTTTTTTTCGGATTATCTGACAGGCATAAAGTACGGTAGTATGATCTCTGTTTCCAAAATCCCTGCCGATTTCTGTAGTAGATTTTTCAGTCATCTTACGGGATAAATACATAGCAAGATGTCTGGGGAAAACGATGTTTTTTGTTCTTTTTTTGCTTTTCAGCTCTTTAACATTAATACGATAATGTTTGGATACTTCCTGTTGAATTTTGTCAATGGAAATCGGGGATTTTGAAGAATCCTTTGAGATAATATCCTTTAATATTTCCCTGGCGTTATCAACAGTTACATCGCTGCCTGTTAATGAGGAAAAAGCGTAAATCCTTATTAAAGAACCTTCAAGCTTACGAATATTATCTTTAATATTTGTAGCTATAAATAAAAGAACATCGTCAGGAACATCAAGGTTTTCTCTTTCAGCCTTAGTTTTTAAAATTGCTATTCTTGTTTCTAGGTCTGGAGGCTGAATGTCTGATATAACACCCCACTGAAACCTGGATCGTAAACGCTCTTCAAGAGTTTTTATCTTATCCGGAGGTTTGTCAGAGGAAATAACAACCTGTCTTTGAGACTCGTAAAGGGTATTAAATATGTGAAAAAACTCTTCCTGTGTTCTTTCTTTGTTTTCAATAAACTGAATGTCATCCAGAAGAAGAACCGAAACGTTATTATATTTTTTGTTAAATTCGTGTGTTTTGTTATTTCTGAGGCTGTCAATAAATTCCTGGGTAAATTTTTCACATGTAAGATACAGCACCCTTTTTTTGGGGGTCTTTGATTTTATTTTATGCCCAATTGCATGAAGAAGATGGGTTTTTCCCAGGCCCACTCCCCCGTAAATAAAAAGAGGGTTGTATCTGGTGCCGGGGTCTGTGGCTACAGCTTCAGAAGCTGCCTGCGCAAACCTGTTTGCAGCTCCTACGACAAAAGTATCAAACGTATACCTGGGATTAAGGTCAGTCCCCGGAAATACTGTTTCACTTTCAGGCTCATAAACAGGCTCGGGTATTTCATTTTTTTCTTCCTGATTACAATCAAGTGAATCATGCCTGATTTCGAAGTCAACACATAAGTTATTTGAATCAGAAACCTCTGATAAAGCCTTATTAATAAGGTCAAGATGCTTTTCCATCCAATCCCGAAAGTGCTTATTGGGAAGTTCAATAATTAAAACCGAATCAGATATTCTAAGGGGCCTGGACTGCCCAAACCATAGTTTAAATGTTGCGGGAGGAAAATCTGATTTAATTTTTTCAGTTGCCTTATTCCATATTGTCTGAGGGTTATCATTCATTTAAAAAATATACCTTATTTTTCCACAAGTTATTAACATGTTAATAATTAAAAATTTATACTATTATAAAAGAGTATTATAGTAAATTTCTTCGTAAAATTTATAATATAAAATAAGCATATGGAAGTCAAGGATTTGAATTATTTGATATCTTTGCATATAATAAATAAAATTTTTGTTATAAAAGATATATTCGTAATTAGGAGGTATAAATGAAAAGAACATATCAGCCAAAAAAAAGGAAAAGAAAAAGAAAACACGGTTTTAGAAACAGAATGAAGAAAAAATCTGGAAGAAAAACCATAAATAACAGAAGAAAGAAGGGTAGAAAAAAGCTTTCTGTATAAATTTTGAACCAGAAATTTACACATGACGACAGACTATCAAAAGAAATTAGGCAGGTAATATACACCGGTAGTAGATTTCGGATAAAGAATGTAGTAATGTACATTAAAGAAAGCAGCAGACCCAGGATCACTGTAATTGCAGGGAAAAGAACAGGAAAAAGCAATAAGAGAAATAAGTTAAAAAGAAGGACAAGAGAAATATTCAGAAAACAAAAGTGTAAATTAGCAAATTACAACATGGTAATAATTTATAAAAAGGGAAGTTCAGAATATAATTATGGAACAATAAAGGAAATTTTGAATAAACTATGGACAGAAGCTCAGGTAGTAAAGTGATGGAAATTACTATAAAAAAAATAATTATTTTAAATATTAAAATCTACAAAGCAGCGATATCTCCTTTATTAAGTAAAAGATGCAGGTTTTATCCCAGCTGTTCTGATTATTTCATAAAGGCATTAGAAAAAAAAGGATTATTTCGAGGGTGTGTAACAGGTGTTTACCGAATTATAAGGTGCAACCCGTTTAACCCCGGCGGATATGATCCCGTAAGGTGAAAACATGGAAAAAAGATTAATAACAGCAATAATAATTTCAATAGCAATACTGATAATATTCCAGAGGTTTCAGGAACCTGTGGTTCCAGAGAGAGAAGAACATCCTGAAGAAGTGGCAAAAGAGGTTGAAGACTATGAACAAGCTTATGCGCCGGAAGAGGAAAAGACTCCTGATACGCAAGAGCATATAAGATATAAAGAGGAGTACGAAGAAAAATCTCTCAGGAGAGGTACCCTGGAAATAGGAATTAGTTCTGCATATGCCGGTTTGTCCAGGGTTAAAATGGAGGATAAAGACGGAAGCAGGATAAATCTTGTAGTAAAGGACACTCCGCCTTTTCCAATGGCTTTTAAAAATGTATCTAACTGGCAGCTAAACAGGGAGGGCGATAAGTTGCAGGCGCGTGCAGAATATAATGGTATGGACATAAAGAGAACATATGAAATCATTGACAACAACCGAGTTAAAATAATCAACAGCATAAATAATATAAATACAGAAGATTCAGTTTTTGAATTATCTCAGGGGTGGTATGCCGGCATTAGAGGGGCTAAGAATATTGATGAGGAAGAAAATATAAGCGACAACAGTGTGTTTTTAAGAATTGACGGTGAAGTAAAGAAAGGGCCTGAAAGCGGAAACTACGAAGGAAGTATTGGATGGGCCGGCATTTTAAACAGGTATTTTATTGCAATATTTAAGGATGTGCATGAATCTTTGAATACGGCTGTGGTTGAACAAACTGAAGGAAGCAGGTTTGGATGCGGAAGAGGCAGTGGCGGAGAATATCCTTCAATTGAGCTCGCCGGAAATATTGTAATTCCGGCTGAAGAAAACTATGAATTCACACAGAAGCTTTACGGAGGCTTGAAAAACTATAAAGAACTTACTGCTATGAACAGTGATTTCAGAGATGTTTTTTCATTCGGTATATTCGGCTTTTTAAGCAGGTTTTTTCTTAATCTTCTTATATGGCTTGAATCTATATTCGGGAATTACGGTGTAGCAATATTGATAATGACACTTCTTCTACAGGTGGTATTATTCCCCTTAAGCAAAAAAAGCTATAAGGCCATGAGGGCTCAGAGGGAACTGCAGCCTAAGATGAAAAAGATAAGAGAGAAATACAAAAGCGACCCGCAGCGGATGAACCAGGAAATCATGATGCTTTATAAAAAGCACAATATCAACCCGCTTGGTGGATGTTTGCCCATGCTCGTGCAGCTTCCGATATTCTTCAGCCTCTTTACCATGCTGAGAAGCTCAGTGGAGTTAAGGTTTGAAAGATTTTTATGGATGCGGGATCTGGCCGGAGTGGATGATTTATTTTCAGTTATCCCTCTGGTAAGGGAAATACCTCTCATAGGAAATGCGGGACCGCTGCCTTTTCTTGTAGGTGGCGCCATGTTTCTGCAGCAGAAGGCAATGGGGGCGTCAGAGGGGCCCCAAAAGGCAATGAGCTATATGATGCCTCTAATTTTTATAATAGTGGGAATGAATTTTGCCTCAGGACTCAATCTGTACATTCTCATAAATAGTATATTCATGTTTATTTCTCAATCTACTTTAGGAAAAAAGACATAAAAGGGAGGAAAAAAATGGAAAAAGAATATAAAGGTAAAAATGTTGAAAACGCTATAAACAAGGGATTAAAAGATTTAGATATACGGAAGGAAGAAGCCAGCATCAAGGTGCTTGAAGAAGGAAAGGCGGGGCTATTTGGCCTGATGGGGTCCGTTCCGGCAAGAGTTAAGATAAAAATAAAGGGACACAAGCAGGGGATTAAATGGGAAAAAGCGGTCAATAAGGCAAGGGATTTAACATTATTGCTGGCAAAAGAAATAGATGAAAAAGTAAAAGTAAAATCCAGGAAATCCGGTAACGTTATACAGGTATCACTGGAGAGCGCTAATCAGGCGCTGCTTATCGGGCGAAAAGGGGGTAATTTAAAAGCCGTTAATTATCTTGTGAATTTGATGATGAAAAAGGACCCGGACAGCAGAATAGATGTTTATATAGACATTGCTGATTACAGAAAAAGAAAAAAGAACAGCGCAAGGGAAAAACTGAAAGAGGCTGTGTCAAAAGTCAAAAAAAAAGGAAAACCGGTTGAGCTGGATCCAATGGACCGTGAAGAAAGAAAGGCGGTTCACAGACAGGCAAATCAAATTGAAGGTGTGAACACGGAAAGTAAAGGCCGGGGAGACGAAAGAAGAGTGGTGGTAAAGAAAAAGTAAAAGAATATAAAAATTCCGCAGTTTGGAATAAACATGTACAATCCGCATGATACAATAGCCGCCACGGCAACTCCACCCGGAAAAGGGGCGCTAGCAATAGTTAGAATGAGCGGTAGAGAAAGTTGGGAAATTGCGGGAGAAATTTTTTTCAGAAAAGAAAGAAAATTCAAAAACTTCAAGTCTCACAGATTATACTACGGAAACATAAAAGATAATTCTAAAAAAATAGATACTGTGCTTATATCAACCATGAAATCTCCCAAAAGCTATACCGGTGAGGACACAGTAGAAATAACATGCCATGGCGGCAATTACGTAACCTCCAGAATTTTAGAATCATTATTAAAAAACGGGGCGCGTCCGGCAAATCCGGGTGAGTTTACAATGCGGGCATTTATAAATGGCAAGATGGATCTGGCAAGGGCGGAGGCGGTGAACAGCATTATAGATGCGAACTCTGAAAGATCATTGGAGGAAGCGCTGAAAATGCATGATGGAAGAATTTCTGATAAAATAAAAATCTATGCAGAGGAAGCCAGCCAGATAAAGACTGAAGTAGATGCTTCTATTGAGTGGGGCGAAACAGAAGAAATCGACCCCGCTGGGATATCAGAGATACAAAAAAGATTAAAAAAGCTGACAGAAAAGATAAAGAAGGAAGCCGATGAAGCTCCAAGCGATGAAAGGCTGGGGCAGGGTTTCAGAGTGGTTATATGCGGAAAGCCCAATGCGGGGAAATCTTCAGTTTTTAACTCACTTCTGAAAAGCTCAAAAAACATTATAAGCAGCCATCCTGGTACAACGAGGGATGTTGTTGAGGGCGAGTTAATATTAAACGGTTTTTTGGTAAAGTTAATCGACACAGCGGGAATTGGTGTTGAAGTGCCGGATGAAATTTATAAAATGGCCTCGGAAAAGTCAAAGAGAGAAATAAAAAATGCAGATGTCGTGCTGTATATAATAGACGCTGAAAAAGGAATCCAGGAAGAAGATTACAAAATAAAGAAATTATGCAATGAAGACAGATTTATTCCGGTAGTAAATAAAAGCGATATAAGAAAAAGAGTAAAGGGGGGCAGTGAATTTTACTCCGGTATAGAGGAAGTAAACACATCATGCATGACAAAGGAAGGGTTTGAAAAATTAAAAAAAAGGATAGGTGAAAAATTAAGCGAATACGATACGGACAGAGCAATGATTACAGCCAGACAGAGAAATTCACTTTTTAGAGCTGAAAAAGAATTAAGGGAAGCTGAAAAAAATATCAAAGACGGCGAATTCGTTGTTGCCTCTTATGAAATAACATCCGCATTATCAGCTTTAGGAAATATTGACGGTTCCACCGTTAATGAAAGAACGCTGGACAGAATATTCGAAAGGTTCTGCATAGGAAAATGAAACACTATGTAGCGATGTCAAATTTTTCTATGCTGATGAACCCTGAAAAAATACTACAATGGGCCCTGGATAAAAACTATGATGGTATTGAGATATGGTTTGATGTTCCCTATTTCCATGTTGATGAAATAGATAAGAAAATGATAAAGATGTATGCTGAAAAACAAAACAGGATAAAATACACAGCGCACGCGCCGATATACGGCATCAACATATCTTGCGTAAACCCGGGAATAAGAAAAGAATCAATAAGGCAGATTAAGAAAACCGCAAGATGGTGCAGGGAACTGGGTATAAAAAGTATAGCAGTACACCCGGGGAAGGCGCCTGTAGCTGAAAAAAGAGTTATAGATGAGGTAAAAAAGATTACATACAACAGCCTGAAAGAAATCAAAGAGTCTATGGCAGTTGAAAACATTGAAATATTAATTGAGAATATTGCAATTGCAGAACAGGATATAGACAGAGACATCAGATATTTTAAGAGATTAATCGAAAAGCTGGATGTAGGAATATGTTATGACACAGGGCATGCAAACATAAACTGGAGAAACGAAAAAATTCAGGAGTTGTTTGGCAATAGAATAAAACGAGTTCATGTCAGTGACAACCGGGGGTATAAAGATGAGCATCTTTCCGCAGGGGAAGGAAATGTACAATGGGATAGATGCAGATTTTTATCGAAAGGCGAACTACCCATGGTGCATGAGGTGCGTAGTGGAAAGAAAACAAAAGGATCCAATATAAAAAGCAGGGAAGCTCTGGAGAAATTGTTTCACGTGAAACAATCAGGGTAAAATGTTTCACGTGAAACAGTTATGATATTTTCTAAAAAAAGAAAAACTGGTGTTGCTATAGGGGGAGGAGGGGTCAGATCCCTATCAAGCATAGGGGTTCTCAGGCATCTTGAAAACCGGAGGTTGAAAATAGGGTATATTTCCGGAACAAGTATGGGTGCCATCTCCGGGGCCTTGTATTCTCTTTACCAGAGTGCGGATAAGGTTGAGGAGCAGATAAGAAAACTCGTATCATCAAGCGCATTTAAAAGAATGAGGGACGAGTTCACCCGCAGGATTAAATCATCTCCTGATGAAAGAGGAAGTAAAATAATAGAGAAGTTTCAGAAATACTACAGCCAGATATATATGTTTAAGCGCATTGTTGCGGATAAAAGTATAATTGAGGGAAAACACATAAGGCCGGTTGTAGATTATCTTCTGCCGGACATCAATATAGAAGACATGCCCCTTCCTTATTCCTGTATATGTACGGATATTGCAAGTGCGGAAAAGGTCGTATGTGAAAGTGGCAGCTTAAGAACTGCTGTAATGGGAAGCATATCTATTCCTGGTGTCATTGAACCGATGAAGAACGGCGGACAGATGCTTACTGACGGCGGTAGTGTAAGCCTTGTTCCTGTTGAAGAGGTAAGGGATATGGGGGCCAGGTATGTTATAGGAATTGATGTATCTTCTTATATTGAAAGGGTTGAAGAGTTTAAAAGCGGTCTGGAAATATTTGCAAGGGCATCAAGAGTAACAGGCAGAGAGCTCCATAAAAGGATTATTAAAAATGCAGATCTTGTTATATCTCCCCCGGTTAAAGGCATATATTGGGCAGATTTCAATAAGCTTGATTACTGTATAACTGCCGGTGAAAGTGCTGCTTACGGCATTTCGAAAAAAATATAAAATGACACTTTCGGGCTGGGTGGAAAAAGAGATTCCTTCAAAAAAAAATAAAATTGAACAGCTCAAGCTATATAGGGATTTAATACTAAGAGAAAACAAGGTGCGCAATATCACAGGCAACTGTGATAAAGAAGACCTTGAATTGAATCATATCATTCCATCTATGGATCTTGCGATTGATATTTGTGGTATCAAAGGTGTTGATGTAGGGTCGGGAAACGGATTCCCCGGACTGGTTATAGCGATTATGTTTCCTGAAAAAGATGTAACTTTAATTGAGCCGCGAAAGGCAAGGGTCAGTTTTCTTAATATGGTAAAGAGAAAGATTAAGCTTGAAAATGTTAAAGTCGTGTCAAAAAGAGCGGAGTCTGCCGGAAGGGGTGAGCTTAGGGGGCGCTTCGAATTTGCAACATGCCGGGCAGTTGCGCCTTTCAGGATTTCACTTGAACTTGTTTTTCCTCTTCTCGAAGAACAAGGCACTTTCTTTGCCCAGGTTGGTGAGAAAGTTAAGTCTGAAATAAAAAAATACCATTATTTCATTGAAGAGTTGGGGGGGCGGGTTTTGAAAAATGAAAAAAATTATATTCTGTTAAGAAAAATAAAGATGACTCCCGGAGTTTATCCCCGCAATTGGAAAAAAATAAAAAAGTCTTCTAAAAAATCACTTTAATTCTTGCAAAGATAATTTTATTTAACTAACATAGATTTTATGGAAAGTAAAGTTGTCGCGATAACAAATCAAAAAGGGGGCGTGGGAAAAACCACAACAGCAGTAAACCTGGCTGCCGGCCTGGCGCTCGAAAAGCATAATGTGTTGCTTATTGATATGGATGGGCAGGCAAATGCCACACAGGGATTGGGTTATGAAAAGAATGATTCCGAAAAATCTGTATACGAGGTCATAATGGGAAACGCCGTACCCGAAGAGGTGATAAAACCAACAAGCGTGGATATGCTGGATATTATGCCGGCCCATATGAATTTAAGTGGCGCTAAAATTGAACTGGTTGAAATTAACGGTAGAGAATTCATATTAAAAAAAATTGTTGATAATCTTAGAGAAAAATACAGGTTTATAATTGTTGATTCGCCGCCTTCATTGGATTTGCTGACAGTAAATTCGCTTACCGCCAGCAATTCGGCACTGATCCCAATTCAGTGTGAATATTATGCTCTTGAGGGCCTGGGGCAGCTGGTGTCTACGCTTTCGAAAATAAAAAAAGGCTTGAATCCGGAATTAGAGATAGAGGGAGTCCTGCTTACGATGATGGATAGAAGGACAAGCCTTTCATTTCAGGTAATGGAAGAGGTTAAGAAACACTTTAAGGCGGCAGTTTACAACACAGTTATCCCCAGAAATATACGCCTGGCTGAGGCGCCAAGTTTCGGAAAGCCGATAGTAGAGTATGATCCGGTATCTACGGGAGCAAAGGCTTATAAAGAATTGGCTGATGAGTTTTTAAGTGATAATATATAAATAAAAAGGGAGAAAATAAAATGAGAAAAGTGCTTGGTAAAGGATTGGACTCACTAATCCCGGAACAACAGGGAAGCAGTGTGCAAGATGTCAGTGTAAATGAAATAGTGCCCAATAAATATCAGATGAGATCCGATTTCAACAGCAGCAAAATAGAGGAACTATCTGAAACAATAAGGGAGCAGGGAATTGTACAGCCGCTTCTGGTTACACATAAAGAGGGAAAATATATGCTTATTGCCGGAGAAAGAAGATTGAGAGCAGCCAAAAAGGCAGGGTTGCGTAGAATACCCTGCATTGTAAGGGATGTCTCTGAAGAGGAAGCGCTGGTTGTTTCCTTGATAGAAAACATACAAAGAGAAGACCTATCTCCTGTTGAGGAGGCTGTGGCATACAGAAGAATGGTTAAAGAATTTTCAATGACTCAGGAAGAGATATCTGAAAAAGTAGGTAAAAGCAGACCCACAGTGGCCAATACATTACGAATTCTGACGCTTCCAAAAGACTTGATTGAGTTAATTAAGGAAGGAAAACTTACGTCAGGGCATGCAAGGGCCCTTCTGCAGATAGATAATCCCAAAAAAAGAAAAGCTCTGGCATTAAAAATAGTAAGAGAAAAACTTACAGTGAGGGAGGCAGAGAGGCTTGCAGGCAGAAAAAGCGGGAATGCAAAAAAGAGAAAGAAAAAGTCCGATGTTGATAAAAGCCCTGAAGTCAAGGATATGGAAAATAAAATGGAAAAGAGCCTGGGTACTAAAGTGAATATTAAAATGAAAAATGCCAGCGGAAAAAAAATAAGCGGCGCTATTGAAATTGACTTTTATTCAATGGATGATTTTGAAAAAATAGCAGATATAATATGCACAAAATAGTCTTTAAGCCCTTTTTCCAATATGTTAGTTTATAATACGTAGGTGTAATTTACATATTGATAAAATTTCACAATTTATAATAATTATTAATAAAAGCCATTTCCGCATATACTAGTGGTTTTTATTTTTATGTTGACATTACTTTGTTTATATATTAGCATTTATTAAATTTGCAGAGGAGTTTATATGGCTAAAGATAAAGACAGTAACAAAGGCAAAAGGCATAATCGAGATAAGCCCGATATAGAAGAGATTGCGGAGTCTTTAGGTGAAATCAGCGAAGATACTGAAAATGAAGAAACTGTTATCGAGGGAATTTCTTCTCCTAAAGAAAAAGACGAAGATTATGTTCTAAATGATTATCAGGGGATAGACTCTGATGATAAATTTAAAGAATATGATGATACAGATGAAGAAGATACTGTAATCCCGGACGATAATGATGAGGGGGAAAAAAGATTAGAAGATTATGAGAGGCTGAAAGAAAAGACCCCGCCACAGGATTTTGGAGATGAATTCAGCGATATAAGCGAAGATGAAACTGTTATCGAAGGGCTTACTTTTTCTGAAGATGTCAGGAAAGAGTTTTTAAAAAGCAGTAAAAAAAAGAAAAAGAGAAAGGACAGCTCTGAAAAAAATAAAGATTATTCTTCAGCTTCTGAAGAAACCCGATCCGAAAACATTCAAAAAGATGAATATGAGGAAACTGTTGACAAGCCGGATTTTTCTCAGCAGAACCAGCAGGATGGTATTTATGAAGAAGAAGATTATGAGGATGAATATAAATCTGAAGAAGGGGACAGGGCAGTAACGGATCTCGAGGGAGTTTCTTTCCTTTCTGATACTGAGGATTTAAGTAGTTCAGAGGAAAAAAAAGATATAAAGGATTCAACTTCAGTTGAAGAACCCCGGAAAGAGAATAAGGAAAAAACTGGCGCTGATAAAGAAAAAGGTTATGACCACGGTGATGAATTGACAGAAGAATCCTATTCAGAGCAGGCCGGGTCAGTTCAAAAGGAAGAAAAGGAAGCTTCCGACACAGAAGATGCTGCCGGAGATGATGATAGCGGGAAGCGGCTTGTAAAAGAGGAAGAAAAAACAATGAGGGAAGCCGGTCCCAGTCAAGAACAGATCAAACCGGAAAATAAAAATAAACACAAAAATGCTGCCTCAGAGCCTGACTTAAAAAAAGAAAGAAATGAAAATGAGTCTGTATCGAAACAGAGCCAGTCAACTGGTAAGAGGCCTACAATAAACGGGAAAGTTCAAGAAAAAAGCGTTGAAAATATTCAGCCTGAAGGTGAGGTGGGTTCCTCTGAACCTAAAAAAGTTACTGAAGAATATAAAGAAAAAGGTTATGATGATATAACATCAACCAGTTTTGTAGAGAAAGTAGAAGAGCTTGATCTTGAAGAACTTATCAGAGAAGAGAAAGCCGCTTCGCAAATAGACGAAGAGGGACATCCTGATCAAAACAATGCAGATGAAATTAATCTCGAACATGGAAGAAGCGGGGAAAGCCATAAGGGAGAAATAGATCTGGATGAGTTTGTTTTGGAAGAAGAAAAGAGTGAACCCGGCAACGAAGAAAAAGAGTTTAGGCCAAAGGAAGGCATAGAATTTAAGGATGCTTCCAAGGAAGAAATCAGTAAAGCGGGTGATAGTAAAGAAAAGAAAGAAGAATCCGGTGATGAGAAAATTTCTTATGATTCGGGCAGTACAGATATAGATGATATGGGGCTGGAGTATTCAGCTGGGAGAGAAAAAGAAAAGCCGGTTTCCGAAATCACTGATGCTGCCGGAGAGGAAGAAAAAGAGGCAGAAGATTCTTCAGAAACCAAAGAAGCGAGTATAGAAAATGCTGCAGGGAGTGAGAAAGAAATAAGCCTGGATGATATAGACCTGGACGATTTAGGGATTGGGCCACCAGGTGATGAGGAAGGAGAAAAGGAAGCTTCTGAAATTACTGATGCGACCGGAGAGGAAGAAGACTCTGCGGAACAAAAAGAAGCGAGCATAGGAGATGCTGCGGAAAGTGAGAAACAAA
>PWEK01000091.1 GCA_003553445.1 Elusimicrobiota bacterium
TCGGATTCGCCTGCCCTTTTGTCTCTCTCATGACAGAACCGACCAGCGCCCCTATAACACCCGTCTTTCCGCCCAGGTACTTTTCAACAAGTTCAGGGTTTTCTTCAATCGCTTTACCGCATATATCGGAAATTTTATCCTGCGATGTTATCTGCTTCATTCCCTTTTCCCGGATTATTTCCTCCGGGGGTTTTCCTTCATCCCACATAATATCAAAGACTTTTTTTGCCATCTTTCCTGATATGGTGCCGTCTTTGATTAGAAAAACCATTTTTCCCATATATTCGGGCTTAACCGGCTGGTCGCAGAACTGAACGTTTTCGGAATTAACCCTGCCCATAAGCTCAACAGTCACCCAGTTGCTGAGCTTCTTGGCATTTTCATAGCCGGCTGTTTCAAGGGCTTCTTCAAAGTAATCCACAACCTCTTTTTCCCCTGTCAAAACACCGGCGTCATACTCTGAAAGCTTGAATTTTTCCGTTAATCTTTTCTTTCTCTGTGAGGGAAACTCCGGCATCGAGACCTTTATTTCATCAATTTTCTCCTGCCTGATAACCAGCGGCGGCAGGTCGGGGTCGGGAAAATATCTGTAATCGTGAGCCTCTTCTTTGGTGCGCATCGTCTTTGTGACAGAGGAGTCCTCATCCCAGAGCCGCGTTTCCTGCATCACCTCGCCTTTTTCAGTTAAGACCTTTTCCTGCCTTTTAGCCTCATACTCAAGGGCTCTGAAAACCCCCTTGAAAGAGTTCATGTTTTTAACCTCTGTTTTCGTACCGAGCCTGTCGCTATCGCCAGGAGATAAACTGATATTGGCATCGCATCTCAGCGAACCCTTCTCCATATCGCAATCGCTTACACCCGCATATCTGAGCCTCTGCCTGAGTATTTTCAGGTAATCCGCTGCCTGCGCCGGCGATTTTATATCCGGCCGGGTAACTATTTCAAGAAGCGGTGTGCCCCCCCTGTTATAATCTATCTTTGTTATCCCGCCCCGGCTGTGAACGAGTTTTCCCGCGTCCTCCTCAAGGTGAGCCCTTTCAATGGATATCTTTTCACCATCTACGTAAAGAGCTCCGTTCTCACCCAGGGGGATTTTATACTGAGATATCTGGTAATTTTTAGGCAGGTCAGGATAAAAATACTGTTTCCGGGCAAAAACGGATGTCCTGTTAACCGCGCACCCCAGCGCCAGTGAAGCCCTCACAGCCTGCTCCATGGCCTTTTCATTCATTACCGGAAGGACCCCCGGCTGACCCGTGCATACAGGGCATATATGGGTGTTGGGAGGCGAGCCGTACTTATTCTGACACCCGCAGAAAAGCTTTGACTCCGTTTTCATATTGACATGAACCTCGAGACCTATTGTAATTTTGTATTTGCTTTTATTCATAAAACTTTTCAATCTGCCTTGCGCCCCTGAAAAGAAGCGCTTCGCCGAAAGAAGGCGAAATAAGCTGACAACCGATGGGAAGACCCGCAGAATCTTTTCCGGCAGGAACGCTTATTGCCGGAATTCCCGCCAGGTTACAACTTACAGTATAGACATCCGACATATACATACCGATTAAATCATCTGATTTTTCTCCGAGTTTAAAGGCAGTTGTCGGCGTAGTCGGAGATAGAATCAAATCAACCCCTGAAAATGCCTCATCAAAATCTTCTTTAATTAACTTTCTTACTCTCTGGGCCTTTGAATAATACTCATCGTAGTAACCGGACGAAAGTACATAAGTTCCCAGCATTATACGCCTCTTTACCTCAGCGCCGAAGCCCTCTTTTCTTGCTTTTTTATACTGTTCTTTTAAGTTTTTAGAATTTCCGGGGCGAAGGCCGTAACGTATTCCGTCATACCTGGCAAGATTGGCGGAGGCTTCTGCAGGCCCTATTATATAGTAAACTGCAACAGCGTATTCAGCGCTTTTTAAAGATATTTCTCTTATCCTTGCCCCTTTACGCTCAAGTTTCTGCGCTGTGTTTTCAACTCTTTGGCGGACCTCTCCGGAAAGCCCCTCTCCCATGTATTCTTTCGGTATCCCCACTTTAAGTCCATCCACCCCTTTATCCACATCTTTTACGTAATCTGAAACGCCAATATCCACACTGGTGGAATCCTTTTGATCAAAACCCGCTATAACTTTTAAAATCCGTGCAGCGTCTTCAACCTTTCCGGTTAAAGGCCCTATCTGGTCCAGGGATGAGGCAAAGGCGGAAAGCCCGTACCTGGAAACCATTCCATAGGTTGGTTTTAACCCCACAACACCGCACATGGAGGCAGGCTGCCTAACTGAACCCCCGGTATCGGAGCCGAGCGCCCCCATCACCTCCCCGGCAGCCACTGCTGCGGCCGAGCCGGAAGAAGAACCCCCCGGTATCCTCTCTGTATCAATGGGGTTTCTGACAGGACCGAATGCCGATGTCTCTCCGGAAGAACCCATGGCAAATTCATCCATATTTGTCTTTGCCACTATCACCGCTCCGGCCTCCAGAAGTTTCTTAACCGCTGTCGCGGTATACGGAGAAATATAATTCCTGAGCATTTCCGATGCGCAGGTCATCGGAGTTCCCCTATACAGCATATTATCCTTTACGGCAACAGGGATGCCGGCAAGCGGGCCGGGATCTTCTCCTTTTTTAACGCAGTCATCTATATAATCTGCCCTCTGCATGGCCTTCTCATCCAGTATTGTTATATAAGAGTTGTACCTGGACTGCCCCTGCCTAGCCTTCTTCAAACTCTCTTCTACGACCCTGGCCGATTTAAGCCTGCCCTGTTTGATTTTTTCAATAGTTTCTTTAATCATTCAATAACTTTTCTGACCCTGAAGTATCCGTCTTTGAAATCGGGAGCAATCCTTTTGATGTCCCTGATGCTTTCATGCCTGCGGGAAATATCCGGCCTTAATTTGAGGCCTTCGCTCTCCTCATGTGAAAGATGTTTACCCAGTTCTTTGTCAGTATGGGCCTGCGAGAGCTTATCAACATACCCTAGAATATCCGTCAGCTGTCCGGAAAAAGTTTCTTTTTCTTCCTCTGAAAGCTCCAGTCTGGCAAGCTCTGCGATTTTTTCGATGAATTCCCTATCCATAACTAAATCATCAAAAAGAGGGCAGCGCCGCCCGCAAATAATATAAATCCGATCAGGGATGTGGGCCCTTTTTCACCGTAAAACCACCTGTTTATCCTGGCTACCCCTTCCGGAAGTATTACAATCATAATGCCCATTAAAAGCATATAAACCCCGGCCAGGGCAATAATCCAGTGTACCAGCAATTCTTCAATGTAAAGACCCCGAAGGTAAATAAATATCGCTCCAAGTATGAGGTAAAAGGCCCCGAAAGCCCGCTTGCTTTTATCAGGCAGTGAATCATAATATTCAGCAGCCTCCCTTGAGACCGAAGGTCTTACCATATCTATAAAACCCTTTATCACCAGCATAAGACAGATTAATTTCGCAACTATATTCATTTTAACCCTTCCAGAAATCTTTTATTTCTTTAAGCCGGGTTTTATCATCACACTCATAAAGCAGGTCGTTAACGGTCATGCCGATAGCGGGATGGGTAAACTCACCCATTATTTTGGACAGGGGCTCAAGAACAAACCTTCTGTCCTGCATTCCGGTGTGAGGCACGGCAAGTTCATTATCCGCAATTATTTCATTATCACAAAAAATTATATCTATATCAATGATTCTGGGAGCATTGGGGTAATCTCTTTCCCTGCCCATTTCGTTTTCTGTTTCAGAAGCAATTTCAAAGACTTCGTGCACGGATATATCCTTTTCAAATTTAAGGCAGCAGTTGTAATACTTGTCCTTTTTGTCCTCGTTCTTATAATAAGGATCCGCCTCATACACCGGGCTCTTTTCTGTTTTAGTTTCCAGTTTACGCTCCAGAAGTCTGACTGCTTTTCTTATATTTTTCCCCTTTTCTCCCTTATTTGACCCAAGACAAAGAGCTACTTTTTTCACCATTTCAACTCCTTTAATCTTTCCAGCGCCTCCCTTATTCTTCCGGTATCCCTGGTGGCGGCAAACCTTACATACCCCTCACCCGAAGCGCCAAAACCGGAACCGGGAGTGCAAACAATTCCGGCCTCGGAAATTATCTTTTTTACGGCATCCGCCGAGCTGACTTCTGCCGGAGGACGCGCCCATACATAGAAAGTCGCGCCAGTTTTTTTCAGAGACCATCCTGCTTCCTTGAGCCCCTCGTATAAAACACCCACCCTTTCACCGTATGTTTTCCTGTGGCTCCCTGATATTTCATCGTAATTAATTAAAGCCCTTCCTGCAGCATCCTGTACAGCGCCAAAAACTCCGGAGTCTATATTATTCTTAACTTTTGCCAGGCCTTTAATAATATCCCTGTTTCCGCATGCCCATCCTATTCTCCAACCGGTCATTGAAAAAGTCTTTGAAAGAGAATGAAACTCTATCGCCGTATCCATAGCGCCTTCAAGTTCAAGTATACTTGCGGGCCTGTTTTCATCTCCATAGAAAATCTCATTGTAAGCAGCATCCTGGGCAATAATAATTTCGTATTCCTTGGCAAGATCTATTGTCTTTCTGAAAAACTCTTTATCTGCCTGGGCACCTGTAGGATTATTCGGATAGTTTATAAACATCAGCTTTGCGCTTTTTAAAACATCTTCCGGAATATTATCCCAGTCAGGCAGAAAATCGTTGGATTCTTTCAGAGAGTAAAAATAGGGCTTTCCTCCGGCAAAAAGCGTTCCCGAGTTATATACCGGGTAAGCTGGTTCGGGAACCAATACGGTATCTCCCTTTTCTACAAAAGCAAGCGGAAGATGAGCGATTCCCTCTTTTGTACCAATCAGCGGTTGAATCTCCTCCTCTGCATCAAGCTCCACATCATACCTTACTCTTAAAAAACTTCTAATCTCTTCCCTGAAAGATCTTTTACCTTTCCCCATGGGATACTTATGATTGGCAGGGTCTTCCAGCGACTTTACCATCTCATTTATTATAGCGCTGCATGTAGGTATATCAGGATCCCCGACCCCCAGGTTTATTATATCTACTCCTTCATCTTTGGCCTTTTTCTTCATTCTGTCCACCTCTACGAAAAGGTAAGGCGGAAGAAGCTTCAGCCTTTCTGCAAATTCAAATTTTTTCTTATTTTTTACATCTTTATGCATTTTTTCATCCCTTCTATAGTATATACACTAACAACATCTATTTATTTTTTTAATCCTCACGAAAACAGCACATCCTGCATGCCGTATAACCTGCCGGGCTTCTTATCCGAAAGCCAAACAGCCGCTTTTATAGCCCCTGAAGCGAAAACATCCCTGGATGATGCCTTGTGAGAAAGCTCAATGCGTTCATGGTCTCCTATCCACATGACTGTATGCTCCCCTGTAATGTTTCCGCCCCTGACGGCGTGAACGCCGATCTCGCCTTTTCCCCGCGGTCCGGCCTGGCCTTTTCTTCCGTAAACAATTTTCTCACTTTCCCTCTTAATAACCTCAGCTATTTTCTTTGCGGTTCCCGACGGAGAATCAACCTTTCTGTTATGATGGGCTTCCACAATTTCCTTGTCATATTCCGGCATAGCCTCTGATATTTCCCTGGCTATCCTGAATACCAGGTTAACGCCCGCGCTCATATTCGGCGCCAGCAACAGGGGTATTTCCGAAGAAGCCTTTTTTATTTCCTGAAGCTGTTCTTCAGTAAATCCCGTTGTGCCTATCACAAGGCTTTTTCCGCTTTTTCTACACTCTCTCAGAACCTTCATGGCTGAATCCGGCAGCGAAAAATCAATCACAACATCCGCTCGCGATACAGCCGACGGGTCGTCTACAACAGCAGCGCCAAAAAACTTCTCATTCATATCGGGATGACCGGGCCTTTCAAGTATAAGCTCAAGCTTAAGCTTATCATTTGAATCGGCAAGCTGAGATATTCTCTTTCCCATGACCCCCCTTCCACCGGAAACACAGAGCTTATACATCAGACCACCTCCAGCCCCATATCATGCATAACCTTTTTCAGGTGCATCCTGTTGGAATCCTCAAGGTTTACCAGGGGCAGCCGCAACTCCGGTTTAATCCTGCCCATCATCCCAAGCGCTTCTTTAACCGGAGCCGGATTTGTTTCAACAAAAAGGGCATCCATTAAAGGCAGCCACTTATAATGAAGCTTAAGGGAATTTTTTATATCACCTTTAAGATATGAACTGCAGATATCATTTACCGCCCCGGGAACAACATTAGCCAGCACTGATACCACCCCCTTTCCTCCGAGGGCCATCAACGAATAGGTAAGAGAATCTTCACCCGAAAGCAATGTTATATCATCTCCGCATAGCCTGATGATTTCAGCCGCCTGGCAGACATCTCCGGAGGCCTCTTTTAATGCCACTATATTTGGAATTTCAGAAAGCCTCTTTACAGTCTGCGGCAGCATATTCCGTCCCGTCCTCGAAGGCACATTATATAAACATATTGGTACATCAACCTTCTCCGCCACCGTCGAATAATGACGGTAAAGTCCCTGCTGCGTAGGTTTGTTGTAATAGGGTGTTATTATAAGGGCGCCGTCAGCTCCTTTTTTTCTTGCATATTCAGTAAGCTCAACCGTTTCCTGAGTCGAATTCGACCCCGTTCCAACCATAACCTTAACTCTCCCGTCAACCTCTTTTATAACTGTCTTTATGACTTTTTTATGCTCATCGTGAGTAAGGGTTGCCGCCTCGCCCGTACATCCGCACGGAACAATACAGTCCGTCCCCTCTTCTATATGCCAGTTAACCAGCTCTTTAATCTTATCATAGTCAACGCTGCCTTCTTTAAAAGGCGTCACCAAAGCTACACATGATCCTTTAAACATGGATATTCCTCCCGTATTTTCTTTATTATACATCAACAATCCCTCTGAATACAGACTCGACTTCTCCCTGAAGCTCTATATCCGAAAACCTTAAATCATTACCCCCTTCTTCACTTATACTGAAAAAAACTTTCATCACCTCACCGCCCCGGGTTTTAACATCCACCGGAGATTGCACTTTGCCTTTCAAACCCTCAATAACGGCGCTTGCCACCACTCCGGTACCGCAGGCCAGGGTCTCATCCTCAACACCCCTTTCGTATGTTCTTACATTAATACTGTTAGGGCCAGTTTTCTCTACAAAATCAACATTCGTACCCAGCGGTGCAAACTCATCGTGAAATCTTATCTTTCTGCCTAAACCGGTTACATCTGTTTCGTCTGTACTTTCAACCTCTACAATAGTATGCTCTACTCCTGAATTCACAAAAGAAAGGTTGAGCTTCTTATTCCCCAGTTTTACAGGAAAATCAAGACGAGCACCATAAGGCGAGGGAAGTGACAGTCTTATTCCTCTTTTTCCGTTTAATGAAGCCTTCATTATTCCGGCTCCCGTTTCAAACTTTGTATGCTCAAGCGACTTTTTTCTACAATAATAGAGAGCGCAGCATCTTGCTCCGTTGCCGCACATACTGACCTCAGAGCCGTCAGGGTTAAATATTCTCATCCTGAAATCATGTAAGTCAGAGGATTCCAGTATAAGAACCCCGTCGGACCCAATGCCGGTCTTTCTCCTGCATACTTTTTTTATAAAAACGGGATCTTCCGCAGAAAGAGGCGTTTTTTCATCTATAAAATCAAAAAGTATGAAATCATTGCCGCTTCCCTGAAGTTTTGTAAAATCCAACTTCATGCTTCAGTACTTACGAGGTCTTCGTAAGTCTCCCTCTTTCTTATCAAAGTTGCCCAGCCGTTATCAATCATTATCTCAGCCGGCCGTCTTCGGGAATTATAATTTGAGGCCATTGAAAACCCGTAAGCTCCAGAATCACAAATCGCAAAATAATTATTCTGAATCACCCCGTCCACTTTTCTTTTTTCAGCTATCACATCACCGCTTTCACATACCGGTCCAACAATATCCGCAGTAATTGATTCGCCCTCTTTTTTGACCGGTATCACATCATGGTGCGCCCCGTACATCGCAGGCCTGAGCAGGTCGTTAAAACCGGCATCCACAACAACGAAATTCTTATCTTTCCCTTTTTTCACATAGTTTATCCTGGTTAACAGAAAACCTGCATCCCCCACAATGGAGCGGCCCGGCTCAAGAATAAGCTTCTGGGTGCATCCCTCAAATATCGGTTTCAAGGCCCGGGCAATCTCTCCGGGCGCGGGAACCTTAAAATCCCCGTAGCTTATTCCAAGCCCTCCCCCGATATCAATATATTCAATAGTAATTCCCCTTGATTCAATCTTCGAAACCAGCTCCACGGCAGCCGAAGCGGCCATCTTAAAAGGTTCGAGGCTTGTTATCTGGGAACCGATATGCAGATGCACCCCCCTTACATTAACCTGCGGAGAGGAGGAAGCCCTCTGATAAAGCTCAAGGGCTTTCTCTTCAGGAACCCCGAATTTGCTCTCTTTCAGCCCGGTTGCAATTTTAGGATGCGTCTGCGGGTCAATATCGGGATTGACCCTGAAGGAAATATTTGCGGGAACATCTTCTTCTGCGGCTATTTTTTCAATCCTCATAAGCTCCTGTTCGCTCTCAATATTTATCATGCACACGCCCATCCGGATTGCTTCCACAATCTCCTGCCTGCTTTTGCCGACCCCGGAAAAAACAATCTTTTCAGGATTTATACCGGCCTCCTTAGCCATATAAAGCTCTCCTCCGGAAACCGCATCAGCTCCGGCCCCCAGTGAAGTAAGAAGAGAAATTACTGATCCATTAAAATTCGCCTTAAGGGCATAGCATATCTTTGTGTTCATAAAATTAAAAGCC
Organism: Elusimicrobiota bacterium; assembly: GCA_003553445.1. GTDB lineage: Bacteria > CG03 > SLGR01 > SLGR01 > SLGR01 > PWEK01. Next base: position 8,802 of record PWEK01000091.1, read on the forward strand.
TCTTTATAAGCGGTGTAGTTCTGTTTTATTCTTTCTGCGCTGTAAACATATAAAGGGGTATCGTACTCATCCGCAATTTCCCTGAGACTCAAACCATCCAGATAAAGCTCCCCCCCCTCGTATTTCAAATCATTTTTTCCGTATTCTTCTTGCAACTGCTTCCTCCATTTTTATAATATCCCGAAAATCCTCTTCCGCCCGGGGAACCCTGCTTAAAATCTCCTTAACCGGATAATCACTGAAATTTTCATATCCCCTTTCAATCCCCTCCTTAACAAGCTCCCCTACAATACGGTGCGCCCGGCGAAACTCCATACCCTTTGATACAAGGTATTCAGCAAAATCAGCGGCATCTGTAAAACCTTCCCTCGCCGCATCGCTCATTCTTTTCAGATTAAAACTGATGTTCCTGATGATATGAGGCATTATTTCAAGTATCCCGATAACAGTCCTTGCAGAATCAAAAACAACCCTGTCGTTCTGCAAATCCCTGTTATATGTAAGCGGGAGTCCCTTCATTATCGTAAGGATAGAAACCGCATTTCCATTGAGTTTCCCCGCGGCAGAACGAATCAACTCCAGACAATCGGGGTTTTTCTTCTGAGGCATAATTGATGATGTCTCCGCTATCGACTCGTCAATATCAATAAAAGAAAACTCTTTACTCGCAAAAAGAATAAGCTCTTCCGCCATCCTTGAAAAATGAGTTCCAATCGTAGAACACGCGCACGCAAACTCAATAACATGGTCCCTTGAAGCCACAGCGTCAAGAGAATTATCTATTGTCCCTTCAAAACCAAGCTCCTTCGCTACGGATTCCCTGTCAGTTTTTATTGATGTGGAGGCCCCCGCCGCAGCTCCCAGCGGCAGTCTGTTTATTCTTTTATTAAGCTGAATAAACCTCTCTTTATCCCTTGAAAACCAGCACCTGTAAAGCTCCAGGTATGTCCCGAGATTTATCGGCTGCGCCCTCTGAAGATGAGTATAAAAAGGCATACACGCCCCGGCAATGCCGGGTTCCGAAATTTTCTCTTCAAGCACATCCCCAACTTCATCCAGCCCTTTTACTATTTCTTTAACTGCATCCCTTAAGTACATCCTTACATCGCATGCAACCTGGTCGTTCCTCGAACGCCCCGCATGAAGTTTTTCCCCCGCTTTCCCAAGCTCCGACTCAACAGCCATATGAATGTCATCATGCCCGGAACCGAAAAAACCAGGGTCCTTTTCAAGTTTTTTCTTTACATCAGACAAACCGGAACTTATCTCTTTAAACTCTTTCTTCGACAAATATCCCGCCTTTTTAAGAGCCCTCGCATGCGCAACGCTCTGCCTTATATCATAAAAAGCCAGCGCCCTGTCTTCTTCTATTGAAGAGGTAAACTCTGCAATTTTCTTTATCTGGTCTTTTTTAAGCCGGCCTTTTCTTAATATCATCCCTTTTCTTTTGCTCCCCATACCTTAAGAGGAAGACCCCATAACTCTATAAAGCCCCTGGCGGATTCATGAGAAAACTCATCCCTGTCGGTGTAGGTTGCCAGCTCCTCCCTGTACATTGAGTGCTCCGAACGCCTGCCCCTTACTGTGGCATTTCCTTTATACAGCCTGAGCTTTACATCTCCCGAAAGCCGCTTCGCGGAAGAATCACAGAAATTCTGAATGGCCTCCCTCAACGGAGAAAACCACTTACCTTCATATACCAGCCTGGCATACTCAAGCGATAGCTTCCGTTTATTCAACACAAGCTCTTTTTCAAGGTTGAGCGCTTCAAGAGCCCTCAGGGACTTATGAAGAACCTCGCCCGCAGGCGCCTCATATATCTCCCTGGACTTTATGCCCACCACCCTGTTTTCCACCATATCCGTCCTACCAACCCCGCATTCACCGGCGATAGCATTAAGCTCATCTATCAACTCCACCTCTTCCATTTTCTTTCCATCAATCGCTACAGGTTTACCTTCCTGAAAAGAGATCATTATATCCAAAGGTTTATCGGGAGCTTCTTCTGCCGGCTTCACAATAACATAAGAATCCCTCGGCGGCTCGTTCCAGGGATCCTCCAGCTCTCCGCACTCTATACTGACCCCCCACAGGTTTCTGTCAATACTGTACTTACCTCCCCCTTTATCCTCTATCTCAAGACCCTTGCTCTTTAGATATTCCAGCTCCTGCTCTCTGGATTTAAATTCCCACTCCCTGAGTGGCGCAACCATTTTCAGCGAGCTGTCCAGGGCTGCCGCAGTTACTTCAAACCGCACCTGGTCATTTCCTTTACCGGTACAACCGTGAGCAACGGCATCAGCGCCCACCTCATGAGCCGTTTGGACCAGGCCCTTTGCAATAAGCGGCCTGGCAAGAGCCGTTGCCAGAAGGTAACTGTCCTCATAAACCGCCCCGACTCTCAGTGAAGGAAGTACATAATCTTTTACAAACTCTTCCCTGAGGTCCTCGAAATAAAATTCATCTGCACCGGCATTTGCCGCTCTTTCTTTTAAAACCCCGGGATCCTCCGACTCTCCCAGCAGCGCGCAAAAAGCCACCACCTGGGCATCATAATTTTCTTTCAGCCACGGTATTATGCATGAGGTATCAAGCCCTCCCGAATAAGCCAGCACTATTTTTTTCATCTATTCTCTCTCCTTAAAATATCCACCAATAACCTCCGTAATTTCATCTATATCTTTTTTCTCAATAATAAACGGAGGAAGAAACCTTATTACTCTGCCCTTTGAACACCCGACAATAAATCCCTTCTCAATCAGAAAAGAAAGCAGGCTATTTCCACCATTTTCAAGCTCTATCGCAACCATAAGCCCCCTGCCCCTTACCTCTTTTACTTTATCATAATAACGTGATATAGATAATAAAGATTTCTTTAAATATTCCCCCGTCTCTTTCACACGCTCAAGCATCGCCTCATCTATTTGACTCAATACTGCAAGTGAAGCGGCGCAGGAAAGAGGGTTTCCTCCGAAAGTTGACCCATGATCACCGTGCTTCATGCATTCGGCAACTTCCCTGTTTAAAACCGTTGCCCCCAAAGGAAGCCCGCCTCCCAGTGCCTTTGCAGATGTAATTATATCCGGGCAGATGCCGTAATGCTCATATCCCCAAAACGTTCCCGTCCTTCCGATTCCTGTCTGGATTTCGTCTACAATAAGAAGTATCCCCTTCTCATCGCAAATGTTTCGCAGTCCTGTGATAAAATCTTCATCCCCCACATTTACTCCCCCCTCTCCCTGAATAACTTCAACCATCACTGCGCATGTCTTTCTGCTTATCTTCTCTTCAACAGAGGCAAGAAAATTAAAATCACAGTGCTGAAAACCTTCAATACCGGGCCCGAATCCCTCACGGAACTTTCCCTGCCCGGTTGCCGACAGCATCGCCAGCGACCGCCCGTGAAAAGAATCCTTTAAGGTTATTACCTCATATTTTTCACCTTCAAAGTACTTTCTTGCCACCTTGACAGCAGTTTCATTTGCTTCAGTTCCCGAGTTTGAAAAAAAGACTTTCCCCCCGAATGTTCTCTCTGAAAGTTTCTCTGCAAGCTCCTCCTGCATAGGCTCCCTGTAAAGATTTGAGACATGCATATAAGATTCCATTGCGCCTGAAACCCTGTCTTTAACCTTCCCGTTAAGATGGCCCAGGTTCGTAACCGATATTCCTGAAAGAAAATCAGTATATCTCTTACCTTCCGTATCCCATATATATTTCCCGTCCGCTTTTTCCACCTCTACATCAAGCTTCTTATAAACATCCAGAAGCGAACTCATAAGATTTCAGTACCGCCTTTCCCTTTGTAATCAATCATCCTGACAACCCCGACATTTCCTTTCCTGGCCGCCAGGGCCGCCTGCAATTTTGGAATCATCCCGTCGGTTACCACCCCCTCCTCTATCAGCAGGGGAATTTCACTCACTTCTATTTTATCCAGCATATCCCCATCCTTTAAAACCCCTCCCGTTGCCGTCGCAATGTTAAATTCGGAAGCATCCACCGCAGCCGCCACCGCAGCAGCAAAAAAA
>PWEK01000047.1 GCA_003553445.1 Elusimicrobiota bacterium
ATAACGAGATTCGAGGGTGGATCCTCGGGTTTTTCCATTACCTCGACGACTTCACCGTACTCGTTGGTATCCAGGACACCGTACCGGGAGGCCTCCTCCCAGGGCACTTCTTCGACCAGGAAGGCCGCATCAGCGCGCTCTTCGTTTTGACGGTTGATGACGTCACCCAGGTTTCCACGGAAGATGTTATCCCCGAGCATGAGGACGAAGTCGTCATCGATGTGCGGTTCGGCCTGTAAAATCGCGTGGGCCAATCCCAGTTGCTCACGCTGATGGGCGTACGTGATCGGCGCGCCACGGTACTCATCGCCGTAGCGCTCCATAATCTTCTCTTTGAGGTAGCCAACGACGACCACGAACTCCGTGACACCGATCGAGATGAGATTGTCGAAGACGTCCTCGAGGAGGGGCTTCTCGTTGACTTCCACGAGGACCTTCGGCTTGTCTTCGGTCAGGGGGCGCAGCCGGGTACCTTTCCCGGCGGCCAGGACGACAGCTTGCATATCTGGCATAATTTAAGCAGACGCACAAATACTTTGTGAGCGAAAGGCGTGTTACTTTGCGGTGAACGGGATATCGAACGGTACGTTTCGAGCGATTGTTGTTCGGAAGGTGCTCGAGATGGCGAACAAGGTGAGGAAGTAAACGCCAGCACCAAATCCGACCAAGAGGACGACGAAGACCTCGTTGTATGTGGCGATCGGTGACGGTTCGCCGATTGCTCGAGCGGCGTACACACACCCACCCATGAGTATCGCTGCAAAGACTTGTCTGCTGATTTCACCGCTCGGTATTTCGAACCCAATGTGTTGACGGGTGTAGTAGAACCCGAACGCGAGGCCGATAGCGGCCGAACTCGCGGTGGCGATTGCCGCCCCATACCACCCAATTTCCCAGACGAGCACCACGTTGAGTACTAGATTTGCTCCGATGAAGACGACATTCGCTCGGAACGCGAGATCGGGTCTATCAATGGCATTGAGCGTATTGAGCAGTTGTTTGTTGTATGTATAGGCAAGAATTCCTATTAGAAGGATCGTCAGTACTTGAGCGCCGATTTCGAAGCCATCCCCATAAACTAACATCAGTCGATCGCCGAGGATTGCCGCACCGACGATCCCCGGGATAAGAAAGAGTCCGGCATAAGCGAGTGCGTCATTCGTGAGCGTTCGGACCATGTCGATGTCTTCAGACGCGGATCGTTTGCTCATCTCCGGGAACAGCGTGTTTTGAATCGCGCTCCCAAAGATATCGAGGAACTTTGCGAGGGTGTATGCGACTGCGTAGATGCCAGTGAGTCCGGCCGGAACGAAGATGCCAAGAACGATGATGTCCATGTCACTGAACGTCTTCTTGCGCATGTTTACGAGCCAAGAGTATTTCGCAAAGTCGAACAATCTCACGACGTGGTGCCACCGTGGAACTACAACTGAAGGCCTGACAAACCAGAGGCCTATCAGAGCGATAACTGCCGTCCCAATCGCATGACCGAGAAGCATACCAGTTAACTCCCACCCGAGGATAACGAGAGCGATCATTGCCACGCTTCGCCCTCCCTCTTTCAGTGTGCTGAGCGGTGCGTAGATATGAACGCGGTGGCTTCCTTTGAGGGCGGCGTTGACCAAACCGCTGAAGATAGAGACGATCAATAACAGGACGACAAACTCCGCGACTGGCTGTCCAACGTAGGCGTTGACCGCATCACTGAATAGAAGAACGCCGATGATGACAACGGCCGTCAGGACGGCTTTGATAGTCGTTCCAGCAGCGAGGTACGCCTCTGGCTCTTCGTCTTCGCTCATTCGCTTGACGATGGCTTTCCCGAATCCGACGCTTTTGACGATTCCAAGCCAGGAAACCAGGGCGAGGGTGATGGCGTAGAAGCCGTAAATCTCCTCACCGAGGGTTCGGGTGAAATAGATCGTCGCGAGGAAGCCAAGGGCTGAGGCACCCAGCTTCGAGACGAGGTAAATGAACGAGGTTTGGCCGAGACGCATGACGATCCGTATTAGGGAGACATCTACGAGGAGATGTTAAGAGAGTCCCGTTTTCGTGGCGTCTATTCGGTATCGACCAAATCCTGTAGGTCCGGATGGTCGAGCAACTCTTCAGGGACCGGTTCCCCTGCTCGGACTCTGTCACGGATTTTTTGCCACTCAGTATGTCGGCGGAATACCTGCACTGGGATGCTATCGACCTCGAGTATTTTTGCGATTGCAAGGCGGTGTTGGCCACAGATATTCCACAGCAACTCACCGTTTCGACCAATATCGACAGCTACCTCATTCGCCAGCGGATGCATCGCATCGTTGAGTCCACTCCATGCGGCTTCGGGCTCTTCCTCGAGTAACTGACGCTGAGATTTGTAGCCTTCAGTCGAAATGTTATGGTATAATCGCTCGATGGCTTCCGTCCTTCTTCGGAATTTCGAGTCGTCGTATCGATCGGCAAGATCGGTATCTTCCCACGGCTTATCCTCAACAAAGCGTTGACGAATTGCCCTAGAAAACGTTCGCTCATTATATTGGTGCCCACTGTTATCCCAAGTCCCACCAACCACCCATCCACGCCTCTTTGAAAAAATATGGCCTGTACTCCGTTGTATGTTCGCTGGGTCTGTATTTATCATCTTATACGGGTTCGCATCTGTGTACCGATCTGGAAAAATATGTCTTAAAAACCAGATGAGAAGCCTGACTAAGCCAACTGTCACAGAGAAAATAGGGTTAGCTAATCGGGGCCCAAAAGAAGCCACTCTGCTGTGAAACCCGACCTTGTAACTAAAATACCGAATTCCCAAAAAAAGTATTCGATCAAACTGGAACCACTTGTATTCGGTAT
>PWEK01000132.1 GCA_003553445.1 Elusimicrobiota bacterium
GTAAACCGTGCTCGTAACCTGCTCAAGTCGACAGGGTCGTCTGCAGGGACAGTGAGCTCGAAGCTCTGTCCAACATATCGCAGGGCAGCAGTCCGGTCAATCGTACAGGTTTCGCTGTCTCCATGTGCTGCTTGGTTTGCTGTCTGCGTCAGTTGTTGATATGCCGCTTCCACATGTTCGCGCTCTGCATCAGAAAGAGTTGCTCTGTACGTTCGGGTTGCATCATGTTTTTCATCGGCTGCAAGCAGCCCGTATGCTGAAAGGACGCCACCAGCTAGCGGGAGCAACACAGTATCAATCTCAAGAGATTCGGCCAATGCGAGCGCGTGCAACGGCCCTGCCCCGCCAAACGCAACCAACCCAAATTCTCGTGGGTCATATCCTCGCTCTATTGTGACGGAGCGAATGGCCCGAATCATTGTCGCATTCGCAACCCGAAACATCCCGGCGGCAGCCTCACGTGGTGAATCCAGACCCGCCTCAACAGCGAGCGCCGCTAGTGCGTCTTTAGCGGCCTCAATCTCAAGTGCCAATTCACCACCGAATGCTGTGTCTTCACTGATATATCCCAACATCACGATGGCATCCGTGACCGTCGGTTCTGTCCCACCCTGACCGTAACAGACCGGTCCAGGGTCTGCCCCAGCTGATTGTGGGCCAACCCGGAGGGCACCACCGTCATCTACCCACCCAATGCTTCCCCCTCCCGAGCCGACAGTTTCGATATCGACCATCGGCACGCCCAATGGATAGCCAGCGATTGTGGAGTCGTTCCGACGTGATACCTCCCCATCTATTACCAGACCGACATCGCTCGATGTCCCACCCATGTCAAAGGTAACCAGGCCCTGGAGCGTCTCATCCAAGCCAGTCTGGTCGGAAATCGTGCGGGCGCCTACTACACCCGCAGCAGGCCCGGACAAAACACTCGTTACTGGCCGATTCCGGATTCTGTCGGGACTTGCGACCCCGCCGTTCGATTGCATGATAATTGGTTCAGGGAGACCCAGTTCCGCGGCTCCGGTGACCAATTTGTCAAGGTACGATTCGATTACGGGCCGAAGGCTAGCATCAACGACTGTTGTCGACGTCCGTTCGTACTCTCGAAAGGCAGGGAGAACTTCATGAGAGACAGAAACGGGAACCGAAAGCTCACTTCGCAGCAGTTGAGCAACCCGCTGTTCATTCTCTGGGTGGGCATAAGAGTGGAGCAACGAAACAGCGACACTCTCGTACTCGGATAGTCGGGGCATTAATGCCGTGACATCCTCCTCAGCTACTGGCTTAACGATGCCATCGACTGTTGCTCGCTCGCTAAGTTCAAACCGGTCATTGCGAGAAACCAGTGGTGGCGTTTTCTTCGCCGAAAAGTCATACAGTGATGGGCGGTTCTGCCGACCGATTTCTAACACATCACGAAATCCCTCAGTCGTGAGGAGTGCAGTATCAGCACCAGTACCTTCAAGCAACGCATTGACAGAGACGGTCGTCGCATGAACAAACTGGTTGAGATATGAGGGCTCGATTCCAGCTTCTTCACATGCGATTGTAATCCCCGACAAAACACCATCGTGTTGTGGAGTTGTTGAAGGAACCTTCGTTGTAATCAACTCTTCAGCAGTGAGCAAGACAACATCGGTGAACGTACCACCGACGTCAACAGCCACACGCGGATAGTCCGTCTCCGGATCCGCGACACCCGGTTGATTCTTTCTTCCCACAGTTAGTATGCCTACTCTCAGTTTTCGGATGTTCTTAAAACTTAGTTCCGCTATCCTCTACGGGCGATTGAAACAATCGTTTATCAGTAATGCTGAAAGACTGACAGCAGAACTATTACCATTCCTTCCTATGTCAGTTCCATAGCGATGACAGAATCTGACACGACTATGCAAGCAGCATACGAGCAGTTATCCGAACGATACCGACGCATTACAAATCTCAGCAATGCGGCGATGCAGCTCAGTTGGGACCAGCAAGTGATGATGCCGGAAGGAGGTGCGCCGGCCCGCTCCCAACAACTTTCTGCCATTTCTGCGACGACTCACGAACTACTGACTGGGGATGATGTCGGAGAGTGGCTAAACACGGTCGATGAAGACGAACTAACTGACGAGCAATACGCATGCGTTCGCGAAATCCGACGTGAATACGAACGCCAAGCAACCGTCCCGACTGAATTAACGGAAGAGATCACTCAAGTTGGGGCCGAAAATCAACAGATTTGGCAGGAATCCAAGGCGGATGACAATTATGAACAGTTCGCACCTCGACTGACACGCCTCCGAGAACTCCAGCGAAGGCGCGCTGAAGCAATCGACCCCGGTGCTCCCGCTTACGAGGTGATGTATGAGGATAGCAACCCATACATCCCCATTGAGACGATGGAGGACATTTTCGAGACGCTTCGGACAGAGATTCCACCACTGCTCGATAAAATCCGAGAGTCCGACGTTGACCTCAGCAACCCGTGGGAGGGGACATACCCTGATGAGGACCAACGTGCATTGAGCGAGGCTGCACTTGATTTCATTGGCTATGACCGCACCCACGGGCGTCTCGATACTGCGCCGCATCCATTCATGTCTGGGACGCAGTTCGATGCACGAGTAACGACGCGGTTTAAGCCAACGGACCCAATCGACGCACTCACCGCGACGATTCACGAATTTGGCCACGCTTCATACCAACTCGGCCTTCCAAAAGACGCGTATGGAACGCCACTCGGCAACCCACGGTCTTCCGGTGTCCATGAGTCTCAATCCCGGTTCTGGGAGAACCACATCGGGCGAACTAAACCGTTCTGGGAGGAATTTCTCCCAAC
>PWEK01000005.1 GCA_003553445.1 Elusimicrobiota bacterium
AAGCCGCGGCAACAGTTCTCGGCGGAGGAAGCGGTATGAGTCTTCAGATGGCTGCGCTTAGAGCTGTACTTGGAGTCGTTGGTCAAGATTTACAGAGAGGTCTTACAATGGGTATGACTGCTGATCTGGAAGAAGGAGAAGAGTTGACCGGTGAACAGCAGGCTACTGCCGAAGCTGCTTCAAATATTGCCATGACAGCGGTTGGCGGAGCTCTTCAGCCAACAATGCCCTTTAACAGCGCTCCGGTAATTGAAAGAGAAGGAGAAAGAGAAGAGGGGTTTTTGGGCGGAATAATGGGCAACGATGCATTAAATAATGCCCTTGATTTGGACTGGTGGACTTTCTGGAATAAATAAATAAACACATAAATAAAACCTAATCTCCTAAGTTTCTGTCGGTAGCCGTACTACCCCTGCGGTTACCGGCAGTTTTTTTAAATAAAACCTGCCTTATTATTAGGTCCCGCGAAAGCGGGGCTGTTTTTTTTTGAGAAATATTTGCGAAAAATTTGATTATAATTTGATTCTTCCGTGTTTATATTAATATTGAAAGGGACAAATAGGAGACTTCGCATTGAAAAAAAAGAAAAGTTGTATTATCAATTAAATGGAATGTTTGAAATAAAGAAAGTGAAAAGTCATATAAAAAAGTTTTTTTTGGTTGCAAGCGCACTTCTCATCTGCAGGGCTTCTGCTTTAGCGGCGGCATATATGGATATAGAAGTCAGCGATACCATGGTTACACAGACAGAGTCTTTCGAGGTTAGGGTAATAGCAAGAAATCAGGATGGGACAAAAGATGAAAACTGTTTTCACAGGGTTACCCTTGGTTCCGATGATGAAGAGGCGGATTTGCCATCAAGCGCTCATCTAGACGCGGGAGAGAGGACATTTAACGTAACATTAAACACTCCCGGAAGTAGAAAAATAACTGTTCATAATAATGATGACCCTACTATAGATTCTGCCGAGGAGACTTTTGATGTGATAAAATATGTTGATTATTTCCATATTGAAGATATCGATAACCAGAACGCGGGGGAGGAGTTTTCAATAACTGTAACTGCAAGGCATAAAAATCATGGAAACGCCCTGACTTTTTCCGATCAGATATCAATTCAAAGTGATAACGCCGAAATTTCACCGGATGTTGTCAGCGGATCTGAGTTTAGCGAAGGCGAAGCCACATTTGAAGTAACTTTATACGGGGGAGATCCTGAGAACAGGGAGAACAGGATTACAATAACAAATACAGAAAGGTATGAAGACAACCCTTTCGCTACCGGAGAAAGCAATAAATTTAATGTGGTTCCCGGAGAGTACGAAAAGCTTGTACTTCTTATGCCCGGGGAGGAACTAACGCATGGTAAAAGAAGCGGGGACCGAAAAGAAGGGGATCCTGAAAAAGTGACTGCAGGGCATCTGATTGACGGGGTGGAGGTAAGGGCGGTGGATGAGTATTTTAATCCTGTAACTTCAGGCCCCTACCCTGAGATTGAGTTTATTACAACTGATGAGCATTTGGAGGTTTCTTTACCCGAACCTTTTGAAATGGATTCTAATAAGGCGGTATTTGACGGTATAAGGCTTTGTGAGTCTGCCTCAAACAGGAGGCTGACGATCAGGGATACAGAAGATACCGGGATAGAAGATGAGAGCTGGGTGGAAGTAAAATCCGGGGGTTTAAGCTATTTTGATATAAGCCATATCGGCACTCAAAATACGGTTACTCGTTTTACGGTTGAGATAGTGGCACGTGATTTATATGACAATCGGGTGGAGGGATATGATGCCCAAGTTTCTTTGAAAAATAAGGATTTCGGGCCTGACTGTATTGATCCTAACTATGTTTATTTTGATGATGGGGTATGGGGCGGGTCGGTGCAGATTACTCGTCAGGCAGGCGGGGGTACCCATATTACCGTTGACAGCGGTACGGGAGTTTCCGATGACAGCAATGAATTTATTGTTGAACCCGGTTCTTTCTCTCAACTTCTTTTGGTTTTACCCGGGGAAACACACACGCCGGGAGTACCTCCGGGGATAGTAGGTAATGCTGAAGTTCTTACAGCCGGAGAAAAAACAACGGTAACAGTAAAGGCAACTGATGATATGTTTAACACTATCGGTGGGGGAGAAGTTGTGGTGCCGGCTTCATTTGAAGTATCAAACGGTTATTATGTTTCTGAAGATGAAGGAGAACCATTAGAGAACTGGGGGGGGCGTGAGTATGAAATAAAGTTCAGGACTGCTGGAAATCTCAGGATGCATGCTTATACCGGATCTTATGATTCTGACGAAAGAGAAATAAGGGTAGAGCCTGGGGAGTATGAGAACCTGGTTCTTGTGGGCCCCGGGGAATCCCTGGATCCGGGAGGATACCAGAGCAACGGAAAGCTAGGAGAGATGGATGACTGGATGGCCGGGCAGGATTATTATCTCGAAGTGGCTGCTACTGACGAATACTGGAATCCGATTGATCACTCCTATCCGGATTTTGTTTTTGATGCAAGCGTCGGTGGGATTTTTCTGCCGCAGGGAGAACAGAAAATGAGCAGTGGACATGTTGAAAATTATCTGTCTTCTGCCACGGCGCTCGGGACGCATACTATTGAAGTAGAGGATGTAGATGATAGCAGCAGACAGGATGACATCAATATTACGGTTATATCAGGTCCTGTTGACCATTATGAGGTTAATGTAGACAGGCCGGAGATAAATAAAGATGCCGGGGAGCCCTTTAATGTTGAAGTAAAAGCAAAAGACAGGTTTGGTAATGTTAATGAGTATTTTGACGGGGACGGGGAGCTCCTTTTGATTAAAGGCTCTCATTATTACGGCGGAGAAAAATACGGTCCTGTCGATATTAGTTTTTCCGGTGGGGAATGGAGCGGGCAGTTTACTTCTGACATAGCGCAGGAGGATCTTTTCGTAAGATGTCGCGATGATAAGGGCAAATACGGAGACAGCGAGGAGTTTACGGTGGAGCCCGGCTCATATGATGACCTTCTTCTTCTCTTTCCCGGGCAAAGTCATACGCCGGCAGTTTTTCCGGGAAAAACCGGAAGCGCTACTCCTTCTACAGCGGGGGAATATGTTTCAGTAAAGGTTTTGGCAGTTGATGAGTATTTTAACAAGGCCGGGAATAATCAGCCTAGAGTTAGACTTAGAAGTGACAGGCATGCGAGTTTCAGTCCGGATAGCATGCTGGTTGATTCCACCGGGAAAGCGGAATTTAACGCGTTATTCAGGGAAGCGGGAACTCATATTGTAACCGCCAGCGATGTAAATGATGAGGATACAAATAATACGGATGAAATAACCATAGAGCCGGGGGATTACAGCATGCTTCAAATAATACTGCCGGGTGAAATTCCCAGGCCCGGAAGCAATTTTCCGGATGGAAAAGAGGGTTCTCCGGTGGATCAGGTCGCGGGTCTTTCTTTCGATGTGGTGGTAAAAGCGGTAGATAGTTACTGGAACAGGACATCTTATAATGGTGGAAATGTCGAGCTGAAGGCATATGAGGAAGGTGAAGAGGTAGAGATAGGAAGCCTTGATAATGATAGGCCGTTTGTTGACGGCGCTACCTCGTTTGACGGAATATTTTTATCTGAAGGGGAAGATATTGAGATGATTGTTCGGGATACGGATGATCTTAATAAAAATCCAAATTCTTCATCATTGGATGTCAGGTCTGGAAATTATTATCTAATAGACACGCCGGAAGAGATAACTGCCGGCGAGGATTTTACAGTAGATATACAGCAGATTGACCACCAGACCGATGAACCGGATACTGATGCTAATCATGAAGTTGAATTCGAGGTGTACAGGTCGGATTATTCTTCCGATGTGCATGGAGAGCTTGGAATCAGGACCGCAAATCTTTCCGAAGGGACCCTGTCTGTAACGAATCAGCGCTACGACCATGTAGAGGATATAAGAATAAGGATTTCGGATTCGTTCGGCAGGCAGGCATACAGTGATCGAATAAGCGTGGTTCCTTCCGGGCTCAAATATGTGGTGACAGCTCCGACTGAGACTGCCGTAGGGCCTCCTAATAAGTTTAATATTGATATAGAGCTAAGAGACAGCGGCACCGATAATGTAATAAGAACATTAGACAGTTATGTTAACCCGGTTTCCCTTTCTTATGACCTGGCGGCAGAGGCTGAACCAGTAGAAGGCGGGGGTGATTATGAGGTTGCATCTACGAGCATGATAGAGGGAAGAGCCAGCGTAAGAACATCTTATACGAAGGCGGAATCCATAATTATAAGGGTTGAAGACAGCCAGGATAACTCAGGGCAGTCCAATGTGATTAATTTTGTGCCTGACGGTTATCAGAAATTACAGTTAATATGTCCCGGAGAGACCCCCCACCAGGGCTCTACAACCGAAACCGGCAAGACAGGAGAGCCGGATAGACAGGATCCGGGTAGGCCTTTTCATGTTGAAGTCAGAGCGGTTGACAGGTACTGGAATCTCTGTGATTTTTATACAGGGGGAAAAGTTGAGTTGGATGTTGACGGGGGAGATTTGCATATAGAGTCTGTTTCAAACAGTGAACATGAGTTTGAAAACGGAAGGGTGACATTTAATATTTCTCTTACAAATCCGGGTGATACGGATGCAATAAGAAAGCTGACCGCCAGTGACGGAGATGACAGGTTTAAATCTCCGCAGACTTCCGAGGTTCCTGTAAGCGGCACTTTTTACGAGGTCAGGGCACCGAGCGAAGCGGTGGCGGGCGAGAATTTTGAAATGGAAGTAGAGCTACTCGATGTTGAAGGTAAGAGAATGAGTAATGTTTCCAACAACCTTTATTTTAGGGCTTTGAAAACAAACTATGAAGATGCAACCGGAGAACTGGCCTCGGGGTCGGGGTTTTTAAACAGCGGAATTTATTCATACGGTCTCCAGAGATATGCATATTCGGAAGATATCATTATTAAAGTTGAGGATGACTACGGCAGGAAAGCTTACAGTGACGTAATAGAGGTCAGGGCGGATCCTTCAAAACTGAAGCTGGATGCCGGTATTTCTCATGATTCGCTTAGAGCGGGAGAAGATTTCCATATTGATTTCGAGTTGATAGACACCAACACATCAAACCTTGTGAGAAATATGGACAGGGAGATATATGTAATGGTGTATCCTTCAGATGTTTCAAGCGTGCCGGATTATGAAGATGCTCCATTAAAGAGAAAGATTACTACCGATGAGGGTATTGCCCGGGCTAGGTTCAGCGGGTATGAGAGGTCCGAAATTATTGAGATAAAATACTGGGATTCTCAAAAGCCGGAAGATGTTAGTTATATTCGGAATATATTGGTAGAACCCGGAGAGGTGGCTAAAATAGATGTATTACATAAATCCTGGGTGGAACCTTCCGAGAATGAGGTCTTTGTATTTGCTTATCCTATGGATAGCTATGAAAATAAAATTACTGAAAAGCCGGTTGAGTTTTCAGTTGTGGAAGGGGGGGGAAGTTTTGAATCAAACCAGGTTAAGAGCTCCGGCGGCGGTGTGGCTGAGGGGGTTCTGAATGTGGACGATTATGCTGAAGGAGAAATACTTATCAGGATTGCTGCCGGAAATGTTATAAGAAGAAGAACCATCAAGGTGTATGATATTCCTGATATTGAAATAACAGATGACAGGGGCCTTCTGATAAGGAAAGACCGTGATATATATGCTAAGCCGGACAGTAAGATCACCCTGGATTTTTCGAGAGATTGCAGAATAGAAGGTTCAAGAAAAATATATTACAGAATCAATAACGGGGAAGAGAAACCTTTTTCTGAGCCCTTTTCAATAGATGAAATAGGAAAGCATGTCATTGAGTATTATTATATTATCGAATCTTCCGAGACTGAAACAGAGCATGAAAGGGAAGGCACCGTTTATGTTTATATAACCAATACCGTGGAAGAGGAGATTGTAAATTACCCGAATCCATTCAGCGCCGGAAGGGAAGAAACATTTATTGAATATTCATTAATGGAGAGCTCTGATGTTGAGATTACAATTTACAACCTTGTTGGAGAAGAGGTATGGAGCAGGGATTTTGTTGGGGGAGAAATGGGCGCAAGGAAGGGGATTAATATAGTTGAATGGGACGGAAGAAACAAAAGTTCGTCAGTGGTTGGAAACGGGGGATATATCTGCAGGGTCTATGTATCGAAAACGGGTGACTATTTTATAAGAAAAATAGCGGTGGTGAAATAAATTGAGAAAGAATTTTAAAATATTATTTTTACTGATTGCGGTGGTTTTTACTGTATCCCGTTCGGGAGAGGTAACTGCAGGCTCTTTCGGGCAGTCGTCAGATTATCTAAGGTACGGTGTCGGAGCCAGGTCTTTGGCCATGGGAGGAGCATATGTAGCCCTTGCGGATGATCCAACTGCTGCATACTGGAATCCGGCTTCGTTAACGCTTTCTAACGGTTATCAGATGCTTTCAATGCATGCGCCGTTTTTTTATGATACAAGCCTTAATTATATCGGTTATGTTCATCCTTTCGGGAGAAATTTACGGGTTTCAGCGGCTAATGTGTTTTTGTTTTCCGGGGGATACGAAAAAAGAAGCTATGTCAATGAAATTATTGAAGATGACCTGAATATAATGAAAAACACCTCAATAATTTCTCTGGCATATAATCTTCGGGATCTGGCGGGGAGAAACAGTGAATTGAGAAAAGTCTCTCTTGGCGCAAGCTTTAAGCTGGCTCACGAAGATATAATGGAATATACAGGCACTGGATACGGGGCGGATTTCGGTATTATTTACAGGCCCATTGAGTTGATAAACGTGGGTTTTTCGGTCCAGAACGCAATAAGGCCCAGTATTGTTCTTGTTGAATCGGACAATGAATATAATACTAATTTCAGGCTAGGGACTTCTCTGAGAACTCCGGGTGATTCTTTAAGGCTGAACGTTGATATGAATAAGATGCTTGATCAGGATACGTATTATTGTATTGGGGCTGAATACTGCATTATTGAAAGAATTTTTCTGAGAGCAGGATTTAATCATAAGAATTCGCTTACATACGGGATTGGGTTAAGGGATGATACGATCATTCCCTTTAATTTTAATTACTCGTTCAGCGATCATAAGTTGGGGGGCCTTCACAGAATGGGCATGATGATTGAGTTTGGAAATATATATACGGCTAGTGCGAAGGCTCTCGTTGACAAGCCTTCCGGCGTTTATGAATTAAGAGGGATTGATAATGAAATAAGGTTCAGTTTATCCTGCGCCGACTTTGATATAGAAAAATGGAAATTTTTAATCGTTAACGATGAATCAGAGAAGATTAGAGAATATTCCGGAAGATCGACGCCCCCGGAATTCATTAAGTGGGATGTAAATGATTCTTACGGAAGGCCGGTACTTCCGGGAGATTACGAGTATATTTTCAAGGTTGTTTATGGTGATGGTGAAAAGTGGATTTCAGAAAATCCGCTTACTTTAAAACACCCCGGGTTTAAAGGGCTGGATAACCAATATTTGGATTTTAAGCTCAAGTTGGATTAGTTTTAAGTTGTTAGAAAAAAGCAAAAAAGGCAGTCATTATGTTTAGTAAAAAGATAATATTAAGCGTTTTTATTTGTATAATTTCGGTTATCTTTATTTCGGAAGATATGCTGGAAGCCGGAACACTTTTTCGCGAAGCCGGTCGGGATTATGCTCAAAACAACTTTGATGATGCGATAAGTAAATATACCGTTTATCTCAGGCAGGAGCCCTCTTCGCTGAAAGAAATGCAGTCAAGGTACATGATAGGCAAGTGCTACATGAATAAGAGGGATTATGCTGAGGCTCTCAGAAGTTTTGAGAGGATAAGGAGGAGGGGAAGAACCCACGAACACCGTTTTACCTATTTGAGTGCTCTGTACCAGATTGGAAGGTGTAATTTTTACCTGGGAAATTATGTCGAAGCTATCCGCTTTTTCAGCGAGGTAAAAAACGCGGAGAACAGGTTTCTTAGGGTTGATTCCAAAATAGGTATAGCTATGTCCAGGATAGCGGTGGGAGAAAAAGAGCAGGCTGCCGAGATTCTTTTTGAGGTGCTTGAGGATTTTCCAAAATACCGGCAATACTGCGATGTTGTGATTCCATTATCCCTGGTTATGATAGAAAAGGAGCAGTATTCAAAAGCAAGGGGGCTGCTAGAAAAACTGCCTGATAGCGAGCCTGTAAAATATTTCCGCGCTCTTGCCTACAGAAAAGGAGGAAAGATAAACAGGGCCAATGCTTTGTTTAGGGAAATTATAACGGGTGATTCGGATGATGATTACTGGGTAGAAAATGCTTATTATCAGAGAGCCCGCGCTTTTGCTTCCACCGGGCAGTATTCTTTTGTTCAGAGCGTTCTACAGGAATTTTTGGAAAAGTATCCTGAGAGTGATTTGGTTCCAAGGGTTCTTTTCAGATTAAGCTCTATTGAGTTCTTAGACGGCAAATATGATAATGCTTCTTCCAGTTTTGAAAGATTGATGCGGGAATATGGGGATAAGCCGGTTTACGACAGGGCAAAGTATATGTGGGCTGAAACAAGGCTCAGACAGGGAGATTATTCATCAGCGCTGGAAAAATTTTCAGAACTTAAGGATGAAGACAGCTTTTCGATGTATTCCGACTATAAAGTCATCTGGTTGTACGGGAAAATGCAGAACGCCCAGTATGCTGTATCTAAAGCCGATAACTTTCTTGAAAAATATGTATGGGGAAGAATTGCGGCAAATACACATTTGGTAAAAGCCATGAAGCTGCGTCTCAAGGGAGAATACAAACGGGCTCTTATTGAATGTCAGAAGTTGATAGAGAAGTTTGCTGGAACAGATTACATGGAAAAAGCACTATACCTTAAGACTGTTACATATTTCGAGATGGGACTGTATCCTTTAATAGTTACGGAAATATACAATATTTTAAACAATTACTCTCCGCTATACAGTGAATATATTGAAAAAACATACTTCTGGGTGGGGGAAGCTTTTTACAAAATGGATGAGTATGAATCCGCTGTTAAGGTGTACCGGATGGTGCTGGACAAATACCCTGAAAGCGCAATGATACCGAGAATATACCAGGGGCTTTCTTCGTCTTACGCAGGTATGGAGGATATGGACAGAGCATACAATTACCAGAACGAGGCTCTGGCCGCTGCTGAAAGAATTCAAGACGAGGCGGTTGCGGGAAGAAGTGTTCTGGAAATGGCGAACATACTCTTTAACAGGGGTGAATACGACAGGGTTATTTCCTATCTTATTGATTTTGTTGAAGATAACCCCCAAAGTTCCAGGCTGCCGGATGCCCTGATGAGAAAGGCGGAGGCGATGTACAGGCTGGAATATTACTCAGAGGCAATCAGAAGGTGGGAGAGGATTGTAAATGAGTTCCCTGAATATGACAGAAGTCCTTATGTGTTGTTCCGCGCAGGCAGGACTTACTTCGGGCTCGGAAACTATAATCAGGCCGTAAATGCTTTTCAGAGAATGCTTAATGAATATCCGGGAGCGGCAAACAGGCAGGATGCGATGCTTCAGATTGCGCAGGCCTATTACAACCGGGGGGATATGCATGAGGCCATATCAAGGTATGAGGATTACCTGGAAGAGTACCCTGAATCCGATGAAATCTCTTATGTTCTGGATCAGATTCAAGTATGTTTCTTCAGGCTTGGCAAATCGGATGCGGAGTTGGAAGAATTTTTGCAGGATTATCCTCTGAGCCGTTGGGCTTCAGAAATATACTGGGGCGTGGCGGCTGATTATTTCAATGAAGCAAATTATTCTGCCGCGCAGGATTACTTTAAGAAAATTATTTTGGATTTTCCGGACAGTTCATACATAGAGGATGCATATTTTTATAATGCGGAATGTTATTTTCTTAAGGAAAATTATGAAGAGGCCATAAAGGCTTATGACGGAGGATATATACAGAACTTCCCGGAACATGAGGATGTTCCCGATGCGATGTTCAATCTTGGGCTGGCTTACTTCAATATAGAAGATTATGAAACCAGCATTGAGAAATACAGGCAGTTCATCAGCGAATTTCCCGAGCATGAGCTTGTTGAAAATGCTTTAAGAAACATAGCTACTATTAATAACAGGCTTAATCGAACCAGGGACGCTGTGAATGCTTACAAAGATATCATAGAAAGATCCCCCGAAAGCGAGAGGGTCCCCTCTCTATATCTTACTATAGGTGAATTATATGAGAATGAAGGAAATTATGAAAAAGCGATAGAGAATTACAAAAAAATTGAACCGGAACATAGAGAGTATACTGAAGCCCGGTATTTTATGGGGCAGTCTTATGAGGAGGTTGGTTCAATGGAAAAAGCAAGAGAAGTATATGAAAGCCTGGAGGATTATCATCAAAAGGATGATCAGTTCAGGATTGCTGCTTTATTTGAACTGGCTGAATTAGTCAGCAGAGAAAATCCGGAAAAAGCCCGGGAGTATTATGACGATATTATTAATAATACAACAAATGAAACCTGGAGAGAAAGAGCAAGGCGGAGGCGGGAAGATTTAGATTAGAAGGGTAAGGTTTATAAAAGTGATGTCAGTAAAAAGGAAAATTAAAAACAGGAGGGAAAATGCAAGGTAGAACTATTATGGAGCTTTTGAGATTGAGTCCGGTTATGCCGATAATATTTTTCTGTTCAATATTATTTGTTGCGGTTTTGATTGAACGGACAATGTATCACTTAAGCGCCGGCAAGGTGAAAAAGAAATATATTAAACAGGTTATGCATCTTTTAAAGAAAAATGACTACAAAGGGGCTTTTGATTTGTCGGAAAGATCAAAGATGTTGATTTCTGAGGTGGTTAAAGAGGGTATAAAGCATTTTAACCTTTCACGTATGGATGCCGAGATTGCCATGGCCTCCGTGAAAGAGAGAGTACATGAGCTTTTAAGAAAGAGGCTCATAGTTTTCGGTACGCTTAGTTTTATATCTCCCCTGATGGGACTGCTGGGAACTGTATTGGGCATAATGACGGCTTTTCAGGATGTGGCAGTTTCAGGTTCCGGAGGACCGACTATTATTGCAGCCGGTGTTTCCGAGGCACTTACAACAACTGTAGCTGGGATCGCTGTAGCTGTACCAGCAGCAATCATTTATAACTACTTTACTACAAGGACCCAGCATGTTATTTCGGAAACCGAGCTTCTTATTGACGATATGCTACTGCTGCAGTATGGAAAAAAGCAGAAAATGAGAGAGAAAAAGAATGCAGAAAAAGTCTAGTTCAAAAGGATATGAAAAGCCGGAAACGGCAATAAAACTGACACCGTTATGCGATGTATCAATGGTTCTGCTGATAACCCTGATGATTATATCTCCTTTTGTGGTGCAGTCTTTGATTCGTATATCGGAAACCTCTGCCGTAGAGGGCGTCTATGCTGACGGAGAGAGCGAAGAACCGATTATTGTTCATGTAAAAGAAGAAGCAATTGAGGTAAATACAAAAAGAGTGAAAAACGATATGGAGCTTGCGGAGAGGATAAGAGAGGAATTTCTCAACAGGAGAGATAAAACATTGATGGTAACGGCGGAGAGAAAAGTTCCGCTTGGAAGGGTTGTGAATGTCCTTGATATTTCAAGGCAGAACGGAGCTGAAAGTTTATCTGTATTAAGAAGTGAACAATGAAAAGAAGAAGAACACAAGCAGAAGTCGCAATCGCCGGTATAGATATTTTACCGTTGATAAATGTATCACTGATCCTTGTGGTTGTTCTTATGATAACTTCACCTATGCTGAATCAGCCGAATATAGAGGTAGATCTCCCTGCAGCTACAACAACCGAAACCAGGGAACGTAATATAACAATCACCTATTCAAAAGACAGAAGAGTCGGTGTGAATACTAAAGTAGTAACTTTTAACTCCATGGTGCAGGAAGTCAAAAGAAAGATGGGGGATAACACGGATAAGCTGATAATAATAAGAGGAGATAAAGAAGTGCCTTTCGGGGAAATAGAAGTTATTATGGAAAAATTGAGAAGAGAGATCGGGGCAAACAGGATTGCCATCGCAATTGAGCAGAAGGAGAATGTGCAATAGCCTATGCTGAAGAAAAGCGGACCCGGAAGGCAGATTGTATCCTGGGGATTGGCGATAGGGATTCATCTGCTTTTGTTGTTGCTGGAGTTTGATCTGACACAGATAAGGGTGGATCGTGACACTGATACTCCAATCGTCGAGGTGGATTATGTTGAAAGGCTGGCTCCTGATATGCCGGAAGAAACGGCTGAAGTATACAGGGATAGAGTTTCGGAAGAACCGGTGGAAGATGCGCCGCAAATACAAGAGCATGAAAGACATTTTGATAGGGAACCGGAGCCTGAGGAAAAGCTGGTGGATAGGTCAGACGACTTTAGTGTAGAGGATGAGATGGCATGGGAAAGGGACCGGGATATTGAACTTGAGGGATTGGACAGATCAGAAATAGAAAGTTCGCGCGCGGCAATGGATGAACCCTCAGAATCTGAAAGGGAACTTATTGACCGGGAATATCAGGTGGCAAGAGATGATCTCCCGTTTGAGGTTCATGAGGACGCGGGAACCCTTGAGACAAGAGATACAAGGGTTGTACCCGTTAGAACGGGCGACGAGACTACGGAATCTTCTACTCAGCATGCAAGGGCTTCTCTGGAAGACAGGCAAATTGAGCGGGGAGATAGAATGGGCGATAATGATGTTTCCAGGCAGAGGGCTTCATATCAGGAGCGGCAACACGCTGCAGAATCTACATGGGGTTCGGCCCGTACCCGTAGAGAAGAACGCGAAATAGTAAGAATTGAAAGAGAGGACCCTCAGGAAAGTCAGAGGGAAGAGGAGGCTTTTGAAGAGGAAGAATCCGACATATTTCAAATAACAGGCCCACTTTCGGATAGAAGGATATTGAATCAGTACTTACCTGCATATCCTGACTGGGCTAAAAGGGAAAGAATAACTGCTTCATGCAGAATAGCCTTTGAGGTTACACCGGATGGCAATATAAGAGATAATATGTACGTAACAAGAAGTTCCGGTTATCCACAGCTGGACAGAATAACTATGGCCGCGCTTAAAGAATGGCGATTTGAACCTATAGATGAAAGCAGGGTTGAACAGGGGAACATAACATTTTATTTTCGTGCGGTATATATGCGGGAGGATTAATGAAAAAAGCAATTATAGTATATTTAATATTATTCATGTTTATATCTCCGGTTTTCTCCGGGGATGGAGAAAATCAGGAGGAAGATGCGCTGGATGTTGAAATCGAAGGGTTGATTTTGGATACTGTAGATGTTGATAAGCTGGATACTGAGATAGAGGTTGATTATAAAGAAATCGTTCCCCCGAAAACGGGAAAATCTGAAGATATCATAGAAGAGTGGGATGCGGATATTTCAGATAGAGATTATGAAAAGTTTGCTGAAATAGCAAGCAGAAATACAGTAAATCCGACTATTCCCGATATTCCGGAGCCTCCTTTAATTGATTTTTACCCTGAGTTTGCGGATACAGAGTTTAACAAGTGGAAAATTGAGGTTGTTGACGACAGGGGCAGGGTCATAAAAACAATTGAAGGCGCAGGAAAGCCCAGAACGAATATTGAGTGGGACGGTATTGATGATTCCGGGGAAATGATTAGAGCAGGCAGAAATTATTCTTATAGGTTTATTGGGGTTGACCGTCAGGATAAGGTCCACAGGGTGGAAAGCAGGAGCTTTAAGTTAAACTCCCTGAAGTACACATCCCGGGGAGAGCTGATTATTGAAATATGGAATTCTCATCTTTATGAAAACAGGGCGGAAGATATTTCGGATGATGCGATAACAGATTTAAACCGGGTGGTGAATATACTGCAGATGCATTCTTCAAGACCTCATAAAGTTGAAATATATTCTAATGCATCAGCCGGAGGAAATAAGGTTAATCTTATTAAAGAATTTCTGGCAGAAAATCTTCCTCTTATAGAAGCTGAAATTAATGTTGAGCTTAAAAGTGAAGAAGAAAGAGGAAAAATCACAGCTGTAAAAATCGACCTTTAACTTAAAGATACAAACCACTATCGTAAGAAACCGCAAAGCAAATCCATTATATAAGTCATAAAGTATAAGTCCGGCTTGGTGGGTGGCTTGGTGGGTTTCATTTACATTTCACTTTTCCTGCCTCATTTTTTAACTTAATTTCATATAGAAGCTGTATAAATAGTTTATATGTGTATTTTAAACATGTAAATAAAGGAGAAGGAAAGTGGGAAACAGAAAAGCAGCGGTGTTGTCATTTGCGCTGTCTGTAATTTTAATTTTAGCGGGTAATTCAGGAATAGCTGCATATCGCTTAGGAAATGAAAAAGATATCATAAACCAGGGAGAAGCGTATAGGGAAAGTTTTAAAAAACCCTATATAATTGAAATTGAAGAAACTGAGGTCGAAGATGACTCAGTTAAAAACCCAGTTGAGACGGATACTGGTCTTATTGCAAAAATAGGGAATCTCCTTTCAGGCGTATTTTCAGGTATAAGAGACCTGACAAAAAACTTTCTTGATCCCCTGCTGAGAGCAATAAATACATGGGCTCACAGAGAGAGTATCAATAGCCTTTTAAATACTGTTGAAAATCAATCGGCTGATAGCCAATTCAGAAAAGGCGCAATAGAAATGCTGGGTGATTTTTTGTCAGAGCCGCCGGGCATTACTGCAGGAATGCAGCAAGATGCTATAGATTTACTGATCAGTATAGTTGAAAATACTGAAGAAAATTATGAAATAAGAGAGAGGGCATTTAACGAACTTAAAGAAGCAGGAAACAGTAATTATGTTAGTTTCTACAACCGCAACAGAATTGCAGAAGTAGTTATGCCGGAAAATGAAAACATCTGGCTCAGCCAGTGGAATGATGTTGCCCATATAGCTTCAATCGAACAGGGGGAATCTCTGGGTGTGGAAGCCTTTAGAAGCGGTTATGTTAGCATTATTTCGGAAACGGACGACCATTTGAGGATTGAGGTTCCTGAAAACATTGAGTTTGAATATGGACAGGAAAGCATAATTCTCAGCAATGCGCAAACACATATAAGAGGTCCTGCTGACATAAATGATGAGTTTTGTTATTCTGTTTATTTCTCGGGAAAGCTGGAAACGGATGAAGATCAGGCTGCCGGCACATACAGGGCAGATGTCCCCCTAAGGGTTACCGACAGTGAGGGAAATGTTGATGAGTTTAAAGCTGCTTTAATTACAGAGGTAAAGAAATCACCGGTGAGAATATCTTCTTATAATGATGTTTTCGATATTTTCCCCGTTGAAAGAGGAAGCGGCAGAGAAATCGGTAAAGGACAGACGTTTATAGATATTATAACTGAAAATGAGGATGTGGAGATTGCTGCATCTGCCGGCACACTTGAGATGTTTAGCGGTTCTGATAGATTGACAATAATAGATGTGGAAATGAAAAAGGGGAATGTGGCCCGCTGTTATGAACACGGATATGTAGTTCAGGGAATACTCCTGGGTGAGGTTCAAGAAGAAGATTTAAAACCCGGCCTTTACACAGGAGATGTTCCTTTAGTTATAACTGACAGCAGGGGAGATATCCGCCAATATAAAGTGGAGTCAAAAATTGAGATTCAGGAGAGCGGGAAATACGGCCTTCGGCCTGATTATCTTGAGCTTGGCTCCGGTGAGCAGGGAGGAACCTTTCAGATGAACTGGGGAAGGCCCATAGGTTTTCCCCAGGGGGAAACTTCGCAATGGCATGCGCCTGATTTTGTAGAGGTAACTAATAAAGACGGAGAAAACATGGATGTGAAAATTGATATTGAAATGATGCGATTGGATAATGATTCAGCTTACTTTCATTATGGAGAAATCTATGCAGGTGCAGATATCCATGATTTTCAGCAGCCCGGCAGATATGAGGGTACAGTTCCCGTCTCATTTACTGACAGATTCGGAGAATTTTACGAAAAAAAGATAGAGATATCGGTTGTTGTTGAAGAAGCGATTAAAGCCCCTATGCGGGTAGTCAACTAATTCATTTTCGGATTAAATATTTCATAATATTTTCACACTCCTGAATAGATATTTCAACTTAATTTCATATGGCATAAGTAAGCTCTTAATGTAGGAGGAAAAGTATATGGCAGGTAAAAATAACATTTTTACAATTTTACTTTCAATTATAATAGTCTGCTCGTTTATAATAGGATTCTATCAGTTATGTGAGAAAAATGGCTTATTAACAGAAAGAGTTTCTCTCTTTTCGTCTGCAGTTTTAAACATTAACCGGTCTATAAATGATGCAGGTGAAACAGAAACTGATGCCGAAGTAGATAATGAAAAAAACATTGCTGACTTTTTGCTATTTTTAGGAAGCTTATATATATCAATAAGTTTTGTGTTTAATTCATTTGTAAATAGGCGTCTTACTATATCCCAAATAATTATTGCAAATAGGGACAGGCCAAGTCTGTTGAAGTTTTTAATGTGGTGGTCTTTAAAAGTTATTTCTCCGGTAAGGATGTGCATGAAAAATAAAGCTGGGATTTATGATGACAGTATGGAGTGTTTAAAAAAGTTCTACGAAAAAACCGCGCGATATTCATTTAAGTATCGCGCGGTTTTTTTATGAATATCTTATGAGGTAATTTAAAAAAATATTTATTTTTTTAAAGGGTGTTGGAAGGAAGTAGAGGAATTTTTCAAGGAGAAACAAATGAGATGTAAAAAATTAGCAGGATTGGTTATGTCAATTACTGTTTTTTCGTTTATATCCGCCAACTTGGGGATGGCGGTATATCGATTTGAAAGCGAAAGGGGCGTAAGGACCCCCGGAGAAGCGTATCAGGAAGAGTTTGAAAAACCTTCCATACAGGAGAATGTCGAAGAAACCCAGGAAACAAAAGATACCGAAGCTCTTAGAGCGGATGATTCGGATACCGGAATAATTGGAGCAGTAGGCAATTTTGTTTCCAATGTAGTTTCGGGTATTGTAAATGCGGTACGAGGTTTACTCGATCCCGTATTCAGAGCCTTCAATACGATGAGAAACAGGAGCCGGATAAATGACAATGTAAGTGTCGCTGAAGACTCCCGGGCAGAGACTGAATCAAGAATTGAAGCGATAAATACTCTTGCCGATATTTTAACGGATTCACCCGGAGTTAGTACCGGTTTGCAGAATGATGTAATAGACACACTGATGGGAATAGCTTCGGATTCAGATGAGGATTATGGTGTCAGGCAAGAAGCATATAATCAGCTTGGTAATTTGGGAGAAAGTGATTATATAAGTTCTGGAAATCGGGATAGAATAGCCAATGAGCTGGAAACGATAACAACTACGATATGGCTGAGTCAATGGGATAATACTGTGGAGCTGGAATCAATTCAACAGGGTCAGGTGATCAATATACCGGCATATCGTGGTGATTCATTCAGTATTGTTTCTGAGTCAGATGGACATTTATCAATTGAAATACCTCAAGAGATTGAGCTTGAAGGAGATTCGGAAAGCATAATGCTTACCGACGCTCAGGCTCACTCTATGGGGCCAACCGAGGCAAACAATCAGTACCACCATACAGTTTATGTGTCGGGAAATATAGAAGCGGATGAAGACCAGGAGTTGGGGAATTATTCAGCAGAGGTTCCTATTACAGCCACGGATGAGGAAGGAAATGTTTATGAATTCACAGGCGTTCTAGAGATATCTGTTGAAGAGAGACCTGAAGAACCGGTCAGGTTTTCCGGAGATTATCTTGTCGATTTGGAGTCAGTTGAGCAGGGAGAAGATAGACATTTTTCCCATAATGAAAACAGTTTTATGATAAATGCTGATGATTCTGAAATGGCTATGCGGATGCCTGAGAACATTAGTTTAACTTATGATTCTGAATCTCTGTTGATAGAAAATGTCGAATCTTTCTTGCGCGGGCCTGTTTATGAGCATGAAGACGGCAGGTATAGTTTTCAGGGGTCATTTCAGGGGTCTGTCTCGATTGATGCAGACCAGGCTCCCGGGGTTTATACAGCTGAAGTTCCGTTAACTGTCACTGACAGTGAAGGGGTTTCTCGGGAGTTGTCTCTGCCGGTGGAAATGGAGGTTGAAGAAAGAACAACAAGGCATCTGTTTTCTCAAGAGTTTGATCTGGGATATGTTCAACAGGGAGAATTCCTCCGAATGCAAGAAAACCATGGCGTCGCTTTTGATCTGGAAACCCATGCAGAAGAGTGGAATATTCCTGAAACCGTTGAGCTGTCTAGAAAAACCGGAGAGAAATTTGAATTGGATTTAAATATCGCTATAACACGGGTAAATCTTCTGGGCGGATTAAGGGTTCACTGGGGCGACATCATAGTGAGTGGGATTGTTAGTGAGAATCAAGACCCCGGTATATATAGTGGTTCTGTAACAATTGATGTTGAAGACAAAGACGGAATTGAATATAAAAAAGAACTGGATTTCTCGGTCGTGATAGAGGATCTAACACTTTAAAAACTGACAAAGTAATCCGTTAAGAGAGAGCAGCTTGTTGTTTAATGGTTAAGTTAATTTAAACATTCTACAGCAGGCTGCGTTCTCTCATTTAAAATCGCATAAAAACCTGCCTTTGTATAAACTTTCCTTTTTTACATCTTGCTTATTAGTTAATAAGTCATAAAGTATAAGTCCGGCTTTGGATGGTTTTGGATTTGACAAAGGGAGGGGGTTTTTTATATTTTCATATTATAATAAGATAATATGAATAATGAACTAAAAAACAAGTACAGAATTATTGCAGAGAAGGTGAAGGCTTATGCCCACCCTACTCGTCTTATGATAATTGATCTGCTGCTTGAAGAAACCAGGTGTGTCGGGGATATTGAAAGAAGGCTTGAATTGAAACAGACAAATGTTTCGCAGCATCTGAATATTCTTAAAGGCAGCGGCATAGTGGATTTTGAGGTAAAAGGAAGGCAAAGATGTTATTATATAAAGGATGAAGAAAGGGTATTAAAGATCCTTGACTGTATGAACGGTTAAAAAGAGAGGAGGAAAAATGACAGTTAAAGTTAATAATGCGAATTTTGAAAAAGAGGTAATAAAGTCAGATATGCCAGTAATGGTGGATTTCTGGGCTGAGTGGTGCAATCCCTGTAAGATGTTCAGCCCGGTAGTTGATGAGGTTGCCGGTGAGTATGAGGGTAAGATGAAAGTGTGTAAGGTTAATGTTGATGAGGCTTCGGATGTTGCGGGTAAGTATAATATTATGAGCATTCCGGCGGTTCTCATATTCAAAAAAGGCGAAGTGGTTGGCAAATTGACAGGCGCGGTGTCAAAATCGGTAATCAAAGAGAAAATTGAAGAAAATATCTGAAGGTAAATTATGCCCATATACTCATATGAATGTAAAAGCTGCGGAAAGGTTTTTGAGCATATGATCGGCGTTAGTATGGAAGAAGACCCCCTTGAGTGCCCCGGGTGCAATAGCACGAAATTAATTAAAAAATTTTCATCTTTCAGTGTGGGAAAAACAAAGGTTTCGCAAAGGGGGGATTCGTGCTCAAAGTGTTGCAACAGAGAAAGGTGCAGGTAAGAAAAGTAATTTTATTTGAATTCTGAACTTAAAATAGCCTTTACGGCGGATTCTCATATTTCCTCAAGGCATCCGGAAAGAATTGAATCACTTAGATATATTCTTGAAGACCTGAAAAAAAGAGGCCCGGAGACCTTGTTTGTTGCAGGGGACCTGCTTGATACAGAGAGCAGGGATTATGAAGTTGTGGATTCGCTGTTTTCAAAATACCGGGATATAGATATTCATATTGTACCGGGAAATCACGATATAAAACTGGGGCAGAAACACTTTTCCGCCGGTAATGTTACGGTATATTCAGAGCCCCGGATAAGAAAGATTTTGGGGAAGCATGTGCTTTTTATCCCATATATAGACGGTTCCATAATGGGCGACTGCATACAGGATTTTGCCCATAAACTTCCCAAAAACTCCTGGATTCTTGTATCTCACGGAGACTGGGGGCACAGCTCAGCATCATATACCCCTGAAGAAAAGGCCTATTTTCCTCTTACAAGAGCCGATTTTAGCCGGTTTTCTCCAGAGTTTGTAATATTGGGACATATACACAATAACCCGCCCCGGGAGGAACAAGTGGCATATCCCGGCTCTTCTTCGGCGGTTGATAGAAACGAAACGGGTGTAAGGAAATACGGGGTTTATGTCGGAAATAAGTACTATTTCAGGGATATAAGAAGCGGTCCCGTCTTTGAAAATGAAATGGTTCTTGTTGTCCCGGTTTCCGGGGAAAGGGATCTGATCGAAAAAAAGGTTGTCGAAATAAATGAGAAACTAAAAAGCAGTTTTACTGATCACATTGACAGGTTGAAGCTTCATGTAAAAGTACGGGGATATACTGCATCAGGAAGAGGTGAGGTGAAAAAATTATTGGAAGATAAACTGCTGGTACGCAGTTCTCCAAATATCGAAGATCTTAAGGTGGTGGGCGGCGATGAAAGATCGGCCGTTGCCGAAAAGGTGTCTGAAAAGATAAGGGAAATGAAAGAAATACCAGGAAGATTCGGACCATCCGGGGAGGAGATACTGTTAAAATCTCTTGAGATGATTTATGGTTAGAATAACAAATATAAAAGTTATGGGACGAGGGCCTGTAGCTTTATTTGATGAGGAAATAGGGCCGCTCACTCTAATTTATTCACTTAATGAGGCTGGAAAGACATCCATCGCAGAGGCTTTGATTTCTTCATTATTCAAACCCTCGTGTTTTCTCAGAACTGATAATTTTCAGGGGGGTGCTTGTGAAATAACCGTTGAGGGCATAAAAGAAAAACCTATGATTTTCACTCCTTCATCAAAAAAGAAACTGGAAGACTATTTCCGAAAATGGGATGAGTATCTGCCGGGAAGCCTTGCCAGGCTGCTTTATGTAAGGGCGGCAAAAGCCGATTTTTCCTCTGGCGGCAGTTCTCGATGGGAGGATTTAAGACAACTTTTGTCCGGAGAAAAAATACTTGACGGAATTGAGAGAAACCTCCCTAAAGAACGTAAATATGCCTGTGTTGAAAACGGCATTATAACCGGCCAGAGGCGAGCGCGGTCAAAGAGGGTACAGAAAGAACTTTATCCTGCGCTTGATGAGGTGGATAAATTTTACGAAGAGATGCAGGCTCTTTCATCCGGAGAACTCAAAAGCCTGCAAA
Source organism: Elusimicrobiota bacterium (assembly GCA_003553445.1). GTDB lineage: Bacteria > CG03 > SLGR01 > SLGR01 > SLGR01 > PWEK01. The sequence continues at coordinate 21,243 of PWEK01000005.1, forward strand.
AGGAGGCCGAAAAAAAAAGAGAAAGACTGGATAAGCTTGAACAGGCCAGGCGTTATGAGGCATTTCGTATAGGCAGAAGGCTTGAAGAATTGGAAAAAAGCTCCCGCGCTTTAGACTCTGAAAAGGTTGATTATATTTCTGAAAAAGTGATGCGTTTGAAACAGCTGCATAAAAGCATTGAAGATAAAAAAGCCGAGATTGGATTATTGGAAAAAGATCTGACAGGTTTCAGCTGGCTTAAATCCGCAAAAGAAATATATTTGAGAGAAAAACTGAAAAAAAAGAAGAAATATTTATATCTTCCTATGCTGTTTCTGGCAGTAGCTTTTGCTGGATCTGCGGCAGGGATAATGCAGATAGCCATTATTTCTATAGCTTTAACTTTTCTTTCTTTTGTTTATTTTCTCATTAATCCTGCGGAATTGTCGGGATCAATATTATTCGAACTGAAAAAAGATTACAGAGAGAGATACGGTGAGAAAATTTCGATAACATCAATTGACAGTAAAATCAAAGAGTATGAAATAAAGGATAACAAGCTCAGGGAGCTTGAGGGACAATATGCCGCAGATAAAGATGAAGCCGCCGGTCTTACCGAACAGCTTAATTTAAAATTTGAAGCCGCCGGAATCGAAAAATCCGATATTCAAAGCGCGTGGAAAGAAATTAAAAGAAAGCATGATGAGATTGATATGGAGAAAGCTTCCGCCCTGTCCAGGCTTGAAACCCTGGATGTTAAGCCGGCAGATTATGTAGAAGAAAACCCGGGGATTAAGTATTCATATGAAGAGGAAAAAACTTTGTCCCTGGAAATTGATAGTCTGAGGCAGAAAATCGGTAAAATAAAAGAAAAGATGGAAAATGAAAAAAGCCGTTTAGAGAGTTTTTTAAATGTATCCGGGAGGGGATATACACAGGGGCACTTGATGGAAATGCTTAAAGAGAAGGAAGATGAAATTATTTCTGAAATCAAAGGCTTCACTGCCGAGCTTGCTGCATCTGCGGTTTTGGAAGAGGTTTTAGGCGAACTTCGCGACAGGCAGAGAAAAGCGGTTCTTGAACGGCTCAACAATCCTTCCATAAGCAGATATTTGAAAAAAATCACTTCGGTATACAGCAGTTTAGGTGAAATTGGTGGAAGGATTGTTGTTTTCAGTGATGAGAATGGCGCTCCCCCCTACTATCTTGATAATATGTCAACGGGGGCAAAACAGCAGGTTCTAATGGCTCTTAGATGCACCCTGGCCGCGCAGATTAGTCCGCGGCCCATGTTCTTTATTCTGGATGATGCTTTTCAGTATTCTGACTGGGAGCGACGTCCGGAAATGGTTGAAATGTCGGTTTCCCTTGTTCGTCAAGGCTGGCAGGTTATCTATTTTACAATGGATAATCACATAAGGGATTTATTTTTGGAGATGGGAAAGGGTATAGAAGGAGGATTCAGCTTTATTAAGCTATAATTATGAACGGAAAAATTATTAAATTAAGGAGATACAGTCAGTTTATTTTCTTTGTCGTTTTTTTCTTTATTTTGCTGCGGGCTGCTTTCAGCTTAGGCGGCGGGTGGTCGGCGAGATTTATTTTTGCATTAAATCCGCTGACATCAATAGGGGTCTCTATTGCTTCCCGAACATTTACTGCGATACTAATACCCGCAATTATTCTTCTTGTTTTGACAGCGATATTCGGCAGGTTTTTCTGCGGATGGATATGTCCCGTAGGTTCCGTGAAAGATATATTGGGTATAGCCCGAAAGGAAATAAGTTCAAAAGAGTTATATCGTCCATTTTTAAGATTTCTGAAGTATTTACTCTTACTTATACTTTTTATTTATGCATTAATGGGCTTGCAGCATTTCTGGGTTTTTGATCCGTTGACTATATCTGGAAGATTCTTTTCTCTGAGTTTATTCCCTGCTTCCGTTAGGGGTTTCAATGCTGCTTTTGGTCTTTTGTCCGAGCTTTCCAATAATGCCGGTTTTCTTGCCCAAATTCAGCAGACTGTAGAAAGCTTTCTGCAGTTTGGGCGTCAAAGGAGTTACGCGTTCAGTTCATTATTCTTTTATATCTGGATAGCTGTTCTGGGCATGGTTCTTTTTTCCAGAAGATTCTGGTGCAGAACACTCTGCCCGCTTGGTGCTCTTCTTGCTCTGGCAGGCCGATTTGCCCCTTTTAAAAAGTGGAGCGCAGAAATCTGTTCGGATTGCCAGGACTGCGCCAGGGAGTGTAGGATGAAAGCCATAAGCAGATTAGGCAGACAGAGAAAGACAGAGTGTATTTTATGCGGAGACTGTCTTTACCGGTGCCGGGGAGGGAACACCACATTCGGTTTTAAGGATCCGGCTTCTGCCGATGAAAAAACCCAACAGCGCAGTTCGGGGCTGAATAGAAGAGATTTCATAAAAACAACCGCTGCGGCCGGGATTGCATTGCTGAGCTGGGGGAAAATCAGAGCTTCTTCAAATAATAACACAGCGGGAGTAATAAGGCCCCCCGGAGCGGTAAGGGAAGAGGTATTTAAAAAGAAATGTATTAGGTGCGGAAACTGCATGTCCGTATGCAAGACTAATGGCCTCCAGCCCGCACTGCATGAAAGCGGCCCTGATGGTATATGGACACCCCGTCTTGAACCTGAGATTGGGTACTGTGAATACTCCTGCAATGAATGCGGTAGGGTTTGTCCTGTTGGGGCCATAGAAAAGCTTGATATTGATACAAAGCAGAGAAGGCGTATTGGCACAGCCGAAATTAATCGCAGCAGGTGTCAGCCGTGGCAGGAGATAAGAAACTGTCTTTTGTGCATGGAGGCCTGTCCGGTTCCGGGAAATGCCTTAAGGGTTTCCGTTTCAGATAGCGGCTTTCGCCGGCCTTTAGTTGATGAGGAAAGCTGTATCGGATGCGGCAGATGCCAGAATACCTGCCCGTTTGATGCCATAGATATAAATCCGAAAACTGCTGACAGAAAATGAATGAAATTAAAGAGCTTTACAGAAAAAAGAAGCCCGAAATAGAAGGGAAACTCGAAGAGTTTAAAAAAAAGGGAGAATCTTCCGATGACGAAATTTTTGCGGAGCTTTGTTTCTGCATTCTGACTCCCCAGTCCAGAGCCCTGGCTGCCGATAGGGCGGTCAGGGAAATGAAGCAGAAAGATATCCTACTTTCAGGTACAAGAAAACAGATAAGGAATGCTCTTAAAGGGGTTAGATTTCCAAATAATAAGGCCTCCTATATAGTGGATACAAGGGAGAGGTTTAAATCTGACGGTAAAATCAGAATAAAGGACCACCTCAGGGAGCCCGATATTCTAAAACTAAGAAAAGAAATGGTCATGAAAGTGAAGGGGTACGGATTAAAGGAGGCAAGTCACTTTTTGAGAAATACGGGGAGGGGGCAGAATATAGCCATTCTGGACAGGCATATCCTGAGCCGTCTTTGTTACTATAAAGTCATAAAAAAAGTTCCTGCAAATATTTCGGAAAAGAAATACATACAGATTGAAAAAAAATTAAAAAAATTTTCATCTGAAGCAGAAGTGCCTCTTGATGCTCTTGACCTGCTTTTCTGGTACATGCAGACGGGGTATTTTTTTAAATAAGAATTCATTTGATTTTTGTTAGCTTAAGCTATATTAACAATTTTAACTTGTCTTGGTTCAGGTGATTGCAATGCAAAGAGAGTTATGTTAAGAGCCGGTATATATTTTAATGTAATAGCGGGCTATTTAATTAAAATACAGTTTGACTTAAAACTCAGGCAATTCATCTAAAATATTATCTATGGCTATATCAAAGACATCAGCCAAAGGCGGCGCTGGATCATATGTGGAAGCAGCTGTTATCCTTCCTTCGCTCGAATTCTCCCATAGAAGAAATCCTTCTTCTGTATTTAGCAATGAAAGAAGGATGCTTACTTTAGCTGTAGCTCTTTTATCAGACACTGATGCGGTAAATAAAGTTCCTTCTCTATCTCTGTACTCCATGTCTGTGATTTCAGCATATAATATGGCGTCCGCGTTAACCGCGCTTCCTATTTCTCTCAAAGCGGAAGTATTAATTATTGAGGTTTTCGAATAATTTTCTGCCAGGGAACTCCATTTTTCAACTAAATTTTCTTCATTTAATATTTGTAAAACCTTTCTTTCAGTTATAACTTCAATTTCCGGGTTTCTTTGACTTATGGCCTCCGTAATCTCCGGATTTATTTTTCTGCCTTCACTTGGTGCGGACCTAAGGTTTCTTACAGGGAAAATAGCTATTTTGTTAATTTCTACTTTATCAAAATCAGGGCTAAGATAAGAATCTGTTCTTGATATTCTCTGGGCGCATCCAAACATAAGGAATATAAATAAAATTAATATGTTTTTTGAAAACCGTATGTGCATTTATGTGCCTCCATTTTTTGAACTTGCATTTTATCCTAATTTATTTTTTTTCTCCTGTCAATATGATTCTTTCTGTTTTTCTTTCTGTTTTTTTCTTTTTAATTGCCAAAATCCCATTAATTGTAATTACGCTTAAGAAAGTATATAATAAAATATTATTCAAGATGATGTTTTATTTAAGTGAGGTGAAAAGATGAAAAAGTTATTGTTTTGGTTAGCAGGTGTTATTTTTTTATTTGCTCTAACACCCCCTAAGGTAAGCGCCTGGCAGGAAGAAGTTTCTTATGGGATAAAAGCTGGTTTAAATAGTTCCATTTTTACAGATTTCAGAAGAAAAGGAGATTTTGTGGAAGATCCTCTCGATGCTTATAGGCCTTTGCTTGTAGATTACAGGTCATCAGCTAAAGCTGGCATGGCTTTGGGGAGTTTTTTTAATATACCTGTTGATTACCATACATTTATTCAATCCGAAATCATGTATTTCCGCAGGGGAGCCAAAAGTAGTGCTTCAAAAGAAGAGGACAGCGCTGTTTTTGGGGAATACTTGTATGAGGATGAGCAGGTTTTAAGCTTGAGTTATTTGGAGTTAGTGTTTCTTTTTATGAGAGATAATCCAATTTCAGAATATTCATCATTAAACTGGCATACCGGTTTGTCTCTCGCATTTAACCTTAAGGCTGAGGTGGAAAGGGATTTTAGATATATAGAGTATGAAGATGGTGATATTGTTAAAGACATATCAGAGGTAGGGACCTTTGATGTCAAAGAGGGGGTACGGCCAGTAGATATTAGTGTTGTTGCTGGAGTCGGTTATACATTTAATAGATATACCATAGAGCTTAGGTCTGATTACTCACTTTACGCCTTGAGTTTTTCAGATATAGATTTGTATAACGAATACTATAATTTGAAACTCCTGCTTAATATAGATCTTTAGAAATCCGGCCATTCATCTATTCGCTTCTTTACTAAATGTTTCACAAAAAGAGATCCCTTTTCTATGCCGTACCCTGAAACGATTATTCTAGTTTTTGCAATTTCCAACTAGTATCTTTTTTTCATAGGTATGATCTTATTCTATGATTTTTCGATATTTTCCAAATGATTCTTATGATAATCTTTTGTTCAGAAATTCAGATGTTGAAAAACCCCCCGTAATTTATTATAAAATAATGCAAGCATGTGGCGGAGTAGCTCAGCTGGTTAGAGCAGCGGAATCATAATCCGCGAGTCGGGGGTTCGAGTCCCTCCTCCGCTACCATAAAAGTGTAAATAACAAGCGATGATTATATCTCAGAGGTTCTTGAATACAGTTTTTGTAATTCTTGCAGTCTTCCTTGTAGCGGGCTGCGGTGAGGACGACTTGTATGATTACAGTTCACCGATGGGAACATATGAAACATATCGGGAGCAGGCAAAAACTCTTAGGATAGTTGCTGACCACAGGCACTACAGGAGGGCCATCAGGTGTTTTACGGTGGAAGACCGGAGATGGTTTGAAAAAAATTATGACATCATAGATTTCGACCGGGAAGAGCATATTTACGAAAATCTTTATAAATCCAAAAAGAAGGCTTATGTTTTCGGAAGGGCTGTGGTTCCTGAGGGTCCTCCCCCTGAAGAAGATGATTTTGAATTTGAAGAGGTATCTTCGGATGAATATCGGCTTCAGGTCAGCGGGTATCCGGAAGAAATAAAATTTATCAGAGAGAACGGTGAATGGAGAATGTCAGGCCTTTTCGGCGTTCCTGAAAATCACACCAGCGATTAATTTGAAAAAGATAGAAATATATCTCTTAAAAAATACAGATAAAAGCAATCCTGTCATACTGTGCGTTTCGGGGGGGAAAGATTCCTCCGCTATGCTCCGCGGTTTTTCTAAAATCAGGGATGGTTTTAAGTTCCCTCCTTTAGTGGTTCATTTCAATCATGGTTTAAGGAGAGAGTCAATGAAGGAGGAGGGTTTTGTCAGGAGTGAATCGCAAAAAGCAGGTTTTCCATTTCTTTCAGTTTCCCTGGATGTGAAGGGCAGGGCCGGGAATGAAAAGATGTCAGTTGAAGAGGCGGCAAGAAGTTTAAGGTATGAAAAACTGGAAGATATTACTGAAAAAAAGGGGGGTGAGGGCACAGTCTTTACTGCCCATACCGCATCCGATCAGGCGGAAACGCTTCTTCTGAGATTTATAAAGGGAGCGGGCTTCGAGGGTCTTCAGGGAATAAGGAAGGAGTATTCTTTATCTTCGGGATGGAAGGTCCGCAGGCCTTTTCTCGGGTTTACTTCCGCTGACATAATGGATTATCTTGAAGTTGAAGGGGTTGATTATGTTGTGGACAAAAGTAACTTCAATCAGGAATATGAAAGAAATTACATAAGGCACCGCATTATCCCCCGGGTGAAAAAACTGAACCCTTCCATTGAGAAAGCCCTTGCAAGAGAAGCTGATATTTTTACGGAGCACAGCAGGTTTATAAGTGATGTCGTATCTGAGAAGCTTAAAGATATAAAATTTGGCAAATCGGAAGACCGCAGATTCATTGAATTAACGAGTGTAATAAGTTATAATACATCCTTGCAGCGGGAGATCCTCAGAAGGGTCAGTCCTGTTGAAATGGATTATGAAAAAACGGCCGCGCTTATAGAACTTATTAAAAAGGAGGGGGTTTTTGCAAGCGTCGATCTGGGAGAAGGATGGATTGCCAGGAAGGAATACAAAAACCTTTATTTTGAAAAGGGCAGGCCCGGCGGACCGGAATACTGTTACAGGGTGAAAACGGGAAAAAAAGAATTAATTAAGGAAACGGGCGTTCTTTTTTCAACGTGCGTGATAAATAGTGAAGAGATTGAGATGCCGCCCGCGCCCGGAGTTGAATACTTTGATGCAGAGGCCCTTAAAGCCGACCATCTGATTATTCGTTCAAAAAAACCCGGAGATAGGATGAGCCTTCTGGGTATGAAGGGCAGCAAAAAAGTCAAGGATATACTGATTGATGAAAAGATCACAGCCTGGAAGAGGCGGCGCCTGCTTATAGTTGAAGCTCATGGGAGTATACTATGGGCCGCTCCCTATAAAAGAAGCGGATGCTTTCCGTTGACGGAAAACACAAAAAAAGTATTAAAAATGAGGGTGAGTGATGGGTGAAATAAAAGAAGATATAAAGGAAATTCTGCTTTCAAAAAGGAAGATTAAAAAAAAGGTTAAAAAGCTGGGAAAGCAGATAAGTGATGAATACCGAGGAAAGAACCCGGTTTTTGTTTCAATTCTGAAAGGCAGTGTAATTTTTCTTTCTGACCTGCTGAGGGAATTGAAAATTGAGTGTTCCGTAGATTTTATGGCGGTTTCATCCTATAACGAAAAAACCGAATCATCCGGTGTTGTCAAGCTTATAATGGATTTGAGAGAATCCATAGAGGGACGGCATGTTCTGCTTGTTGAGGATATAGTAGATACCGGGCTGACCGCGGGGTATTTGAGGGATGTCATAAGGATGAGAAACCCCGAGAGTGTGGAGATATGCACCCTGCTGTCAAAACCGGCGGCGAGAGAGTTACATATAGAATGCAGGTATACGGGGTTTGAGATACCGGATGAGTACGTAGTGGGATACGGGCTTGATTATTCGGAGAAATACAGGAATATTCCTTATATCGCAACCCTGAAATCGGAAGTTTACAGAAGGTGAAGATGAATAATAAAAAAAGACCGGAAAGAAAGAATAAACAAAATAGACAGCGGAAACCCAATCTTCCAAAAAACCCGAAACAGTTCGGGGGACTGTCTCTATGGATATTTTTAATTATTGCAGCCCTGTTTTTATCTCATTATATGATAAACAGGGAAGAGGTTGAAGAGATTCCATACAGTGAGTTCAGGCAGAAGCTGGAAGAAGGCCGATTAAGCGAGGTAAAGATTGCTGAAGATGAGATAAAAGGGGTCTATATTGATGTAAGGGGAGAAGAAGTAAGTTTTAAATCCAAGGCAGTAGAGGATCCCAATCTGGTAGAGAAGCTTCAGGAAAAAGGTGTTAAGTACGAAGGTGAGATATCAAGAGACTGGCTTCAGATGATTTTTTTCAGTTTCGGGCCCTTTATACTTCTTATAGTGATCTGGATAGTTATAATGAGACAGTTCCGTTCCGGAGGAAAACAGGCAATGTCTTTCGGTAAATCCAAAGCAAAAATGTATGATAAAAGCAAAAAGAAAGTTACATTTAAAGATGTTGCGGGAATGGATGAGGCAAAGGAAGAGCTTCAGGAAATAGTTGAGTATCTAAAGAACCCCAAGAAATTTACCCATCTGGGCGGTAAGATACCAAAGGGGGTTTTGCTATACGGCCCGCCGGGAACGGGAAAGACTCTTCTCGCAAAGGCTACGGCCGGCGAAGCCGACGTTCCTTTTTTCTCTACATCCGGAAGCGAGTTTGTAGAGATGTTTGTGGGGGTGGGGGCTTCAAGAATAAGGGATATGTTTGAGAAGGGACGTAAAAATGCGCCGTGCCTCATATTTATTGATGAGCTGGATGCTGTAGGGCGTTCCAGGTTTTCAGGCCTTGGCGGCGGGCACGACGAGCGCGAACAGACGCTTAATCAGATACTTACCGAACTGGACGGTTTTGATGCCAGGGAAGGGGTTATTCTTATTGGAGCAACAAACAGGCCGGATGTACTTGATCCGGCGCTTCTTAGGAAGGGGAGGTTTGACAGGCACATAGGGGCGCCCAGGCCTAACTTTAAAGAGAGGAAGGAAATTTTTGAGCTCCACTCAAAACAGGTCAAGATATCGAATAATATTGATTTCGGAGTTCTGGCAAGAAGGACCCCGGGTTTTACAGGCAGCGACATAGCCAATATTATAAACGAATCGGCTCTTTTGGCTGCCAGGGATAATGCTAAGAAAGTTACAATGCACTTTGTGGAAGAGGCTATAGACAGGGTTATAGCCGGACCGGCGAAAAAGTCGAGGATTATTTCAGATAAGGAGAAGGAGAAAATTGCTTACCACGAATCCGGACATACGTTGGTGGCTCTTCATCTTGAAAATGCCGATCCCGTGCATAAAGTCTCAATTCTTCAGAGAGGCCCGGCTTTGGGGTACACCCTGCAGCTTCCCATGGAGGACAGATATCTAACAACCCGAAAAGAGATTGTAGACCGTATGGCTGTGATGCTGGCGGGGCGAGCCGCGGAAGAGCTTATATACGGAGAAAAAACCACGGGCGCCAGAGATGATCTCAGAAGAACCACGGAAATGGCATATAAGATAGTGGTAGAATACGGTATGAGCGATGAGCTGGGGCTGCTTACTTATCAGAGGGACAGGGAAAATGTTTTTTTGGGGAAGGAAATAGCTCAGGGTAGAGAATATTCTGAATTAACAGCGCAGAAAATTGATGAGGGCGTTAAGCATATAGTAAAGGACTGCCATGAAACAGCAAAGAAAATCCTTGAGAAAAATAAGTCAAAACTGAAGAAACTTGCAAAAGAGCTTATAAAAAAAGAGACAATAGAAGGGGATGAGATAAAGAAGATTCTCGGTATAAAGAAAAAACAAAAGAAAAAGCAAAGCAAAAAGAAGAAAAAAACAGAGGAAAAAACAGATAAGAAAAAGACTTCAAAGACGAAGAAGTCATCTGGGAAAAAGAAAAAAAAGTCATCCCCTAAATCAAAAAAGACTGATAAGAAAGGAAAAGATGGACGAAAAAAAGATTAAGGACTCAGTAAGAACTTTTCTTGAAGCTATCGGGGATAACCCTGATCGCCCCGGATTGAAAGACACACCGGACAGGATAAGCAGGATGTGCAGAGAGATATTTTCATCATACAAATCGGAATACCAGGCGCCCCCGGTCTACTTTCAGGAAGAGAAATATTCGGAAATAATACTGGTAAGGGATATTGATTTTCATTCAATGTGCGAACATCATCTGCTTCCGTTTTATGGAAAGGCGCATGTCGCCTATATACCCAGGGAAGGCAACATAACCGGACTCTCAAAAATAGCCAGGCTGGTGGATTCAGTGGCTTCAAGGCTTCAGCTTCAGGAAAGACTTACAGAAGTGGTTGCAGATATGATGGTTGAAAATCTTAACTCAAGGGGCGCTATGGTTGTCATAGAAGCGCGCCATTTGTGCATGATTATGAGAGGGGTAAAGAAACCGGAGTCAAAGGTGATTACATCCGCCATGAGGGGTTTATTCCTTAAGGATGCGAAAACCCGTTCGGAAGCCCTTGCGCTGATCAACAGAGAACGGTGAATTTTGATAAGTTACTGAGAAAAGGCCCCCTTATAATGGGGGTTTTGAATGTGACTCCCGATTCATTTTCAGACGGAGGAATGTATTTCTCCGGTGATAAAGCCATTGGAAGAGCCAGGGAGATGGTTCGCTGCGGAGCCGGAATAATTGACATAGGAGGCGAATCCACGCGGCCGGGAGCTCAGCCTGTAGATGCGGAGGAAGAGATTAAAAGGGTCATACCGGTTATAAAAGAGTTAAAAAAAAATCCGGAAATTATCATTTCATGCGATACATCAAAGAGCGTGGTGGCTGAGAAGGCGCTTGAAGCAGGAGCGGATATGCTAAATGACGTTAATGGATTTTCTGATCCGGCTATGAGAAAGACGGCTTCCAACGGCAATGCTCTCATATGCATCATGCATATGAGGGGAAATCCGCAAACAATGCAGAAAAACCCCGCTTACGGTGATGTGGTGGAGGAAATCAGGGGTTTTCTTTATCGCCGCGCTGATGAGTGCGGTTCGGATGGAATAGATCACGGGAAAATATTGCTTGACCCGGGTATAGGTTTCGGAAAGAAGCTGGAGCATAATCTCGAGATACTTGCCATGTTGAATGAGTTTAAGGGTGATTATCCTGTGATGGTTGGAGCCTCAAGAAAATCTTTTATAAACATGATAAGCCCGGCCCCGGAGGATAAAAGGCTGGGAGGTTCTATTGCGGCAGTGTGCTGGGCTTTTATAAAAGGAGTAGATGCTGTAAGGGTTCATGATGTCTTTGAAACCCGGCAGGCTTTAAAGGTATGTGAAAAAATAATGGAAAAAATTAAATGACAGAAATACTAAACACCGTGGGAGATTTGTGGAGTAGGTATCTCAGGCATATAATTGATATACCCGTAAGCGCCTTTGTAATATACAAGCTGATACGGCTGGTAAGAGGAACGAGAGCCGTACAGGTATTAAGAGGAATATTTTTTCTTTTGCTGGCAACGCTTGTATCCCGGATTCTTAATTTGGTGCTTATCGGCTGGATGCTGAGGTGGTTCTGGGTTGCAGGAGCTGTGGCTTTAGTCATAGTTTTTCAGCCTGAGATAAGAAGTTTTCTTGCTGATTTGGGTTCAGGGAAATTAACAAGAATCATTATGAAAAGCAGGATTGAGTTTATAGACGAGGTAATAAAGGCTCTCAAGAATATCTCTCGCAGGGGTGAGGGAGCTCTTATTGTACTGGAGCAAAAAACCGGCCTGAGAAATTACATTGAAACGGGAGTAACCATTAATGCCGAAGTCACAAATGAGCTTATAGAAACAATATTTACTCCCGCATCTCCGCTTCATGACGGAGCGGTTATACTCTCCGGGGACCGGATTATAGCTGCCAGCTGTATTCTTCCGCTCACCCACAGTCCTAAAATAACAAAGATTATGGGAACAAGGCACAGAGCTGCAGTGGGACTTACCGAGGTTTCTGATGCGATTGTTTGCCTAGTGTCGGAAGAGACAGGAAAGTTTTCCCTGGCTCACGAAGGCAGTTTGAAAAAAGGAATATCTCTGGAAGAGATGAAGAAAACACTTACGAAATATTACCAGGATAAGGTAGTGGAGGAGTCGATTAAGATGGAGCAGTCAAGTTGAAGGAAAATACTTTTCTAAAAATACTGTCGCTGATACTGGCGGTTATTCTTTGGGTTTATGTGATGTACTTTGCATAATAGATGGTTAAACTGGGAGTAAACATAGATCATATAGCAACGCTAAGGCAGGCCAGAAAAGAGGGCATTCCAGACATTATCCGGGCGGTTGAAGAAGTGAAATTCGGAGGGGCGGATTCCGTAACAGTTCATTTGAGGCAGGACCGCCGGCATATCCAGGATGATGATGTTTACAGTATTAAGAGAAAAAATATTCTGCCGCTTAATCTTGAATTGGCTGTAAGAGAGGAAATCATAAAAATTGCTCTTGATGTAAGACCCCGCTTCTGTTGTCTGGTGCCGGAAAACAGGCAGGAGCTGACTACGGAAGGCGGGTTGAATGTAAAGGGTTCTGCCGGGAAGATAAAGGAGGCGGTTGAACGCCTTAAAGCCTCATCTATCGAGGTTTCTCTTTTTATAGATCCGAGCTGCGATCAGATAGAATCGGCCGCCCGGACGGGCGCGGATGCGGTGGAGATACACACAGGGGCGTATGCAAATGCCTCCGGTGCTTTTAAAAAAAAAGAACTGGACAAGCTAAGAAAGAGTGCGCATATGGCAAGGGAGCACGGCTTTAAGGTGAATGCGGGGCACGGTCTTGACTATGAAAATGTAGGTGCTGTAAGAAAAATTGAAGGAATTTATGAAATGAATATTGGCTACTCCATAGTTTGCCGGTCTGTTTTTACAGGACTTAGGGAGTCTGTAAGAAAGATGAAGGAGCTGATAGAGTGAAAAAAGGCCTTGTCTTCTTAATTCTAGTTTCCGCTCTTTATTGGGGTTATGTGTTTCTCTATAACAGCTCTCCGGTTGAGACGCTGAAGAAAAACGGTGCGCCTGAAAAAACAGAAGATTTTGCCAGAAGCGCCAACAGGGATATTCTTCAAACCGCCATAGAACTTTTTAATTATTCAGAAGAGCGTTATCCCGAGAACCTTCAGGAACTTGAAGAGAAAGGTTTTTTGAATGAGGTCCCCGAATCTTACGGGCGTCCCTGGAATTATGATCAATCCCGGGGCAAGGTGGAGTGATGATAAAAGGAAACGGCCTGGATATAGTATGCGCTGAAAGGTTGAAAGCCAAAGACAAATTGGCAGAAAGGATTCTTACCCGGAAAGAATATGAATACTGCAGAACAAAAAGGAACCCAATTCTGCACATGGCGGGGCGGATAGCCGCAAAGGAGGCTCTCTATAAAGCGCTGGCGAATTATGAAAACCCGGTATACTGGAAAGATATTGAAGTTTTAAACGGTCTTAATGGGCGGCCTATGCTTTCTGAAGAATGTAATGCCACGAGATTTTTAGACAAAAACAACCTTATCTGCAGCATCTCAATATCCCATGATGGAAGCTATGCGGCGGGACAGGCTATAGTATGGGAAAAAAAAGAGTGAAGAAATGAAGGTAATACCTGTTGATGAAATGAAAAGGCTGGATAGGGAATCACCCGTAAGTGCGGATGTTTTAATGGAGCGGGCCGGTGAAGGAATGGCGGATTATATTCAGAGAAATTTTCCCATAATTCCGGTGTGTTTTGTATGCGGAATGGGGAATAACGGCGGGGACGGGTTTGTGGCTGCCAGGAGATTGCATGAAGCAGGAAGAGAAGTGGAGGTATATTTACTTGGGCGAAAGAGTAAACTGAGAAAGCTTCCTGAAAAAAAAGCCACCAGGCTGGATTTGGAGATAGTAGAGACCGGTTCCGAACAGCTTGAAAATGCTCTTCAAGCCCCGAAGATAGTCTGTGATTGCATATTCGGGACAGGCTTCAGGCCCCCTCTGAATAAAAGCATTAAAGATATACTTGAAATTATAAACAGGAAAAGTAAAATAATTTTATCCTGTGATATCCCGACTGGTGTAAACGGTAATTCAGGAGAAGCTGATCCCGGGGCAGTGAATGCCGATGTCACGTTAACATTTGAATATCCAAAGACCGGACATATAAAAAATCCCGGAAGCCTGTTCTCCGGAAGTGTGGATGTGGTTAAGATAAACACGGGTCTTTCTCCTAAAAAATATAATGAGAAGGAAGAGTTGACCGTGAGCCAGGATACGGAAGAATATCTAAAAAGACGTCCTAAAGACTCTCACAAGAAGATGAACGGGCATGTGCTTGTAATAGGGGGGGCTCCGGGAATGGAGGGGGCGGTTTCCCTGGCTGCGCTGGGGGCGCTTAGGGCCGGGGCCGGGCTTGTAACATGCGCGGTAACGGAAGATATATACCCGATAGTTGCATCTGCTTCGCTGAGTTCAATGGAGCTGTTGCTTGAAGACAGAAAACAAATAACGCTAAGCAGTTTGGAGAAAATAATTGATTTTTCAAAAAAGAGAAAGATTGACTGTGCTGTGCTTGGGCCCGGAATGGGAACGGGTGAGGAAACCCGGAAATTTGTAAAGAGGATTATATCAGATTTGGATTGCCCGATGGTTATAGATGCTGACGGTTTAAACAATATAGCATCCTGTACAGATGTATTAAAAAAGAGAAAAAACGATACAGTTATTACGCCTCATCCGGGTGAAATGGCGAGACTGGCAAAAGTCGAAAGCAAAAAGCTTAAGGATAATAGAGAAAGCATATCAGCCGCTTTTGCAAGTAAATATGGATGCACAGTTGTACTGAAAGGATACCGCAGTATAATAACAAAGGGGCGGAAAATTTATTATAATTCGTCAGGCAACCCCGGAATGGCGACCGGAGGAAGCGGCGATATATTGTCCGGAGTATGCGCCGCTTCAATATGCAGCATCGATAACACAGTTGAAGCAGCGAGAATTTCTGCCTGGATACACGGGCATGCCGGTGATAAGGCGGCTTGGAAAAAGGGACAGAGATATATGCTTCCGGAAGATATGCTTAATGAGATGAAAAGGTTGTAAAAGGAGAAGAAAGTAAAAGGAGGAAATTATGCTCAGTGTAATTTTTGGATTGGTGGGAATAGTAATAGGTATTATATGGCTTGCAGTGTGGGGTGGATGGGAACCGTTTTTAATTGTACTTCAGGGATCTATTCCGCCTTTTCTGATTCTGGTTGGGCTGGTTGCTATTGCGGCAGGAGTATCCAGCATAAAAGACAATATGGCTGCAAAACAGGAAGAAGAAAAGATAGAAAAAGAATCAAAAAGTAAAGAAAAAAAAGACGAAAAGAAAGAAGAGAAAAAAGATAAAAAATAACTGTCTTAGAAGGCATAAATTATATGCATTATGTATTGCAGCCGGTATGAAACAGGGCCGGCTGCAGGAAATATACTCCCTGTGAAAAACTTAAAGGAATGTGGAAAACTTGTTAAAACAACTGATTCAGAAGCAGGAACTCTTTGTCTTGGCGAGGAGATTTCATCCGGGTTAAAAGAGTACTGCAGAAATGTTTTTTTATTGGGGGATCTTGGATCTGGGAAGACCACATTCGTTAAAGGCTTGGGAAGGGGGCTGGGAATAAGTTCAGAAGAAATAGTAAGCCCCACTTTTCAGCTGATTAGAAAGTATTCCGGCAGAAGGAAAATAGTTCACATAGATCTTTACAGGTTGAAACAAATTAGCGAAATCCTTCACCTCGGGTGGTGGGATCTTCTGGATAGTGAAAACATAACAGCGGTTGAATGGGCGGACAGAGCATGGCAGATATGCCCTGACAAAGCTTTATATATAAAAATGGAAGTAACCGGTCCTTCAGAACGGAGGTTTTTTATTTATAACGAAAAAAAGAATGTTTTTGGCAATTGAGACCACAACAGACAGGTTTTCGCTCACTGTAGGTGATGGAAAAAAAATACTTTGTAATACAGAGGTGGTCGGCAGAAAACATGCAGACCGGCTTATACCCGAAATTGATAAGGTTTTAAAAAGAGCATCAGCTTCTCCCGGGATACTCAAAGCAATCGGGGCGGGTACCGGTCCGGGTTCTTTTACCGGAATCCGCATAGGATTAAGCGGGGCCATAACAATGGCGCAGGTTCTTGACATTCCCCTTTACGGGCTGTCATCATTGGACATTGCCGGTAAAAGTGTATCCGTTCCTGTCTTGAAGGCTTTTAGGGACAAGGTTTACTGGGCGGAGTATGACAGAGACGGAAAGCGCCTGTCAGATTACAGATTGACCGGTCTTTCGGATCTTAAAGGCAGAAATTATGAAATAGTTGAACCTGATGCGGATGATATTTACCGGGAAGTATGCAGTTTATACAGCCGAGGCATAAGGAAGAGGTGGCAGGAAACAGAGCCTGTATATGTAATGAATACGGTTTATAAAAAAAAGAAAAATGAAAGGAAATTTAAATGACTGATAAACTCAGGTTTGCGCTTCCAAAGGGGAGTCTTCAAAAGTCGACTATAGAAATCTTTAAAAAAGGCGGAATAAATATATATGTGGATAACTCACGCTCCTATTATCCAGGTTCGGATGACCCGGAGCTCGAGTTGATGCTGATAAGGCCTCAGGAGATGCCTAAATATATTGAAGACGGAGTTTTTGATGTTGGGCTCTGCGGATGGGACTGGCTTAAAGAAAATGATGCAGATGTAACTGAAATCACTGAGTTGATATATGCCAAAAGCGGTTTCAGGCCGGTAAGATGGGTTTTGGCCGTGCCGGAAAACTCAGAAATAAACAGCATTGATGATTTAAAAGGCAAAAGAGTGGCTACGGAGCTAAAAAGATATACCGAAAGATATTTCGCAGAAAAAAACATTGACTGCAAGGTGGAGTTTTCATGGGGGGCCACGGAGGTTAAGCCGGGGGTCCTGTGCGATGCCATAGTTGAACTTACGGAAACCGGCTCCTCGCTAAGGGCCAATAAACTCCGAATAGTAGAGGAAATCCTGTCTTCGTCAACAAGGCTCATTGCAAATAATAATTCCTATAAAGACAAGTGGAAAAGGCAGAAGATGGAAAACATATCATTGCTTCTCAAGTCGGCAGTGGCAGCTGAAGGAATGGTGGGTTTAAAAATGAATGTTAAAAATGAAAAAATAGAAGAAATAACCCGGCTGCTTCCTTCTCTTATGAAACCGACAGTTTCAGAGTTAACTGTAAGCGGATGGGTTGCTCTTGAGGTTGTGATTGAAGAGAAAAAGGTAAAGGAGATTCTCCCCCGGCTTAAGCGCGCGGGAGCCCAGGGAATAATAGAATATCCTTTAAATAAAATTGTTCACTAAAGTAAAAACCAGGTTTGCTCCTTCTCCTACGGGCTTGCTTCACATAGGAAGCGTTCGTACCGCTTTGTACAATTATCTTTTTGCCTCAAAAAAAGATGGGGAGTTCATACTCCGCATAGAGGATACGGATGTAAAAAGATCAAAAAAGGAGTATACACAGGTCATAATAGAGGGGCTTAAATGGCTGGGCCTCAACTGGCACCAGGGTCCTTTTATGCAGTCAGAACGGCTTGATCTCTATAAAGAAATGTGTAGAAAACTTGAGAAAAACGGGAAGATTTATAAGTGCTACTGCAGTCGTGAAGAGCTTGCCGATATGAGAGAAAAATCTCAGAAAGAAGAAGGGTTTACCGGATACGACGGCAGGTGCCGCAGTATATCTAAAAGAAAAGCTGAGGATTTAGAAAAAGAAGGCAGAGATTTTGTGTGGCGTTTGAAAACCCCCTCAAAAGAAAATTTAGTCTTTGAGGATATGATTAAAGGAAAAGTAGAGGTAAATACAGATCAAATACAGGACTTCGTTATAGTAAAGTCGGACGGCATGCCAACTTACAACTTTGCCTGTGTTGTGGATGATGCAGAAATGGAGATAAGTCA
Organism: Elusimicrobiota bacterium; assembly: GCA_003553445.1. Taxonomy (GTDB): domain Bacteria; phylum CG03; class SLGR01; order SLGR01; family SLGR01; genus PWEK01. Next base: position 39,306 of record PWEK01000005.1, read on the forward strand.
TATTATCAGGGGAGATGACCATCTTTCCAATACGCCCAAACAGATTCTTCTTTACAGGGCGTTGGGCAAAAATACTCCCAGTTTTGCTCATCTTCCCCAGGTACATGGCACCGATGGCAAACGCCTCTCCAAAAGAACCGGTTCGGTGGCTTTGAATGAATACAGAAAGGGCGGATACCTGCCGGAAGCTTTGAGGAACTATCTTGCGCTTCTGGGGGGGTCTACAAGTGATTCGCAGCAGCTTTTTGAATGGGAGGAATTAAAGCAGAAATTTGATATTTCCCGCGTAGGGAAATCCGCAGGCGTCTTTGACATTGAAAAGTTAAACTGGATAAACGGCAAATATATAAGAAATATGCCTGCGGCTGAGCTTGCCAGGCGGGCTTCTTTCTTTCTGAAAAAAGAAAAGATAATTGATGATGAATCCAATATACCTGACAAGGTAGTTGAAGCTATTGAACTTGAAAGGGAGAAAATTGAAAAGCTTACAGATATACCCCGTAGAATTGACTTTTTACTAATGGATAATATAACCTATAATCCTAAGGCGGTAAAGAAAAGACTTGAAAAGGAAGGTGTAGAAGTAATACTTAAGGACATAAAAGGTGTTCTTGAAGAAAATCAGGACTTTTCAAAAAAAGGGCTGGAAGATTCATTCAGGAAATACGTAAAAGATAAAAAAATAGGCGCCGGAAAGGTTTTTCATCCTGTAAGGGTAGCAGTATCAGGAAGAATGAAAGGCCCGGGCGTATTTGACCTTCTAGAATTTATTGGTAAAAAGAAGTGTATAGAAAGAATAGAGTATGCGTTGAAGGAGTTTGTGCAATGACAGAAAACAAAAATGAACAGCAGGTGAATGCAAATTTTTTCAATCTGGTTATTTCCTTGTCCCAGTCGGCTTTTGTAAATATGGGAAAAACATCAAATCCGCAGACTGGAAAAGTGGAAAAAAATCTTCAGGTTGCAAAAATAAACATTGATATTCTGCAGATGCTCAGGGAAAAAACACAGGGAAATCTATTAGATAAAGAAAAAGAGGTGTTAAACGATTCATTGACAAATCTGCAGTTAAATTATGCCCAGGAGTGTAAAAAAGAAGCAGAGAAAGGAAAAGAAGAGGTAAAAAAGCCGGAATCAGAAAAAAATAATGAAACCTAAGAAAATTGCGAAAATACTGATTGTTGATGATATTGAAGACAATATCAAGTTAATCAGTATAATCCTAAAGTCTGAAATGTATGACGTGTATGAAGCCTTAAGCGGTGAAGAAGCAATTAAGAAAGCAAAAGAAACGAAGCCCGACCTTATTCTTCTTGATGTGATGATGCCCGGCATGGACGGATACACTGTATGTGAAAAACTAAAGGAAGATCCGGATACAGAAAACATCCCCATAATATTTATTACAGCAAAAGCTGAAATGAAAGATATAGTTAAGGGATTCAAAATCGGGGCGGTTGATTACATAAAAAAACCCTTCAGAGCCGAAGAGATACGCGTCAGAGTTAATATACACATAGAACTTAAGAAAACAAAAGATATTCTTGAGAAAAAGTTTGATAAAGAAAGAAAACTTACAAAAGAACTTCAGGAAGCGCTTTCAAAAGTAAAGACACTTTCAGGCCTTCTCCCGATTTGCTGTTATTGCCATAAAATTAAGGATGATAAGGGTTACTGGCAAAGAGTGGACGAGTACATTAGAAGACATTCGGATGCAGATTTCACACACGGAATATGCGGGGACTGTCGGGAAAAGGTTATGAAAGATCTGGAAGAGAAAGACAAAAAAAACAAAAAAGATAAAAAAGATTAGACAATCCGAATTATAATAAATATAATTACACAGACTTTAGCTGCCGGCTCGTCTAATGGCAGGACAGCGGCCTCTGGAGCCGTTCGTGGGGGTTCGAATCCTCCGCCGGCAGCCACCTTTCATATAGTAGGTGTTTTTTTCTTTTCTGCGGTTATCATAGCTCAGCATGCATCACATTTAAAATATCTACGGAATACGAAATTATAGCGGGCTTTTCTTGTAGGTTTGGAGCGTATCTCAAAGACCTCCTGAACCCTGTCAAAGAGCCGCTTGGAGATTATGGGCGGATGGCTTCCCTCAAAGATTTCCCCTTTCAGCCGGAATACACCGTAATGAAAAGGGTTCATTAATATCTTAACCATCGCGCTTGGAGATATTGTTTTGTCATTCCGGTCTCTTGTCAAGAGGCGCCCATCCCGGAAATTCACCTCGGTTTACTTTTTCCCGGATTCCCTGCTTAACGTTTTCTGAAAGGTTGTCGATGTAATATTTCGACTGCCCGAATGCTATGTTCAGCATAAATTTCCCTTAGGCGGTATTATCAAAACGGAAAGTAGGGAATTTTAAATCCCTGATCATTCCTGTATCTATCAGGAAAAGAATTTTACCGCCGTCAATTGAGTTTCTTGCGAGCCGGTCTGGGTGCCATGCGATTATGCCGTCAGCCTCTCCAGTCTTAATATCAAGCGGCATATTATTGAATACTTTTCTTCCGGGTTTCTTAGATGTGCGGGATTCGGTGTATTCCTTTACGATTTTAAGACCCTCTTTCCGGGCATACTCCCTGAGTTCCCGGAGTTGTGAATCTATTGAAGGGACCTGCCTGTCCTCTGCATCACTTGATTTGCGGGCGTATAAGAAATAATTCATCATACTTTCAATTTATTTAATATCTTCAATGCTTCATTAACCGGTTTTAATTCCTTCTGCAAATGTTTTCTTTCGGCAATCTGTTCTTCTAATTCTTGCGGTGCAGATTTTCCGAGATACTCATTAACGATCTTTCCCTTATTTCGGTACAGAAGGTAATAATACGATTTATTACTGATTTCTTTCTTTTGTATAGTCCCGCGTGGTAACTTAGATATTTCCTCTTTAAGGCATTTCTTTTCTTTTGAATAGTAAGTTTTTTGTTTTTTAATTTCTTTTATAATTTCCTGTAGATCTTGCATATTCCTCCAGAACTTGTTATACTACAATTTATAATATACATATTAGTAAGTAATCTGTCAAAGAAAAGGGGCTCCCTATGAACAAAATGATTCCTGTAGAGGTAATAGAAAAAAAGATTTTTCTTATCCGAGGACAGAAAGTAATGATTGACAGAGATATTGCGGAAATGTATGGAGTGGAGACCAGAAGATTAAACGAACAGGTTCGCCGAAACATTAAGAGATTCCCAGAGGATTTTATGTTTCAGCTCTCGAAAGAAGAGTTTGGCAACTTGAAGTCGCAGATTGCGACATCAAGTTGGGGAGGAGTTAGAAAAACACCGCTCGCATTTACCGAAAATGGTGTTGCGATGCTTTCAGGAGTTCTTACGAGTGATCGTGCTATAGAGGTGAATATTCAGATAATGAGAACTTTTACCAGGTTAAAGACCCTGGCTTTAGAGAACAATGAGCTGAAAGCAATAGTAGCTGAAATCGAAAAGAGGTTGAACTCGCAAGAGTCTCATATAGTTGAAAACAAAAAAGCGATAAAAGAAATAATCGAAGCATTAAACAAACTCCTTACTGATAAAAGTAATGAAGGCAGGAAGATAGGCTTTTAAAAATAGGTTTGCAGATAATCAGTAGGATTATTAGTCACCGACCGGTGACTACTTTGTTTTGCGGGAAAAGAAAATAGTTTTTTCTTTTCAGGAACCGTTTTGTTTTATTTCTTCAAGAGGTTTTTCAGAGGATGATTTTTCCGGAAAAGATTTATCACCCGCTCTTGGTGCCGCAGGCACCCGCGAAAAATTTTTTAGAAAAGAGAGAAAATACCTTTTAACAGGCCTGAAGCAAGAAAAACTTGGGGGGGGGGTGAAATAAAAAGGCACACCTTTTAAAATCTTGT
>PWEK01000093.1 GCA_003553445.1 Elusimicrobiota bacterium
AAATGAAAGTGAGAAGAGGGATTAAAATAACAATAGTAATTTCTTTATTGTTTATTTCAGTTTTTTTTCCTGTCAGGGGATATGCTCTTAATTCAGCCAGGGAGATAACCTATAAGAATGTAAATACCGTTTTAACAAAAGAGGATATTGACTTAACGGGAGGAAATTATGTTTTTTCAGGACTAACTGATACTCTGCCTTATACCGTGACTGAGGATGATCTGGGAACAAATGATTTAACTGTTTACGACGGACAGGAAAAGAGAACGGTTAAGATCGTGGTTGCCGAGGCCTCAAGAAAGGTTGACCGCGACGGCTGGACCGTTATTGAACCCAGCGGAGATACACGGATTGTCTATGTCTCCAGTTCGAAAGGGAACGACGCGGCTGGCGTGCCATATTACGCTTCCGACATTGGGGTTACTACTCCTGATGAGGAGCCTCAGGGTCCATTTCGTAAAAGAGTAACACCGGTTATGAGTGATTATAATGAACCGTCAGGGGTAGCAAGTGCAAGTTCTGAGAATTTTGGTGAAGCCTGGGAAGTGTTCAATCGAAGGATTGGCCGCCGAGAATACTGGCGAGCTAATAGTTCCAATAATGAATGGATAGCATATGGATTTAATTCATCAAAAGTTGTGAGTGGTTATGCAATTGCTGTTACTTCATATGAATATGGGTATCCCGCAAGCAGGGCTCCAAAAGATTGGATATTTCAAGGGAGTGATGATAGTTCTGAGTGGGTGGATTTACATAAAGTAACTGATGAAACTAATTGGTATATGGGGGAACGAAGAGAATTTGAACTTAATGAAGGGGTGGAGTATGAGAATTACAGGCTATATGTTCAAAACAATAATGGCGGTAGTGGAATATCTATTGCAGAGTTGGATATTATTGGTCCTTCAGAGTCAATGAAGGCGATAAGCAGCTATGGCATTGCCAATAATTTCACCCGAAACGGTTATCCGGACTGGATTTTATTAAAGCGGGGGGATGAGTGGAATAATAGACATGATTATGGGGATCCTGAGGACCCGGACCTAAGGTCATGGAGAATAGGCAAAAGAGGACGTTCTGAAGACGAGCCATTTGTTGTATCAACTTATGGCAATAATATTGAACGTCCAAAATTGAATTATGTGAGATTTCGGGTTGTGCGCAGCAATGTAATAGTTGCTGGATTGGATGTTTACAATCTAGGCACTTCGCACTCATCATTGTCCAATTTACTTCTGGAAGATAATAAGACGCATAATAAGCTGGGAACAAATATAATGGAAATATCAATTTCTGCGGGAAATCTTAATAATATAGAATTACGAAGAAATATTATTGCAGAACCTAATTTCAATAATCCCTACAACATAAGGACATATTACAACAGCATTGATGGTCTTTTATTTGAAGAAAACAGTTTTCTTAATTTTCCCTGGCTTGATTCAGATGCCTATGTTCCAAATCGTAATATGCTCTATTTACAAAGCGGAAATACAGATGTACGCTTGTATAGAAACATTGCTACTGATGCTCCCAGACATGCCTTTCAACACCGTAGTGGAGGTCTTTCCGTAGTTAATGAAAACATTGTTGCCAGAAGCCCTTTCAGCATCTGGGTAGCTCCGAGTGGAGGCGGCAGGTCGCATGCCGAAGGCGGCACTTCAGCTTATGTGGAAAATAATGTTGTGGTGGACGGAAGGTCATGGGATATAATGCTTGCAAATATCAATGACGACATTCAAAATACAGTTTCGGGTAATATAATATTTAATGTTCAGTACGAGGGTTCCAATTATGGTGTGTTTTTACGAAACGAGTCGTATGAAGGTGAGGTTTTTCCTCTTGAAAGGATCCGGATAAACAACAATATAGTTCACAATATATCCAGGCCCTTGACAATAGGTTCTACCGCCAGTGATATTGATGTTTTTTATAACGTCTTTTACACTCCTGAGGAAGTCTCAAAAGACCCAATTGATTTTGTAGATTCAAGCCGCACTCTTGGCTCATATCATGCTTATATATCCGGAGAAACCTATGAAGATGAAGACCTGGCTCATCAAGCGTTTGTAGAGTCAGCATATCAGCAGTCCCGCCACAACTGGAACTGGGACTACCACCCGGTAAAAATCCTGGAATATTTCCAGGAGGGTTTTACAGTTTTTTCAGAACCCGAGCACATTATAATTTCAGGTCCGGATGAGTTGAAAATTCCTGTATCCGGTGAGAAAAATCGGATATATCGTGTTAAAATTACGGATGAAAACGGTACTATTCTTGAAGATGAACCTTATACTGCAGATTTTGTTGGCAATCCTCATGGAGCTTCTCTGTCAGGGACAAGGCTTTCTGTGACTCCACGGGTAGAGCCGGGAGAAATAGTAATAAAAGTGAAGCTGGATGAATATAATGAAATAAGTGATGAAATCACAGTAAGGCTTTTATACCATAAGACGGCCCCGGATGAAGCATTGCCTGAGCGTAGTTTTATAACTCCTTCATACCCGGAGCTTAAATTCGGAGAGGAGGCCAAAGAGGTGCTTATAACCGACATCAGGGGAAACGAGGTTTTCAGCTCAGAGAAAGGTTCTTCCAGGTTTATAATCTGGAGCCCCGGTGAAGGTAGCACGGTTTCAATAGAGTCGGGTATTTATATCTACCGCATAAAAACTAAGGATGGTTATGAGTATGGTTCGGTTGTGGTGGCGAAGTAAAATGAAAGTGAGAAGAGGGATTAAAATAACAATAGTAATTTCTTTATTGTTTATTTCAGTTTTTTTTCCTGTC
>PWEK01000037.1 GCA_003553445.1 Elusimicrobiota bacterium
ACTTAGAGATAATGATTTTAAAAGTTCTTTTAAGCCCTTTGGAATTGAAGAAGTGATACCGCCGGATATTGCAAAAGCGAAACAGACTGAAACTACCCAGAGGTTTAAGGTACATTTAATTGCCTCCGGTGGAGAAGGCCTTTTTACAAAAATTAAATGCACCCGCCGGGGTTTTGATGAAAATAAAAGAGTTGAAACTGTATCAGAGAAGATTTTAAGAGCCTACAAGTCAGCGCCTGTTCTGGTGCCGCACTACGATTCGGTAATTACCTGCAGGCAGAAAATCAATGCCCTTGCAAAACGGAGTATCATACAGGCCAGAGATATTTTCGATCTGTACATTTTAATTGCTCAAATAGATGAAAAGAGTTTAAAGAAGTATGTTGTGTCAACGGAAAACAGATATTTAGAAAAAGCTTACGAAAATGTATTCGCAATAAGTTTCCGGCAATTCAGGGATTCGGTGCTGTTTTACCTGTCTGATGAAGACCAGCAAATGTATGATAATGAAAAAATCTGGGAGGAGGTAAAATTAAAAGTTGCAAATTTAATTGAAAGGCTGTCAAATGGATAAGAAACATATTTTATCCTGTATAAAAGAATTTCCCGGGAGGATTTTTACAACCCGCCAATTATCTAATATGTCCGGCAAATCTCTTTCAGCTACAATTCAGGCTCTCACTTCCCTGAAAGAGAAGGGGATGGTAGAGAAGCTATACAGGGGAATATGGGCTGAAGATACAGGTTCTCCTTTAAGTCCTTATTCGGTGATCCCTTTCCTGCCGCTGAAATCCCGGGCTTATGTTTCTTTTATAAGCGCCCTGCATTTTTATGATATAATTGAACAGATACCCCAGGTCATTACTTTGGCCTCCATTGAACATACAAGGAAAATTGCCACAAAAGTCGGAACATTTTCTGTTCACCGAATAAAACCTGAATTCTTTAAGGGTTTCAAGTGGTATAAGAATGAAGGCAAATTTTTAATAGCAGAGAAGGAGAAAGCATTGGTTGATTGTTTGTATATTTCTGCATACAAGAAGAACCGATTTGGATACTTTCCGGAGTTAAGTTTTGATAAATCTTTTAAAAAAACGAAAGTAAAATACTGGATAAAACAAATACCGGAGAATAATGTTAGAAAACATGTTCAAAAAAAGGTAAAAGAAATTTTAGAGCCTGATTTTTAATTTGAAGAAGTGTAAATAAAAAAAGATCCCTCCTGAATGGCTTAAGTTTGCGGGGGTGATATCGTTTTAGAGGATATATATTGCCTTTTTTGTGGTTGAATAAATACCGGGGCTATGATTTTAGGGAAAATTACAGCGTTTTTAGGGTGCTATTGACTGTAATAAAAAGGATATTATTTTAATAAAAGGATAAGGCTTTTAATTAGCTTTGTCTGCTTTTTTCGTTAATAATATACCCCATCGGGTATATTATGGAAAAAGGGCGTATATGTTTATACCCTAAAGGGGTTATTTTTAAAAATATCGGGCACGATAAGCCCGATGAGGTACAATATAATTCACAAGACCTTTAATATTAGTATCCGAAAAGTATTATAATGCCAGCATGAGGAAATTATAAACGAAATAGGGAAAAAGTTAAAGAACTGAGAAAAAAATATAATCTTACCTGATCACCCTTAACATATAGTCCCGATTTTCTCCTCAAATATTTATATTTTTTTAAATGAAGACGCGAAAATTTTCAGTGCTGTATCCAAAAGCTGGAATATCGTAAAGAAATATCATTAGTAGCAAAAAATATGTATAATACTACCGGCTACAGGTGGATATGATAAAAAACACCGCTGCATATGGGCTTAGCACATTGAATCAACTCAAAAGCAGAAAAGGCATGCGGCATTTTTGTATAAAGGATATTCAATGGGGCTCAATTATGAATACCCCTCATTCAAAACGGAGTGGCTTTTTACAGTAAAAAAGGATATAAAAAAATGCAGAAATTTAAACTGGTTGTTTTAATTCACGGCTACGGGGTTAATCATAATATGTGGAATATTGGTAACGGCCCGCTTATAAGGTTGTTTCGTTCTTATGGTTTCATTCCAAAAGCAATTACCATGCCTGAACTGTACACGGGGAATTGGGATTTTAAGAAATACGCTCAATATCTTGCCGGCGAATTAGAAAAAGATATTCTTTGCCCTCACTGTGAGCAAGAGCTGCCTATTGACGAAATTATTCTTGTAGGGCATAGCATGGGAGGTATAACCTGTCGTTTATATCTTCAGGAAAAATCGATAGGGGATCCCGAAATAAAGTCAAGGGTTAAAAAACTGATAACCATTGCCTCCCCCCATCACGGGACATCCGTCTTATTTGAAGACGGCCCGTTTTATAAAATATGCCGGGAACAGCTTTGGCCGGGAAGTGATTTTATAGGGGAGCTGAATAACTCTGAGTTTCCCGAAAACGTGGATTTTCATTCCATATGGGCCCGCCGGGATAAGGTAATGGTTCCAAAACACACTTCTGTTTCAGAAAAAGCAAAGAATTATTTTATACGCACTCATGTGGATCATTTGAACTCTGTGTTGCACGCATTCACATTAGACATAATCAGAGATATTATGGATGGAAACCCAAGACCTACGGGTTTACAGAAGTATCCCGGAGAATGTGAATGCAATTCAAATAATAAGTACTGGATGCCGGTAGGAATTAATTCTGAAAGACCCACCGGGCCTTTAGCTAGAAATTCAATGAGAGCGGACTATATATTTGGTTGTAGAGAGTGTGATGAAACTACTGTTTCATTGCATAGGCCCGGATGGTGGTGGGGATGCGAAGTCGGAAAAAACGAAAGATTGCACGCATGGCGGAGAACCGGTAAACGTGAATGGCGCTGCAGAAAATGCCGCGATACTGTAGTAGGAAATAACAGACCGCAAAACTGGAATTCCTCAGCCAATTGCAATAGGCCAAACCCTCGCTGGCATCGCTATAGGATTCAGCGGCGTCAGTGGCATTGCAAAAATAAAAGTGATGATGGAAACTGTAATGCTAAAGCCTGGAGAAATAACATGACAGGAAGTCCCTCTCGCACTGGATGTAAGGTAGGCATATTTCCGGATTCAAATCGCCGGCATGCTCCTGTCAGGACTGCTACAAATTACCTCTTTAAATTTAAGTGCTCCGGCTGCGGGGCTGTACGTGAATTAAGAGAGAGTACGCCTATGGAGTATTACAAGTGATTGAAAAAACCCCTGAAACAGCTCGCAATAAATTAAAACATCTGATTGAATTAAAACTTGTACACAGCAACTCCAAATCTAAAACAGATCCCACTAAAATGTATGTTTTAAGTGAAGAATAATAATTTGAGACTGTTTAATGCTCTTTTTATGGACAACAACAAAATGGAAGAAACAAAAGTTGCCCAAAAACTCTCGAAGACAATGAATACAAAAGGTCAATTATTGAACAATCTCAATTTAGTGCGATTTTGGAGTATTTGGGAGTAATTTGGGAGTAAATATTTATTTTTAAGTTCACTCCGGAGCCTTGATGCTCAATATTACGATATGTCAGAGAGTATCGGGAAAACAAAAAATAAAGATTGCACGATAGCCACCTGAAGCATTGCAATAGTTTAATAAATATATTAAAATAATGCCATGAAATGGGAAGAGTTTATTAAATTAACCGAAGAATATCCTGTTATTGAATTATCGGCGTTCTTTGGTGGTAATAAATCAATCAGAGTCCAGGTATCTCAGTGGGTAAGTGCGGGCAAGCTGGTCCAACTTAAGAGGGGTTATTATATTCTTGGCGACAGTTACCGGAAAATTGTTCCATATGAACCCCACATTGCTGGTGTCCTGAAAAGGCCTTCTTATATCAGTGTAGAGAAGGCCCTTGAGTTTTACGGGCTGATTCCCGAAATGGTTACTTCTTATACTTCTGTTACAACTAAAAGACAGAATAGGTATGAAAACAAAATCGGTATTTTTGAATATCGCCATATAAATAAAAAATATTTTTGGGGATATAAAACTTTAAAAAAAGAAAAACAGACAGGGTTTATTGCCCACCCGGAAAAAGCGGTTTTGGATTTTTTTTATCTAACTAAAACTGATATTACTGATGATTTTATCAATGAAATGAGATTTCAAAATACAGACAGGCTGGATATAGACAGATTTAAACGCTATGCGTCTCAATATAGTTCTGAAAAAATTAAAGTTGCAGCTGACCGTATGATTAAATATATTAACGCGCGCCGGCAGAGTGAGGAAGAATTATGAAAGACCATTTGCTGGAAATATTAGAAAAGGAAAAAAGAGAAAGTAATAAATTAAATGTTATGCGCGAATACCTGCAGTCCTATATTTTAAAAATACTGCAAGAAAATAACTTTTTTAACAATGCGGCTTTTCTGGGAGGGACGGCCCTGCGCTTTGTATATGATCTGCCCAGATATTCTGAATATCTGGATTTTTCTTCTACTAAAAAAAGCTTTGACAGATTAGATGATAATGTAAAAATATTAAAACGCGAATTAAGCCTTGCCGGATATGATGTGTCATTTTCATCGGATTTTTCCAAAACTGTTCAATATTCCTTTGTAAAGTTTAAAGGTTTGAAATATGAGTCCGGGCTTTCGCCTCACAACGAGGAAAAAATGTCTATTAAACTGGATTTGGATACTAATCCCCCTTCCGGGGCTGTAGTGGAGAGAAATATTAAAAATAAATATTTTCTGCTCTCATTTAATACCTATGATTTGTCATCTTTATTCTCGGGTAAAATTCATGCTCTGCTGTTTAGAAAATATACAAAAGGGAGAGACTGGTACGACTTGTTGTGGTACCTTACAAATGACGAAAAGCCCCGTCCGAATCTTGTTCTGCTGAATAATGCAGTGAAACAGACCGACAGAAACCATAAGCAACTAACAGAAAAAAACTGGAAAGAAGTACTTAAAAAAAGAATTAAGAAATGTGATTTTAAAAAGGCGCGTAACGAAGTAAGCAAATTTCTGAAAAGACCCGAAGAGGCGGAATTTTTAACCGAAAAGAATTTTTCTAAGTTGCTGGACGAATATTAATGGTCCTTTGGGAGAGATGGAATTCATATACATGAATATAACACCTACTGCTGTGGTTATAATTATCCCCTTATCCCGAGTGACCGGCAAGCAGTCAATCTGCTCATAATAAGGTGCGATATTTTTGAGAAGGCGGGGAAGGTTTATGCATAGCTGCAGCCCGTGACTTAAATCTCCTTCTCCGGGCATTTCAGCATGCACTATTCCGGATTCGGCTCTATACCTTTGCGCGCTTCCGGCGCGGACCTGCGTATTATTCCCGACATTATCCCTGTGTCTAAAGGAATTATCCAACATATATGTAAGCGCTTCAAAATCTATGTGCTCATGAAAAGCTTTCTCTTGTACAGCGGATCCGATTTTACTTATTATATTTTAGAAGATAAGGCATACAGGAAAAACAGTTTTTAAAAATAACGGGCTGGGGATTTTGCGCAGCATTATAAATAAAAAGTTTTTTTTTGGCTTTTTCCATTCATAACAGCAAATTGATGAGCCTGTATTTCTTTGCGGGAGGATACGTTCTCCCTTCCTGTTCACAAAAGATATAAGAGCTCCTATTGAAAAAAATATCTAAAAGTTATAATATTATTATAACTTATTGCAATGAAAATAAAGTGAGGGTATTATGAAAACTAATGAATTTTTAAATAAACACCCGGTATTTAGACGAAAGGAAATTGAAGATTTCTGGCAAAAGGAGGGCAATGCAAAAAAGCAGACTGTTAAACAACTGCTGCATTACCATAAGAAAAAGGGTCACATCATAAGAATCAAGAATAATTTATATGCCGCTATTCCACCCGGAAGGGATCCGGATATTTATCCCCTTGACGGATTTCTGATTGCTGTAAAAGCAACGCCTGATGCAGTGCTTGGTTATCATACCGCGCTGGAATTTCACGGACATGCCCAGTCAATTCATAATCGTTACATTTATTTCACGAATAGTTCAAAACATTCTTTTGAGTTTAGAAACGTTATATTTAAACCTGTTTCATTTCCGGCAGTTTTGCAAAACAAAAATAAAAATGAAATTTATGTTGAGCGGGTGGACCGTCATGGTATTTTTGTTAATGTTACTTCACTGGAAAGAACACTTGTGGATTTACTGAACAGGCCCAGTTTAAGTGGGGGGTGGGAAGAGATCTATAGATCTTTTGAGGGTGTTGGATATTTAAACATGCAAAAGGTGATAAATTACGTTAAAATTCTGGAAAATGCTTCTACGGTTGCCCGGGTTGGATATTTTTTAGAGGAAAACAAAAAAATTCTTTCTGTTAAAGAGAATGACCTTAAAGAACTGGAGCCTCATATTCCAAAACAGCTGCGGTATATTGATAAAGGTCTTGAAGGAGGAGTTTTGGTGAAGCGGTGGAATCTAATTGTCCCGGAGTACATTGTTAACCGGGAATGGGAAGAATAGAATGGAACTTTCAAGACAACGGCTGCTTGACGAAGCGGAGCAATCCGGGTCCCTGTTATGTGAAACTACCCCCCCCCTATATAGTTCAACAGTTATTTAAAATTTAATATCGGATATCAGAACTGCGCAGCGGTGCGAAAATGGCAGGCCGCAAGGCGTGGGGATAAAAAATAAACCGGAGATCGATTTCTCAAAATCCGGTTCGAGTACAGAGGTTGGCTCCCCGAGCTGGACGGTGTTGCTTGCGTCAACCTATTCGTAAACCTTTACGTCAACTTACTTTAACACATAATAAGTCGCTTTACCGCTGCCCTTTTTTTTAAAAACTCCCATTTGTATCAATTTTTTGATTATCTTATAAGCAGCCTGTCTGGATATATTAAACATTTCCTGAATATCAGAACTTCTAATTTTATTGTTTTTTACTGCCCACTCCACAATTTTTGTTTGTTTCGCATCCAGAGCAATTTGTCCCTTGTCCTTGAGGAATTTTATATTCTTACTTAACCCTATTACTTTATCCTTTACCGCTTTAATACTTATAGCCACTCCCTCGGTAAAATACTCCAACCAACCTGTTAAGTCCAAAGTATCTTGCTCAACTTTTTTTAATGCTTCATAATAATTACGCCTTTGGGCATCATAATAGTCGTCTAATGCAAAAAATCGTTTCGCGTCAAAACCCCGCCTGTATAAAATCAGAGTAGCCATGACCCTTGCCGTTCTTCCGTTACCGTCTACAAAAGGATGAATCCTAACCAACTCGTAATGTGTAATACCTGCTTCAATAACCGGATTAAGTCTCTCTGCTTCTTTTGAATTGATCCATTCTAAAAACTCTTCAACCTGTTTTGGAACATCTTCTTTTTCAGGTGGCCTAAAAACAATCTCTCCCGTCATTTGATTTCCCACAACAACCTGACAATTACGGAATACTCCTTCATCCTCAGGTTTATCCAAAGTTTCGTTTGTTACAATCTTATGAATTTCTAACAGGTCCCGCACTTTTATCGAAACCTTATCAGAAAAATCAGGAATTTTATCCAAAGCTTCTATATAATTAAGAACTTCTTGTTTATCTTTCCTGCGCACCATAATATTTCTGCCATCAGCCAACGCAGTAACTTCTTCTAAAGAAAGAGGATTTCCCTCGATGGCTGTTGACGCATGGGCATTTTTCAATAATGCTTCCCTTCTTAAAGCAACTTCCCATTTGGGAACCAGAGCTGCATTAAGAATTAAAGTTCTTGCTTCGGTGATAAGATTTAAATCATTAACAATTTTATTGGTATATCGAAAATTTGGATTAAACATTTAACTGACCCTCCAGCATATTATGCTTTTTATAATATCTTAACCTCTTTTTATAAAATCTGTTTAAATATTCTATCTTGCTATCATGGTAATCATAAATAATATTTTCTGTATTTTTCCCGCGCTGAATTCTTCCTATATATTGAGTCAGCTTACCCGTAAATGAAAAAGGATAAACAAGAAACAAGCAATCCAGGTTGTTGAAATCCGTTCCCTCTCCAATCAGCTGTCCCGTTGATATAAGTATCTGAAAATCACCGGCTTTAGCCTGCTTTATTTTGTCTTTTCGTTTTTTCTCAGTTAAATCACCCGTAAGTGCAATTATTTCATGCTCCCTTTTAAGATAGGTACCTAAAACCGCAACATGACTTTTGCGTTCTGTAAGAACAAGACACCGGTAGCCATGTTTAACTTCCTTAATAATATCACTGACAATCTGCATATTTCTATTTGTATCATATACAATGATTTTCGACAGCATATGAAAGTTGTCGGTTTTAGCTCTAAATGGTATTTTTAGATAGGTATCTTTTATAATAACTCTGGTATTTGCATAACCAGACTTAACCTGCCTTGGCCCCAATTTATAATCTTTTTCTATCTCATGCAGTATATTACCTAAATATATGAATATGAGTTTGGCGTCATTAATCTTGCGTTCCGGTGTAGCTGTTAATCCATAAAGATAAAAGGGTGAAGTTTTTGTTATTACAGTTCTAAACATTTTTGCCGGCATATGATGACATTCATCTACAATAATTATACCGGTTTTACTTGAAATTTCCTCAAAATAATTCTCATTCAATCTGTTGAGTGTCTGAACCATTCCTACGGTTGCTTTTTCTCCAATTAATTTTTTATTTGCACAGAACTGGCCTATGTCTCTTTTTGGTATATTCAAAAAATGTTCAATCCTTTCAACCCACTGATTAAAAATCTGTTTTTTATGTGTTACAATTAATGCCGGTTGCTTTATTCTAGCAATAAGCTCGATACCGATAATGGTCTTGCCGGATCCGGGGGGAGCAACCAGAATGCCTTGTTCTGAAGACATAATATCGTCTATAGCATCTTCCTGATAAGGAAATAACTGTAAAGAAGAATCAAATTCAATTGGTTCACTCTTATGTCGTTTATCTATCAACTCAAATTTTAAATCATTATCATTTAAGAATTTTATTAATTCACTTGAAAAACCCCGGGGGACTGAAATTTTTTTGTCGGTTTCGGAATTGACCAGTTTAAAATATTTTTCCATTCCATAGGTACTTAAACCTATTCTCTTCTTTATAATGTATTCGGAGTTTATGAAATTTAACTTTTCCCTTAAAAAATTAATAAGGGGTTTTGGAAGGTTGTTTGTGGATATATATATTTTTTCCTTTAATGTGAGTGATAATACTTTTTTAGTACCTACTTTTACATTATTATCGTTATTAAATCTTTCATATATTTGATCTAATATTTTTGAAGATATTTTTTTTACATTTTCTAAAAAAAACCACTGGTCTTCAAAGGGGCTTAGCTCTTCATCATCAATATCCAAGAAAACAGTATTATTAAGTTTCCTTGAAGCTCCCTGTAAGGGTAAAGCAATTAGATTTCCAATTCCCTTGCCGCTTAAAATACTCTGGTTAGGGAAAAGTCTATCAAAACTGCCTTCCTTTTCGAATTGATCTATTATTTTTGTTTCCCTTAATATGTTAACAGCAATATTACGGCTTTTAAAGGCAGGATATTTTTCCTGAAAGAATAACCATACATGGACGCCGTTCCCCGACCGGGATTTTTCAAGATAGGCCGGCAACTCATACTCATTACATTTATTTATGAATCTGACAGCATCTTTTCTCCAGGCACTGCCGTCAAAATCCGCAGCCAGAAAATATGAATAATTTCCATCAAGTAGCGGATATATTCCATAAGTCTCAATACCTTTTAAATGTTGTACTATATAATGATCATCAAAGGCAGGATATTTCTGGGAATTGCAATTTCTACATTTTTTCCTGTGAAGTTTTATGCATATCCCCTTCTTCCATTCATTTAAACACACCGGGGTATATCCGCTTGCAGTTTTGTTTGCCTTTTCCCAGCGTTTTGCAAAAATTTCATTACGCCCTTTAAACAGGTTTTTAAACAACTTAATTTTTTCTTTTTCTCTTTCCTTAAGCATTGCTATATATTTTATTCTACATTATTTTAATATACTTTCAATAAGTTGACGCATAGGTTGACGATACAGTTGACGTAAAGACAATTTTTATTTTCTAATTGTTGCATATAAACGGTAGAATAAAATTTTTAGGGATACTGTGTCAACAAAGAGTGCGCTACGGGATGGTTAATTTAATGTTCGTTACTCGCTATGCGAAATTTATAAGCACTTTGTCAAATTATCTTGATTTTTTAACTCATCTTTGTGTGTGTGCTGATATTTTCAAGAAAATATTCTAATTGGATATACTACTATCTATCCACTTTATACACTGCTGTTTATCCACTCTTAAACTCTGTCCTTACCACAATTTTGCAACAATATTGATTTAATACTGTCTGCTTTGGGCAGGTGACAAGGGCTTGTTTTGACAGTAGGAACACATGAGCGGTAGATTACGCTACCAATTAGTGGCAATTAGTTCAATATATTGCCGTTAGTTGTCAAAATCAAATATTTGCCCTATATTTTTTCTGTTTTCTCGTTGCAATTTGACTTCTTCGAAGCCTGAATTGTTTCATTTATGTTATGTGTATTTTAATCTGAAATATAGTGATATTTTTTAGCAGATTATATCCCTGGTCGAAAAATGCCCGTTAATACCTGCGTTAATATTATTGACCTTAAAATTAAAATCACCGGCGGATCCCTCAAAGTCAAATAAAATTCAGATAAACAAAGGATTTTAACCTTGAATTTTCTGAGAAAATCAGGTTTTTCAGAAGTGTTGTTATCTACAAGAAGTTAAAGACAAAAGGTATTGAAATATAAGTAATTGAAAAAATAATGGCTTGTATTTTGCGTAGCATTATAAATAAACAGCTTTTCTTTTGACTTTTTCCATTCATAACAGCAAGTTGATGAACCTGTATTTCTTTGCGGGAGCTATTGACTTTTAACAAGAAGTATATTATTTTAATAAAAAGATGAATATTGGTATTATTATTAATAAAATATATTATTAAAGGTGCAATGTTAATGAAAAGTATGAAGTTTTAATAAAATGTATTTTTCCCTGCAACAGGTCAAAAAAAAATATCAACTGGCGGGATTCTCCTATTTCATGGATAAATATTCTATTGCCCCGCCATACTGCGGTACAATAAGCTGCATAAGCAATAAGCAAAAAAATTATACGGGAAAAATCAGGAACATTGAATTAAGGGTATTGAACTGTAAATATGTTTTGGAAAATAGCGATATTCCCAATATAGTATTTAACTTGAAGCATGAAACAGTTGATCTTCTATTTTTAAAAGAAGTATTTGAGAATATAAATAAGAAAGATTTAATGCGGTACATAAAAAGTAATATTTCCGGTATGTACGCAAAAAAAATATATTTTCTCTATGAATACCTAAGCTGTAAAAAACTGGATTTTAAAAAGGAGATGAAAGGACCCTATATTGATATTCTGGATGAGGATAAATATTTCACATCAAATAAAGAGAAAATAAAAAAATACAAAATAAATGATAATTTTTTGGGAAATCCGGATTTTAATCCACTGGTAAGGAAGACGGACAGGATAAGGGATCTTCATAAAAAGGATTTTTCAAAAAGGCTGCGGGATATAATGGCCGGTACAGGAAAAGAAATCTTAAAGAGAGCCGCTGATTTTCTTTACAGCATGGAAACGAAAAGCTCTTACCGGATAGAAAATGAAATACCCCCTCAGAATAAGGTAGAAGTTTTTGTTGAATTATTAAAATATTCCAAGCAGCTAAATATTTTAGATAAAGAAAATATCATAGCCCTTCAAAACGAAATAGTACTATCGGCTGAAAAACAGGATAAAGATTATTATACCGAAAAGCAGAATTATGTCGGCAGTTATAGAAAAGGAAAACCGGTTATACATTTTATAGCTGCCAGGCCTGAAGATAAACAAGGGTTGATGAATGGGCTGTTTAATGCAGATGCCAGGATGAAAGAATCCGGCCTTAACCCCTTTGTAAGGGCGGCCGTGATTTCCTACGGGCTTGTCTTCATCCACCCTTTTTCCGACGGAAACGGCAGGCTGCATAGGTTTGTTATCCACAGCATACTTAAGTCTTCGGGAATAATACCTGATGATATAATTGTTCCCATATCCGCTAATATGCTAAATAACCGGCTTGAATACGACTCCTCACTTGAGAATATATCAAAACCTCTTATGAAAAGGATTCAGTATACGCTAAGTGAAGAAGAAGAGATAAAGGTCAAAGGGGAGACGAAAAGTTATTATTCCCTCATTGACTACACCGATATAGTAGAATATTTATTCTTTACTTTTGAGAAAACAATAACTGAGGAATTTGAAGAAGAAATACTATATCTTAGATCCTATGACAGGGCTTTTAAAAAGATTGACAGGGAATATGAATTGTCGCCCAAGAAGATAGATATACTGATAAATATTATTAAGCAGAATGACAATAAATTTCCAAAAAGGAGAGTAAAACAGTTTCCGGAATTGAACGAAAAAAGCCGGGAACGGATGGAAA
>PWEK01000035.1 GCA_003553445.1 Elusimicrobiota bacterium
GAGTATGTTATGCCTTCTTCTAACATAAGGAAAAGGCAGTTATTGAAGATGGATGACGAGCAGCAACAGCTTTATGATGTTGTTTACAAATAAATGGGTGTCCCAATTCGGAAGTCAGGAAATGATTTGACAGGGAGGAGGATGATTCTCTTTTTATTGACTGTAATACAGGTATTTAAAAGAAAAAGGGCAGGCTTTATTTAAAAAACCTGCCCTTTGAACGAACCATGCTTAACAGCTGAATTTTACATTAAGTATTCCAGTCCCACAACCAACCTGAATGGCTCCTGAGGTATAGGGCTGTGCAGGCCTTTTGTTGCATACCTGTTGTCTGTCAGGTTTCTGATATTGGCGTATATGCTCAGGTCTTCAGTAGCTCCATACCTGATATGGGCGTTAATCTCATAAGGCCATTCTGCGGCCTCATCATCCTTCAATATCAAAGTCGGCTTAAAAGGCTCGCCATCATCATCTTCATCAAAAGCGTATATGTTTTCCGGGGTGCTCCTTAGTACAAGGCTTGGAGTTATGGAAAGATTATCCAGGATATAGGCGGTGCCTCCGAGCCTTATGTTATGCTCTGAAATCTGATCCAGTCCTGAAGTTTGACCATCTATTTCTCTCTCAAAATCAACATAGGAATACGAACCCCATATGGAATGTTTACCCAGGTTTATGTTTCCGGACAAGTCAAACCCGATTGAACGGCTTTCTCCCAGGTTAACATTGTTGGTTAGCGGTAAGGAATTCCACTCTTCTCTATCTCCATCATACAACCAGATCTCTTTTATAACGGTTGCTTCCTCATCGTGAAACCCTTCCGTAATTATGTTCTCCTGCTCATTGTAATAAACGCTGGCGCTTAAATTATAGCCGGGCTCGGTTAATGTGAAATTAATTTCGTGCGAAGTGGCTGTTTCCGGTTCAATATCGAAATTAGGATGGTTTATTGAATGACCGTCATGCCAGACATTGTACATATTAAAAGGCGACGGGGACACGAAAGCCCTGTTATGAATGTACTTTAAAGACATGTTTTCCGCGGGGCGGTAGATGCCTGCAACCCTGGGGCTGAAAGGAACTTCGTCATGGCGGGTATCAATATCAACCCTTGCGCCGGCTATAGCTGTCACCTGCGGGTTTATCTGATAGTTCCCTTCCAGGTAAGCACCGTAGGTCTGGTATACCAGGACTCCGGCGCCCTCGATATATTTCTTTGAATCCAGATCTCCTTCTTCCGTCCAGTAATGAAAATCCTTCGCCTGGCCTATAAGATCCCGCTCTTTATCAATTCTTCCCGGAACAGTGAATTTCGGGATTACGTTAAAATGCGAAGCCACCAGTCCACCCATCAGTGTCATGTCTTCGGACAAATCGGAGGTCACTCTCTCCTCAAGTGTCACTCCTGAGCCCACACCATACTTGTCATCGTTTAAAACAAGTTCCCCTTCGTAAGGAAATACAAACCTTGATTTTTCATTAACTTCATAATTGCTGTATGTGAGCGTTGACTCCAGCTCGGTATTTCCGGTAAGCTGATAAGTATTTCTTATTTCAGCCATTATTGTAGAATCGCCCCATTTTGCAGTTTCATCATACTTCAGAGCAATATGGCCTCCCTCCGTGCTGCTTTCATGGGAATCTCTGTACCAGAGCTGAAAAGAGGTGTCGTCTGTGAAAAGGTTTACGTGGGCATTAAGGCCGTACTTCCACCTTTCCGGAGTATCTACATATCCTCCATCCAGCGCTTCGTACCAGTCTGAAAAGGTGTCGCTGTAATCGGACAGATCTCCGTCAATTATCTGAAAACTTCCGGTTATTCCGAAATCCTCAAACTGCCGTCCTGACGATACAAAGAAATCTTTATGATCAAACATACCGTATCCGCCTGAAATTTTTGTCTGCCATCCGTCTTCAATAGCATGTTTCTTCGTTATCACATTGACTACCGCGCTGATGGCATCCTGTCCGTAGAGCGTTGAACCGGGACCGTATATAATTTCAATCTGTTCGGCATTTCTTACGGCAAAGTCATTTCTGAACATCATCTGCTCTCCGCCCGGCGGGTTTACCCTGGCTCCGTTAATAAGTACAACTATTTTATTATTGCCAATTACCCCCCTTACCGGAACCATATTGGACTGTTCGCAGTAATAGTTTTCCAAAACCTCCATTCCCGGAAGATCTCTGAATACATCCTCCAGATTCACATAACCCCTCTCTCTGATCTGATCAGCCGTCACTACAATAACCGTACCGGGCGCATCAGGCGCTTCCTCCGCTCTTCTTGAGGCGGTGTAAACAACAGGAATCTCTTCCCACAGCAAATCTTCTACTGCCTGGGAATGAGAGACTTCGGTTAGAGCGAATGAAAAAACCAGCGCAACAAACATAAGAAAGAACTTCTTTAACATAAATAAAACCTCCTACACACCTTCTCCTACTCCTATTCATTAGTAAATAAACACCCCCCTGTCAAGGGGGATTTTTTTTCTAACTGATTTTTTCCATTTTACTTATTTCATTTTTTATTTTTTTTAAGATATTTTGGTTTGAAATATCTCTCTCAAGAATCTCTCCGCCTGCAAATTTAATACGCAATTTACGTGTTCTTTTAGTTGCGATTATTTCCTGTATGCGGGCATTGGAAGCTTTTATCTTTATCTCAATTATTTTTATAAGGTTATCGAGAACTTCGGGGATTTTGCCGAATCTGTCTTTCATCTCTTCTTCTGCTTTGTAAAGCTCCTTCATCTCTTTAACAGATGAGA
>PWEK01000100.1 GCA_003553445.1 Elusimicrobiota bacterium
CGAGCGCCGAGAGCGACGCGTCCAACTCGGCCGCGAGCGGCCCTTCAAGCGCCGACCAGACGTACTGATACGGGCTCACCATGGCCATCATGAGCGCGGCGGCGGCGATCTGCCACCATCGTGAGTAGCCGAGGATCTCCGTTGCGGTCTCGTTGATGTCGTCGGTGTACACGTTACCTACGGCTCCTTCGCGATCGATCGTCGACTCTGCGATTCATCTACTGACCCATTGCTCCCGTGGCGGTGGTATATATTCCGCTTGTAGCTGATTTCGCGACGAAACGGGTGGCGTTCTATTTACCGACCGAACCGATCCTGTGCGACGTGGCCGTCGATGGGTGCCCTAGCGGTTACGCTGGTGTGGGCTCCTCGAGGTAGCGCACGATCAGCGGGATGATACCGGCGACGACGATGGCGACCAGGCCGACGGTCGCCAGCGATTCCATTCCGTTCATCGAACCGTAGCTGATGAGCGGTAACGCCACCCCGGCGAGGAGGAAGGCTCCGGTGTATGCGTTGGTGGGGTCCATTCAGATCACCCCCAGGAAGCCGACACCGATCGCGGCGACGATGAAGATCCCGACGAGCGCACAGACGCCGACGACCCACGGGATCACGACACGAAGGACGTCGCCTTCCCGACCGACGATGCCGACGGCGGTCGTTCCGAGGATCACGTTCGCGGGCGAGATGGCGTTTCCGATGGCCCCGCCGGCGGTCTGACCGGCGAGGATCCACGATTCGGAGGTCCCGAGCGCGGCCGAGGTCTCCAGTTGCAGCGCGCCGAAGAGGATGTTCGAGGCGGTGTTACTGGAGGTCATAAACGCCCCGAGCGCCCCGATGACGGGCGAGAGGAAGCCGTACGTGTTGTCCGTCGCGATCGACGCGAGTCCCTGTGCAAGCACGCTCGTCTGCCCGCTGTAATCCATCACGAGCGCCATCACGAGGAAGCCGACGACCGCGATGGACGCGGGGATCGCGGTGCGCAGAACCACCGTCAGGAATCCCTCCTGTTCGCCCTCGACTAGCTCCCGGGTCCGCTCGTAGTGGCCGGTGTAGCGGTACACGAGATACGCGACGAGCGCGCTCACGAGGAGGAACATCCCGGGATAATTGATCAATGCGAGGCCCTCGCCAGCGCCGCCCAACGCCGCGGTCTCGACGCCGTAACCCGTCTCGACGGCCGGGAACGGGATGACGAGTTCGGCCGGCTCCAACGCCTCGCCGATCGGTTCGACGACCGCCGTCACGAACGCGATCACAGCGAGCACGCCGAACGGCAACGCTGCGAGTTTGAGGTTCATTAGGTCCTCGTCGACGGCGTCGGTGGTGGTCGGGGCGACGATACCGCCGTCGGCACGGGGGTCGGCGTCCTCAGCGGTTCCTCCATCGGCGACGACGGGCGTGGAGCGCTCGGCGTGCATCGAGGTGAACTCGTCTTTCATCGCCGGACGGCGTTCGATGTCGTCCGCTGGGGTCGCATACCGCGAGAGCTTCGAGATCGGCGCGAGCGTGAGCAGCGCGAGCGTCGCGGCGAAGAAGTTGGCGAAGGCGGGCTCCCAGAAGTAGATCCCGATCAGTTGGCCGCCGCCGTGGACCACCGAGATGATCGCGATCATCGGCAGCGCGTAGGTGACCGCCTGCCTCCGCCCGTATATGTACGCGATCGTCACGCCGGCGAGAACGTTCGCCATCCATAACAGGATACCCGCGCTCACCGCCGTCAACAACACGTCCTGCATGGTGACGATCCCCTCCAACGTCACCCACGCGACGCCGAGGGTTCCGAACGTGTTCGCCCATGCATGGCCGATGAGCGGGATCGCCACCGCATAGACCGGTTTTACCCCGAGCGCGAACAGGATCGGCGCGACGACGACGATGGGGGTGCCGAACCCGGAGATCGATTGCATGAACGAGACGAACACCCAGCCCGCCGAGAGCACCAAAAACAGCTCGTTGCTGGTGAATGATTTGATCTGTTCTCGGAGCGCGTCGAACCCACGCGCCCGGTCGATGACGTGATAAAAGATGAGTGCGGGAATGATGATATAGAGGATCGCGGCCGCCTCCCAGACGCCGACCGCGCTGGCGACGGCGATGTCGGCCAGGTCCATCCGATACATTCCGAAGGCAATGAGGATAGCGGCGAACATTCCAACGGAGGCAGCCTCGTGCGCCTTCCATCGGAGCACGACGAGGGTGATCATCAACAGGGCAAGCGGGATCACCGCGAGCCCCCAGTAGAGCGGATCAACGGGTGGCAATCTGGAACACCTCCATTACAAACCGGGAACGATCGCAAGTATTTCTCCAAGCTGTGTGGTACTTTTGACGTATTGCTGCACATCTGGTTCCAGCGTCGGTCATGCTTCAAACATCCGTAGCTGGTAGTTTAGATATAAACGCTGCCTGCTAACATATTATAGGTCGCGGACAACTAACCCAGACCTTATATTTACGACGATTGCTTATTTCTGATATTTTTGGACCAGTGTGGTCTTTTTGATCCTCGTACATCCGTGTTACACTCGCGTTTTCACGCCCCTACTCTCCGCATCTTGAACCCTTCATACATCCTTCCTGAATCGCTTGCGAGTCGCCGTCGCCCGCGTTAGTAACCGTTATACGACGGGTGGCCCATGCTGGAACCATGCAACGACGCGCTGTGGCCGCATACGTCGCTATCTTTCTGCTCGCCGCGAGCGTAGCGGGTGTGCTCGCC
>PWEK01000068.1 GCA_003553445.1 Elusimicrobiota bacterium
GGGCCAACACGGAACTGCCACTGCGATGGCTGCTGCCCACCTCGATATGCCCTGTGAAATCTATATGGGCGAGACCGATATCGCCAGACAGCGACCGAACGTGTTCCGGATCCGTATCAACGGGGCCGAGGTAAACCCGGTCACGGCGGGCCGCGGAACGCTCAAGGAGGCAATCAGCGAGACGATGCGTGATTGGTCACAGACGGTTGAAGATACCCATTATGTCATCGGCAGCGTCGTGGGCCCTGCGCCGTTCCCGGCAATGGTCCGTGATTTCCAGTCCGTTATTGCTGCGGAAGCACGCGAGCAGATTCAGGAGAAATACGGCGACCTGCCGGACAGCGTCCTTGCCTGCGCCGGCGGCGGGTCAAACACGATGGGCGCATTCCACGAGTTCGTCGACGACGATGCCGTCAGTCTCTACGCCGTCGAAGCAGGCGGTTCATCGCTGGCCGTCGACGAAGAAACAGGCGTCGCACCGAACTCGGCAACCCTCTCGACTGGCGACGAAGGAGTGCTGCATGGTGCACGAACCAAACTCTTGCAGGATAGCCACGGCCAAATCATGGAATCACACTCTATTTCGGCCGGATTGGATTATGCGGGTGTCGGTCCAGAACTTGCGTATCTGGTCGACGAAGGCCGCGTCGAGGCGGTCAATATCGATGATGATGCCGCACTGACGGCCTTCCACCGACTCTCACAGGATGAAGGAATCATCCCCGCGCTGGAGACGGCCCACGCCTTTGGCTATCTGGAAGAATACCACGACTCACTCGGTGACTGTGTCATTGTCAACGTCTCCGGCCGTGGCGATAAGGACCTTGAAACCGTGATCGAAGAGACCGAAAATCGCGACCTTCCCATCGCTCCCGATATGGACCTCTTTCGGGCCATCGGAGGTGGCTCCCTATGAGTCTTGAAGATGCCTTTGGCGATGAACCAGCATTTGTGCCATATCTCGCCGTCGGTGACCCAACCTACGAGCAGTCACTCGAATACGTCGAAGCGCTTGCCGAAGGCGGAGCCGATGTTATCGAACTTGGCCTTCCCTTTTCCGAACCAATTGCTGAGGGGCCAACGATTCAGGAAGCAATCGTCCGCGCGCTCGATGGCGGAATGACTCCGGAACGGTTTTTCGAGTTTGTCGAGGAACTTGATGTGGATGTCCCACTTGTCTGTATGACCTACTATAACCTGCTCTATCAGTATGGGGAGGGCGTTGGTGCACCCACAGATGCTCCCCGTCCGTTCGTCGAGCGAGCAGCAGAGGTGGGAATCGAGGGGTTTGTGGTTCCAGACCTTCCCCCAGAGGAAGCCGACCCGCTTCGCGAGGTCTGTGACGAGTTCGGACTCGACTTGGTCTTTATCGTCGCCCCGACGACGAAAGGCGACAGACTCGCAAAGATGCAAGAGCTCGTCTCGGGCTATGTCTACGTGCAGGCACGACTCGGAACGACCGGCGCACGCGAGGATGTGAGCGACCAGACCGACCAGTCACTTGCCCGCGTTGCTGATTGGGACGTTCCCAAAGCAGTTGGCTTCGGTATCAAAACTGGCGAGCACGCAGAACGAATCGTTCGCGCGGGTGCAGATGGTGTTATCGTCGGCTCAGCGCTCGTCGATATCGTTGCAGAGGGGCATGAACAGGGCGAAGACACTGCGGTGGTTGCCGAGCGACTCAGAGAGAAGGCAATCGAACTTAAACAAGGGGCGCTTGCCGGGGCTGCTGCTCAGTCTCCGTCATCGTAGGAAGGTATGGATTCTCGCCATCCCAAGGGTGGCGAGTATGTTAACCACGGTCGTCCGGTAGGAACAGAGAGTTAGTGTTATACGGCTCCCGTGAGACACCAGTATCCAATGCCACGAGCCACGAGAGATGGAGTTTCGCTCTATTACGAACACGAACAGGCTGCCGATGCTGACGAACATATCGTCTTCATTCAGGGGCTTGGTGTCGGTCGCTGGCTGTGGCACAGACAACGTGAAGCGTTTGCAGATGAGTACAACCTGCTGCTCCCCGATAATCGCGGGACTGGACAATCTGAAGCGGCTCTTCCACCGATTATTCCGAGACTGCCGCGCAAACTCCGGATGCTTTTGTTTATCAAACTCGCTGGCTACTCGATTAGCGGCTTTGCTGCCGACCTTGATGCAGTGCTTGCCGATGCTGGCGTCAACGAGGTCCACCTTGTCGGTGCAAGCATGGGTGGGATGATTGCCCAACAGTATGCCCTTGAGTATGGCCGTGAACAGACGGCAACGCTTCTGTGTACCACCCACGGCGGCGAGGAGGCTGTGCCAATTCCCGAAGAAACCGTCGAGACGATGTACGATGTTCCAGAAGGGGCAAGCGAACGGGAAATCGTTCGCCACCGGATGGGTCCTTCTATCAACGAAGAATTCGCTGAAAACGAACCCGAAGCCATCGAGCAGATACTCGACTGGCGACTTGAACAGGATGCCAGCGAGGTCGCCCGCGAGTCACAAGGTGCTGCCGGGCTGAACTTCGATGTGAGTGACCGCGTCGGTGACATTACGATTCCGACGCTTGTGATGCACGGCACGAATGACAAAGTCCTGCCGGACGAGAATGCGAAACTCATCGCCGAGAAACTGTCGAACGGGCAACTCGGACTGTTCGAGGGTGGCTCTCATCTATTCTTTATCGAAGAAAGCGAGCAAGTGAACGAGCGGATTGCCGAATTTATCGAGAATCA
>PWEK01000049.1 GCA_003553445.1 Elusimicrobiota bacterium
AGAATTGTAAGCATAGAGGGAGTAAACACACCGCTGAAAGTGCCAAACCTTCGGGATTTATTTATAATATTCTCAGCTGTCTTATTTTTATTATTACTCATTAAAGCAGTTTACCCAAATTTTCTTTTTTTGTAAACCAATCCTTATGTTAACGAAGTAAGAACTACTTGGGGGGTAAATTATACAGGCACACTTCGCTCCATCCGGTAGTAAATCACGTCCCGATAGTTGGGGGAACGGCTACATCAACTTTTCGTCTCCCTCACCCCTTTTTTACACGTGCAGTTCCTATAACTAAAACAAATCCGCTTAGGGGTAGCTATAGACTCCGCGGTTAAGCGCATCCCGTATGGCAGAGACGATTTTATTACTCCTCAGTGTCGCTGAGGTATAACCGTCTACATCCGTTTCCACAATATTTTCGGGTTCGTAAAGGTCTTTTAAATGAGCTTCGAGGTCTTTTCCGACGAGGTGCTCCAATGCTTCCTTGTATTGCTTGATAACCGACCGGTAAGGCTCCTCTTCAGCGGTTAAGTGATAGTCATCATCTCTTCGCAGATGCCTGAAAGAAGCTTCTTTAACAACCCCGTCTTCAAGCTCAAATTCAACATTAACCTGTATACTGTCTCCATCTATGAAGACACCTCTGTATACTCCATCCTCCTGTATCTTTGCATCTTCCACAACGTATTTTTGCGCGCATCCGAATGTCATAAATGAAAATATTGACAATAAAGAAATTGCCAGCATGCTCTTCATAATTTTTCTCCTTTCTTTTAATTAAGGCCTCATTGTAAGCCATACTACATTAACATATATATTCTCAGCATCCGGCAATGTTAAATATGACGGAGCCTTTTTATGCACTGCTCAATAAGTATAATAAATTAGGTGTTTTACTAAAAGCCCGATTATAATAGCTGCGGCAAAGGAGCTAATAGTCCCTATCAGAATATACTCTGCCTCTTTCCTGTTCTCCGGATTCTTTATTTCGCCAAACCTGAATATAGATTTTGCAGCTATTAAAAACCCGATAGCCTCCATTCTGTTCGTTAAAATGAATATCAATATAAGTGTTCTTTCTAAATACCCGATAATGACACCTGCATCTTTAAGGCCCGATGATTCCTTTTCTATTTGTCCGCTCCATTTTTGCGTAAACTTTCCTATTAAATTTCCCGCAGGCGCTAAAACAGTAATAAAACCGGCGCTTACCAGCCAGAAAACCCTGCTTGATATGATTTTTTCAAAAACTATCCCCAAGTCTATATTAAAAATAAAAACACCAACCAGAGTCAAAACACCTATGTGCATAATATAATCCAAAATATAGATAAATGCAGTTTCACTATCAAGCATTTTCTCTTTTACTAAGCCGGTACACAAATAAAAAGCTAGTATTACAAAAGTTAAATAATGCCATGTTCCAAACAGAAGGCCAAAAAAGACAAATGCTGATACTGCCCTTAATGTCCATGAATAAGAACCAGCAGGCTCTTTATACTTTCCGTATAAATAATCCGTTAAAGAATGCACCAAGACAGATTTTGCTAAAGTTAATATTAAGACCTGCATATGTTTTTCTTTATAAGTTTTTCATAACGATCCAGTATCGCCTGGATCACTTCCGAACCAGCTGTTTTTAACCTTTTTCGCACTGCCGGCTGAGTTATATTTAACTCCTTTGCCATATCTGTCTGACTCTTTCCCTCAATTAAACCAATAATTGCAACTACCTGCTCCCTGGACCATCGGCTGATAAGATAATCAATCATTTTTAAAAATACAGATATTTCTTTATCAACCTCTTCCCATGGAGTTACAGCTACTAAATTTATATTTTTAGTTTTAATAGAGTCCAGCGCTTTACCCGACAGGTTAAATGCTTCCCCCGTCCACTCAGATACATTATCTTTCAAATCATTTTCACTATAATTTTCAATTACTCCTATGCCCAGACTTATCCTGGCATCAATTTTATTTTCAGTTTTTATATTTTCGTATTTCTTCTTTATAAAACACCTAATCAGAATCATTGAATGCAGGGCATATTCAGGTTTTACTGCCACAGCCTGAAAACTGTCTCCGCGAAAAACACTGAACTTACTTATGATTTCATCTTTTAATAAAGAATTAATCCTGTCGCTGAAAGAGGACCTCAAATCATTCATAAGCCCCCTTATTTCTTTATCGGAAAAAACGGAGGATTTTATTAAATCTCCTGTAATAACTGCGTATTTTTTTTTATTCATTTCACAAATTACCCCCATGGGTAATATTTTATTTTTATATCCTTCATGGGTTATATTATTACTATATTACCCTTAATGGTTATAGTAACCATATTTTTCAGATGTGTCAAGAGAGCCGAAGTAAGAAAAACTTGGGGGGGTAAATTATACAGGCACACCTTTCTACCTCCAGTATTTCTTACTACACTTTCAATTAAGGGATAAAAGTGCAATCTTGTGTTATAATTAAGATATAAGATACATAAGTTTATTTATGGATGTATCCCATTCATATTTAATCTATAGCGAAAGCGGGCCTTTTTAGGGTCGCAAATTTGTAATCATATGAAAAAGCTAAAAACTGCATTTATATTTCTGCTATTTCTGGCAAATTCCGCTTATGCCGCCGGCAGGATAACCACATATAACATTAAAG
>PWEK01000043.1 GCA_003553445.1 Elusimicrobiota bacterium
AATTAAATGTACCTTAAACCTCTGGGTAGTTTCAGTCTGTTTCGCTTTTGCAATATCCGGCGGTATCACTTCTTCAATTCCAAAGGGCTTAAAAGAACTTTTAAAATCATTATCTCTAAGTATATTCATTACAAGGTCCTGCAACCTTAAAACTTCTATTCCTCCAATATCCAGATCTATATCTTCTGAATACCGAAAGCTGTTGAAAAAGAACCGCATATTTACCCCGCCCTTTAATGCATAATATGCAGGCCTGAGTTTTTTGCTTAACCACCTTAAAAATTCCAGATGGAATAACTCTCTTAGTTGTAAATTATTTAATGTCTTCATAGTATGTATTATAGTTTAGTTTTAACTAAATTTCAATACATAGTGATATGCCGCTTCAAAGTTTCAGGAGTATACGCTAAATTTTTTATCTATATTTATAGATTCCGCAACTTTGTTATTGTACGCAATGTTTCATGGGGCAAACAATTGTTAAATAATGTCAAAAAAAGAAATTAGGGTTCATATTCTTTTTGGGAAAATGCAAAAGTTCTGACACTTCCCGACAGTCATAAAAACTTACGCGGCATCTTCAATCCTTCAGATATTCAGAGTTTAGTTTTAAACTTCCCCGTTTTCTTGAAAACCCGACACCTCGGATTCGGATGCAGGTAATTCTCCCTTTAACTTTTTATAAGCGATCACAAGCGCCGAGACAAACCAGGGAACCCAGAACAAAAGCACAAGAAAGTCGGTAATGCTTTCCGCCAGTCTGGGAAGAAATGTAAATATACTAAAAGGCACTGCCAATATTGCTGTAAATATTACAAGAAGAAAGAAAAGCCTCCACCAGTTTCCTTTTACGATATTCCAGCTCTTGGATATAGCACTGAAAATTTTTTCATCTTCAATGAGAATAATATAAGTCCAGAAGAGGAGTTTAACAACTAAAAATATTCCCGGGATGAGAAGCAATAACATCCCTGATCCCACAATCAAAAAAGACATAATACCTGCTATCAAAACAGGAATAAACTTTTTTGCTGCAATAGTTACTGCTGAAGAAAATGAACCCCCTCCCCGGGTAGCATCATAAACCAACCGTATTATTATGCACAAAATAAACATATGAATTATAAAATATATGCCAAAGCCAAGGATATACTGACTGCCGGAAAGCACACCTGTAAGTTCTGCAGTTTCTGTGGGCGCCTCCCCGTACTGATAATAATTCATCGTGAAGTAAGTGAAAATGCTGCCTAAAGCAGCATATATACCGGCTGGAACAAATATTACCGGATTTTCTTTTAATATTCTCGCGCCCTCACTCAATGTTTTGCCAACTCTTAGTTTCATCTTAACCTCCTGACATAGTCTTATTGCTACGTGTTATTCCGCCTCTTTAGAATCCCGTACTTGGCATTCTTAATAATCGCCCTTTTCTTATTTCTTAATCCCACTGCGCCCTTATAATCCCCAATGCATACCTGAAAGTTCTTTTGGGGTTATCCAATAAGACCCCCGGTATTAAACTTTGTTCTTATGGGGTCTTTCGGGCTTCTTCAAGAAGCCATTTCCAAGAAGGTATTACCTCTATTTCAATACCTTTTTTACTTAACTTCTTTTCCTGGTTATATGTAAACAAAACTCCTTTTTTAATATTAAGATGCTTGCATCCTTCCACAAGCCCCCTTACTTCCCTATCATAATTGTCTTTATGCAGCTCATAGCACACCTGAAAGGCAGCCAGGCCATCCCTTTTTTTTGCTACAAAATCGCATTCTCCCTTCTCGCTGAAATAGAAAATTTCGTCATACTTTTTTCTGAGCTGCAAAAACAGAAGGTTTTCCAAAACCCTTCCGGAGTCTTTAGAACCGACCTTTCTTCTCAAACCCACATCTGTTAAATATATCTTAGCCGGATTTCGCTGTCTTTTGTATGTTGATTCTGAAAACTTTTTAATCTCATAAACAAGCATACTCTTTAAAAAATTCTGATAATACTCATACAGGCTGTCTTTTGAAAAAGGAAATTGGCTCTTGTATTGTCGGTAAAAAGCCTGAAGAGACATTTTTAAGGAAAAAGAACTGAATAACTTGTCTTTAAGGGTGTTCAGTAACCGGGTATTGGTCATATCATATTTTTCAACAAGGTCCTTGAAAAACATTGCCTCAATATATTCATGCAGAAGCTTCTCTTTTTCGTACTCCTTATTAAGTAAAGCGGCTTCCGGAAACCCTCCCCATTTTAGATATTCGTTGAAATAATTAATTGTCTTCGCTTTGTTTCTTCCGTATATGTAGTCTTTTTTTAATGTGCCTTCTTTAAAAATAAGATACTCATAAAATGAAAAAGGCGATACTTCAATACACCACTGCCGTCCCCTTAATGATGTTTTTATTTCTACCGGAGTTAATTTTGATGATGAACCGGCTGCAAACACTTTTATATTTTCTCTTTCTACTGCCCGGCGGGCAAATTTTTCCCAATTGTCTATTAGCTGTACTTCATCAAGAAAGAAATTAACTTCTTTTTCAATAAGTTGCGGGTGCGTATTCCGGGCCAAAGTGACCACCCATTCCGGAGCAAAGTGACCACCCGTTCCGGGCCAAAGTGACCACCCATTCCGTTTTAAAGTTGCCACTTTTTGGCTATTTTTCCGGAATGGGT
>PWEK01000081.1 GCA_003553445.1 Elusimicrobiota bacterium
ACCCATTCCGGAAAAATAGCCAAAAAGTGGCAACTTTAAAACGGAATGGGTGGTCACTTTGGCCCGGAACGGGTGGTCACTTTGCTCCGGAATGGGTGGTCACTTTGGCCCGGAATACGCAGTCAAAAGCCCGGTTTTTCTATAAAAACTTTTTTTTCGACACCGCGTGCTCCCCTGAAGCGGATAGATATTTCTAACTATACAAGTTGAATTAGCTTCTTCCCCACACTAAATCTTCTGTTTATTGAATCTGAATTCATCCTTGAGGTGAGGAAAATTATGGTCAGTGTACAGTCGGGTTGTAATATCCAAATCTAGGCTACAGGCTCCAAAGCTCCGTTTTGTTGACAATATTATAATAATGCAGTTGACGATAAGTTTACAATATATTATAATTACCTCATGATGAATATTGAAAAAAAGATACTAAACAAAATAAAGAGACAGGGAGCTATTACCACAAAAGATATAGTTACTGATACTGGCTTGACCAGGCAGGGTGTACATAAATATATTAAAAAGTTAATTAATAAAGGCATTATTAAAAAGTTAGGCAAAACAAAAGGTGTGAAATATATATTAAGCGGTAAGGATGAGACCGATTTAATATTGAAGGCAGAAAGAAATTATGTTCTTAAAGGATTAAATGAAGATAAAGTTTTTAGTAAACTAAATATCCAGTATAATTTACAAAATCAGCTCAAAGAAGAGGTGTTTAATATTCTGTCATATAGTTTCACTGAAATACTTAACAATGCAATTGATCATTCCCGTTCAAAAAAAGGTCAAATCAAAGTAAAAATTGATAATTATAATTCGTTTTTCTCTGTAAACGATTGGGGGATAGGTATTTTTAAAAATATAAAAGAGAAATTTAGGCTAAAAGATGAATATGAAGCTTTGCAAGAATTAATTAAGGGTAAAACTACTACAGCAGAACTACAACATTCTGGGGAAGGCTTGTTTTTTACTTCAAAAGCTGCGGATAAACTTATTATTAAAAGTCATAATATAGAAGTTGTCTTTGATAATGAGAAGAAAGACTTATTCACCAAAGAGGTAAAGTATAAAAAAGGTACACAAGTGGATTTTCAGATTAAAAAAAACTCTAGAAAAAAATTAGAAAACATTTTTGAAAAATATAGCGGAAAAGAGTATAACTATGAATTTGCTAAAACTTCTGTTACTGTAAATCTTTTTGTTGACGATAAAAGTTTCTATGCCTCTAGGTCGGAAGCTAAGCGATTGTTGTATAATCTAACTAAATTTAAAGAAATCATTCTCAATTTTAAAGGAGTTAAAGGTATAGGGCAAGGGTTTGCAGACGAAATATTTCGTGTATTCAAGGAAAAACATCCTGATAAAAAGATCAAGGCAATAAATACAAACAAGGCTGTAAAAACGATGATAAAGCATGTTAGTTGACAATATTATTAAAAACATAGTTTACATAAAGTTTACAATTATAGGTCTAGATTGCTGATGGTGAAGTGTCTGTGATTTCTGAAAATTTTTTTATGATACATTCATGTATATGAAAAAAAGTGTTGAAATATGGTCTAAATAATAATATAGTTAAAATTATGAGAAAAACAGTAGCAGTAGTTGATGATGAACCGGATATCCTTGAACTTATAGAGCTGCATCTCAGGAAAGCTGGTTTTGAGACCATCGCAATGGAAAAAGGACAGGAATTGTTTGAATTCATTAAGAAAAGAATTCCAGACCTTATAATTTTGGATCTTATGCTTCCGGATATGGATGGTTTGGAAATATGTCGGTATCTCAGGAAAGATAATAGAGTTTCAGATGTTCCGATTATAATGCTTACTGCGAGAAGCGATGAGATAGAGAGAGTTACGGGTTTGGAACTAGGAGCGGATGACTATGTTACTAAACCTTTCTCTGTAAGAGAACTTGTTGCCCGGGTTAAAGCAAGTTTCAGGAGGGAAAAAAGAGGTTCAGTCCCTGGGCATATATCCCTGGGGGGAGTCCTGGAAATATATCCGGATGAATACAGGGTTGAAGTAAACGGTAAAGAAATAGAACTCACATCAACAGAGTTCAGAATTCTAGTGCTCCTGGCTTCAAATAAAGGCAAGGTTTATACGAGACAGGATATATTGGATACTCTGTGGGGGATAAACAATTTTGTCATTGACCGTACAATAGATGTTCATATTACAAACTTGAGGAAAAAGATGGGGATGGCAGGAAAATTTATTGTAAACAGGCGGGGAATCGGATATAAATTAAAAGAATGATAAAATCAGTTTTCATAAAATATTTTTTTGTTGCTTTACTGCCTGCTGCTCTGTTAGCTTTAATAAACTTTATTATGCCTGAATTCTTTGCTGAAAATAGTGCGGCAGTTTTTATTGTTGCTCTTATTTTGGCCTTGGTATTTTCTTTCTTAATCTATCTGGGAGAATCAGGAGAAACTTCCGGATTAAACAGCTTTATGAAGGAACTACATAAAGAAAAAAAAGAGTTGCAGGAAATAATATCATCGATAAAAGAACCTATAATGGTTGTGAACAATAAGGGTATTATAGTTCTTGCTAACCGAGCGTTTGAAAAAATGTCCGGAGTTTCACGGGCAGAAGGAAAACATTTTTCAAAGACGATAAACTCAGATGCTTTTACGGTTTTTTTGAATAAAGTTATATCGAGTAAAAAAAGTTCTTCGTCCAGTATTCAAATTGATGAACAATTTTTTTTCATAAGTGCATCATATCTTGATACGGGAAAGGAGGTTTCTGTGCTTTTTCAGGATATAACACAGCTAAAGAATCTTGAAAAGATAAAGCGTGATTTTGTTTCCAATGTATCTCACGAAATGAAAACCCCTCTTACTGCGATAAAAGGTTTTGCCGACACTCTTGAAGGGGAAATAGATGAAAAGAACAAGCATTACCTTGATATAATCAAAAGGCATACCGAACGCCTTATAAACATAGTCAGTGATTTGCTTGTTTTAAGTGAGCTGGAAGAGAAGGATGTAATCGAGATATCCCGATTCAGTATACGGGGGATGATTGCTGATATGATGAGAATGTTTAAAAAGGAGGCAGAGGAAAAAGGGATAGAACTTAAAGCGGTTATTGATACCGGACTGGACGAAATTATGGCTGATATGGGAAAAATAGAACAGCTTCTGATTAATCTTACTTCAAACGCCGTAAAATATACCGATGAGGGTACCATTACAATAAAAGCTTCTAAGAAAGGTAAGGATTTGATTCTCAGCACATCTGATACAGGCTCTGGAATAGACAAAAAACATATTTCCCGTATATTCGAAAGGTTTTACAGAGTCAGTAAGTCTCGTTCCCGGCAAAGTGGGGGGACCGGTCTGGGACTTGCAATAGTAAAACATATAGCGCTACAGCACAAAGGAGAAGTCTGGGTCGATAGCACTCCAGGCAAAGGAACTCTTTTCTCTGTCAGGCTTCCCCATGCCTTAGAAAAAGACTGAACAAAGATAAAACATTATAAACAACTTCCCCTCTTTGAACTGACTTTCCTAAAATAAGCCGCCTACTTTTCTGTTTTTTCTTAACCATCGCTTAACATAAAGCTTATATGCATTTAACACTTGAACTGTAAAATATAGTCAGAATAAATGAAAAGTAACTATAAGGAGGGTATAAAAAATGCATATAAGATTATTGACCGGAGAAGAAAAGTTCCGGGAGTTACCCGGGCAGCACAAAAAGCTTGAATCGCTTCTTGAAGAGAAAATCATTTCAGTGCTTAATTCTGTTAATGATGATGTAAGCGAAATAATCAGGGAAACTCAGCATAATAATATCGAGAGAGGTTATCTGAAATCCCGAATTAAAAACATAGAGAGAAAAATGAAACACATAAAAAGACTGATTAGTTAAAATTTCTTTACGTTTGCTTAACATAAAACTTATACGCAGTTAATAGTTGCAACGTAAAGTATAGATAACAAAAGGAAAGGCAAAAGGTTAAATGTGAGAAGGGTTTTCAGAGGCTATGTTGGCGGCATGTAAATTTTCTGCTGGAGGCTGAAAGCCGGGTATGAAAGAGCGGCAGAAAGAAAATGTTGAAATGGGTAAGCGAAGAAAAAAAGGAAAGAAAGGAGTTAAAGTGAAAATGAAGAAGTATTTAATTTTGATGATGATTATGGTTGTTGCTTACGGGCAGTTAAAGGCAGGTATCAATTTTCAATCTGATGTGAGGCTTAGATACCAGTACCAGGATAAGGAAGGGTCAGTTCCCAGGGCAAGAGGAAGGGTTAGGTTTCGCCTGCGAGGCGACGTTCAGGTTAATGATTCGATGTCGGCAGGATTTCGCCTTGCTACCGGAAGTGATGACCCTACATCCACAAACCAGACTCTGCAGAGGTCGTTTTCAACGCATGATATGAGGTTTGACTATGCTTTTATAAAGTATTCGGCTGAAGGAATGGGGCTTTTGGGAGGGAAATTTACCAATAGCAGTCTATTATGGACTCCCTCGGATCTTATATGGGGAGGGGACGTCAATCCGGAAGGTATAGCTCTTTCTTATAAAAATCAGGGTTTGTTCCTAAACAGCGGGATTCTGGTACTGGATGAGCAGGGAGGAACTAAAGACCCCCTTATGTATGTTGCTCAGGCCGGGAAAACGTTTGATCTAGACTGGAATATTAGCGCTAATGCCGCAGTAACTTATTACGGATTTGAAAATGTAAAAGGCGGCGCTCCGCTTCCAAAGGCTTCCAAGACAAATGCAACAGATAATAACACCGGCAACCTTATATATGATTACAATGCAATTGCTGCTGGATTGAGCCTAAATCTGGATTATACATTTATAGACGGGATAAGATTATCGGGAGAATTTATTACTAATCCGGATTCAAATGACACAGGGTACCTTGCCGAGGTTTCATTGAATGACCTGATATATGAAAAACTTCCCTGGAGGTTAACATACGGCTACAGGAGGCTGGAAAACGACGCATGGATAGACACTACGCAGGACGGAAGTGCTTATGGAGGAAAAACTGGGATAGAGGGTTCAAAGGCGTCTTTCTCAGTGGATGTTGCGCGTAATACTACACTGAGTGCGGTTTACTTTGATATGCATTCGTTGGATAATGATGCGCTTCCGGAAAGACTTCTTCAGTTGAATGTATCAGTAAGCATGTAAAATTTATGGTGTAAAAAAAGGAGATAAAAAATGAAAAGATTAAAGAGAAAATTAGTGATGGCGGGCATTGCAGCTATTATTGCTGTATCGGGTGCAAATGCCAGGGTCAGGGTAACGTTGCAGGGGGCCGGGGCTTCGTTTCCCGCCCCGCTTGTTACGGCGATGGCAGACGAGTACCGGCAGGAAACAGATGGAAGGGTGACTATAAACTACCAGTCAATCGGGTCTGGCGGAGGCATGCGGCAATTCACCGAGCAAACGATAATGTTTGGGATGACAGAAGCCTTTCTCTCGGATGAAACCATGAAAGATATAGAAAGTAAAACTGGTGGAAAAGCTTTCAATATGCCTATAACTCTGGCCGATGTGGTAGTGACATATAATGTTCCGCGTGT
The DNA here is from genome assembly GCA_003553445.1 of Elusimicrobiota bacterium. Classification (GTDB taxonomy): domain Bacteria; phylum CG03; class SLGR01; order SLGR01; family SLGR01; genus PWEK01. The sequence goes on from PWEK01000081.1 coordinate 5,562, forward strand.
GGATGAAGGGCTGGTTTTTGACGGGGAAGTTCTTGCAAAGATATTCCTGGGGGAAATAACCCGGTGGAACGACAGTAAAATAACGGCGCTCAATCCGGATGCAAGTTTACCCAGGTTACCTATTCAGGTGGTTCATAGATCGGACGGGTCTGGAACTACGAATTTGTGGACTAGCTACCTGTCAAAGGTGTCCGATGAATGGAAAGACAATATCGGCTTTGCCACCAGTGTGAACTGGCCCACAGGGATAGGCGCCAGCGGCAACGAAGGAGTGGCCGGTGTGGTTCAGAATACTCCGGGCGCTATAGGATATAACAGTTTCGCCTACGCTCTGCTTAATGATATGAGCTACGGTTATATTAAGAACAGGTCCGGTAATGTTATAAAGCCTTCCTTTGATGCCACCAGTGCGGCTGCCGATATAGAGCTTCCCGCAGATACAAGGATACTCTTTACCGATACTCCTGCAGAGTACGGGTACCCTGTTGCGGGGTTTGCCTGGATGCTCTGTTATGAGAATATGGAAGAAAACAGGGCCATAAGGTCAAAAGAACAGGCTGAGGAACTGATCAGATTCATAATATGGGCAATAACTGAAGGTCAGGAGTTTTCTGAGCAGCTGGGCTACGCTCGTCTTCCCCAATCTGCGGTTGAAAGAAATAAAGAGATGATCAGGCAGATGAAATGGAATGGTGAGGGGATAGGAATGCAGATACTGGAAAGGTAAAGAGGTATGGTAATGGATGTGGGGGATTTAAAGCCCCTGCATCCCGCCTCTTAACTTAAGTTGTATTTAAAATGAAAGTTAAAAGAAAAGAAAAAGATAAAAATAAGGGTCCTGAAATGCCCAAAAAATATGGTTCGCCCTTATACAGGCGGCTGGGTGACAGGTTTTTTTCCATAACTGTTTTCTCTCTGGGAATAACAGTAATAGCCTGCACTATTCTTATGGCTATTACTCTTTACAGTGACGGTGCTTCGGCAATAAGAGAATTCGGATTTTGGGGTTTTTTAAGGGGCAGGGCATGGGACCCGGCATTGAAGATGGAGTTTGGGGCCTTTCCCTTTATTGTGGGAACTCTTATAACAAGCATAGTATCGCTTCTAATATCCTTTGTTCCTGCGGTAGCGGTAGCTATATTTACCGCCGAATATTCTCCGAAGTGGCTGGCGAATATAATTGATAGTTTGGTAAATCTTATAGCGGCAGTACCTTCGGTTATAATAGGGCTCTGGGGTATTTTTGTGTTTGTGCCTTGGATGAGGGACACTTTTTACATGAATATCTATATGTGGTGTCTAAATAATTTCCCATCTCTGCTTCCTTTTCTGGGAAATCCTATAGGCTATGGTATGGCAAGCGCCGTAATTATTTTGGCGTTAATGATTGTCCCATATACCACAGCTCTTACAGTGGAAGCTATAAACAAGGTGCCGAAGGAGCAGAGAGAAGCGGCCTATGCCTTGGGAGCCACAAAGTGGGAGGTAATTAGGATGTCTGTGCTTCCGTATGCCAGGGGCGGAATTCTTGCGGGAGTAATGCTGTCTTTCGGAAGGGCCATAGGAGAGACAATGGCCGTTGCCATGCTCATAGGAAATAATAATAATCTGCCCTTTTCAATATTCGGGCCGGCATCAACAATGCCATCGGTCATTGTTAACGAGTTTCGTGAAGCGGTAACAAGTATTCATCTTTCCAGCCTTATGGCAGTGGGGTTTTACCTGTTTATAATATCCTTAATTGTAAACCTGATAGCAGCTTACATACAGAGAAAGTTTTCTATGACTGCCGGGAGGGCCGTATGAAGAATTTAAATAAAAGATATAGAACGGAAAATTTAATGAAAATTTTCTTCGCCTTAAATACGCTGGCGGTACTGACGCCTCTTCTAATAATTATAGTATATGTGATTGTGCAGGGGATAGATGCCATAAACATTGATTTTTTTACTCAGGAACTGGGGTCTCCGTCCAGGGCGATGATGGGAAGGCCGACCGGGCTTATACATACTATAATAGGTACTTTTGTGGTGGATTTTATGGCTATTATAATAGCCGTTCCCTTCGGAATGGGAGCCGGAATAATGCTCTCCGAATATCCTGATCATAAGCTTAATCCAGTTATGAGGGTGATGAACGACACCCTTAACGGAATGCCTGCCGTTTTAAAAGGACTACTTGCCTGGTCGCTGGTGGTTAGGCCCATGAAAGGGTTTTCCGGTCTTTCCGGAGGGGTTGCACTGGCTTTGGTAATGCTGCCAATACTGGCGCGTTCTACTGAAAGCGCTCTTATGAATATACCCTGGTCCATAAGAGAAGCGGGCCTTGCCGTGGGTTTGCCCCGATGGCGGGTTGTGATGTCGGTTATTATCCCAGCATCCAAAAAAGGTCTTGTTACCGGACTGCTTATAGCATTTGCAAGAGCCGCCGGTGAAGCCGCCCCGCTTCTTTTTACATCGTTCGGAAATAATTATATGTCATCTGGTGTTATGGATTGGATATTGGGACCCGTTGACACCCTGCCACAGAGACTATACAGCTTGGCAATAAGCCCCTACAAAGAGTGGCACAGACTTGGCTGGGCTGCTGGTATAGTGCTTCTTTCTATGGTTGTAATATCTTTTGTGATTGCCAGGGTGGCTGTTCGGGATAAAAAAATTAAATAGGAGGAAAAAATGATTGGGATAAAAGATAAAAGCAAAAAGAAGAAAGCAAAATTGAATTTAAATAGCAGTATTTCGAAAGACAGGAAAATGACAGAAGACAAAAGGCTTCCCATAGTAATGGAATCTAAGGATTTATCTGTTATCTATGGAAATAATTGCGCTGTAAAGGATGTCAGTTTGCCCGTTTATGATAAAAAAGTAACCGCATTTATTGGGCCCTCGGGTTGCGGAAAAACTACTTTTTTAAGGGCTCTCAACAGGATGCACGATCTTTCACCTAATGTAAAGGTACAAGGTAAGGTGCTTTTAAATGACACTGACATATATGCTCCCGGTGTTGATCCTGTTGTAATAAGGCGAAGCGTAGGAATGGTCTTTCAAAAGCCGACTCCTTTTCCTACAATGTCGGTATATGATAATGTAATAGCAGGCTTAAAGTTGGTGGGTGTCAGAAAAAAAACAATACTTGATGATGTGGTTGAAAGGTCGCTTAAGCATTCGGCTCTATGGGAAGAGGTAAAAGACAGGCTTAGCAGTCCGGGAGGAAGTCTTTCAGGGGGGCAGCAGCAGAGACTCTCTATTGCGAGAGCGCTTGCGGTCGAACCCGATGTTTTGCTTATGGATGAGCCGACAAGCTCGCTGGATCCGCAGTCTACAACCCGTATTGAAGAATTGATAGAACTTTTAAAAAAAGAAGTTTCTATTGCCATAGTAACACATAATATGCAGCAGGCGGCCAGGGTTTCAGATTATACTGCTTTTATGTATCTTGGAGAAATTGTGGAGTTCGGACATACTGAAAAAATATTTACTGTTCCTAAAAAGAAAAAGACAGAAGAATATATTACCGGGAAATTCGGTTAAAGTAAGAAAAAATGGAAAAAATTAAGGTTATTTTTTTTGATTCTCAGGCTTATTATGAGAGTGACAGGCTGGATTATTTCAGGAAAGTAAGGGGTGAAATCTCTTCATGGGTAGAGAGTTCGTTTCCGATTATTGCAAAAGGAGAAAAAATAAAATGCTACCAAAAGAAATAAACAAACTGAAAAAGAACATTGTCGGTTTTGGAGAACTGGCTGAGAAGATGATAAACAAGGCCTTAAACGGACTTCTGCAAGAGGATAAACGTCTCCTTAAATCAGTATCAAAAGAAGATGAACCCCAAGCGAACAAAACCGAACTTATTATAGATGAAGAATGCGTTAATTTGATAGCACAGTTTCAGCCTAAAGCGGTAGATTTAAGGACAGTGCTTATGGCGCTGAAAATGAATAATGACATGGAAAGAATATGTGATCTTGCCGTAAACATGGCTGAGAGCGCTCTTTATCTTATAGAAGAACCTCGCATTAAAGATTTCACTCTTATTCCCCAAATGGCCTCTCGTACAAAAAGCATGCTAAAAGACAGTCTGGATTCTTTTTTAAACCAGGATGCTTCATTAGCCCGGTTGGTATGTGAAAGAGATTCAGAGGTAGACAGTCTGCGGGACCAGGTATGGCGCAAGTTGATTAAAACAATAAAAAAAGACAGCCAGTCACTGGAAAGGGCTTTGTACCTGATGAGTTTTTCAAGATATATGGAGAGAATAGCAGACCTTTCTACAAATATTTGCGAGGATGTTATTTTTATAGTACAGGGGCAAATAATAAAACATCACAAGAAACAAACAGATGAGAAATAGAGTTGAGAATAAATCCTGGCTTTTACAATGTCTGTCCCTGTTCTAAATTAGGAAGATATGAGGATTTTAAAATTTACAAAAATTAGTATGATTTAAAAAATGACTAATTACTGGCTACAATTAAATCCTGTAATACAGGCGTTAGTGGGGGGTGGTTTTGCCTGGCTGCTTGGTATACTGGGGTCTGCTTTTGTTTTTTCAAAAAAAGAGTTTAGCCAGAAACTTCTTGATGTTATGCTTGGTTTTGCAGCAGGCATAATGATTGCAGCCAGTTTTTGGTCTCTTCTTGAGCCCTCGATAGAAATGTCTTCCGGGAGTGGTATTTTGCCTTGGATACCCGCGTCTTTAGGTTTTTTAATGGGAGCTGTATTTCTCAGGATATTAGACTGGTTAATTCCCCATCTTCACATTGGGTTTTCTGCGGAAGAAAGGGAGGGAATTAAAACTTCCTGGCATCGCAGCGTTTTGCTTGTTTTTGCCATAGCTCTTCACAATATTCCGGAAGGACTGGCCATAGGTGTGGTTATAGGTGCTGCTGCTTCAGGTATGCCTGGTGCAGATGCGGCTGTTGTAGCAGTAATACTGGGAATGGGGTTACATAATATACCTGAAGGAATGGCTGTTTCGGTTTCTCTTCGCAGGGAAGGGTTATCATCCGCTAAAAGTTTCTGGTATGGTCAGCTTGCATCAATGGTTTTCCCGTTTTCAGCTGTATTAGGGGTTCTTTCGGTTATATGGGTGCGACATTTGCTTCCCTATGCGCTTGGTTTTGCAGCGGGGGCAATGATATTTGTTGTGGTTGAAGAGGTTATACCAGAATCCCAGCGCAGAGGCAATACGGATTTGGCTACAGCCGGAACAATACTGGGTTTTTTAGTTATGATGATACTTGATGTGGGCTTTACCTAATATGTCTATTTGTTTTGCAAATCCTCGGCTTTAAGTATTACTTTGTAGAGTTTTGCTTTGAGGTAATACTTTAAGTTACGTGAAAGATCTTTTTTTAATGCTGCGTAAGTAAGGGGAGCTATTATTCCTTTCTGCTTTTATTGAAATTAGAAATTTATGATTCAAAAGGGGATTGCTATGTTTCCCCTTTTCCCAAAACACAAAACCTGGTTTTTTCAGTTTTATTACTAAAGTTGTTATAATATTGGAACTAAAGAGGCAAAGTTGACGGTGAGGTTGGTGAGCAATGAATTTTACGAATTATTTGAGAGTTATAGGGCTATTAATAATTGCAATAGTTATTAAAATCTCCAAGGGTATACTACAAAAACGTGCAAAAAAGATTGAATCTCTATCTCATACAATAAGCTATAAATATACAAGGAAAAACGATACTATACTTTCCCGACTGGATTATACCCGTTTGTTATCAGAAGGAGGCAAACGAAAAGCGTTAAATGCGCTTGAAAAGACTGCAAGGAACTATAAGGTAATTCTGTGTGATTATTATGCCAGTAATATGGTTTTAGCAAACATTAGAAAATCATACCGGCAAACAATAATCTGTTATTTGTCAAAAGATCTTGAATTACCCAGGTTCACTATCGAGTCTGAAACATTTTTTCTTAAATATATAGATAACTTTAATAAAGACAAAAAGATAGAGTTCGATACTAATCCTAAGTTTTCCAAACGCTTTTATCTTACAGGTAAAGACAAAACTGCTATCAAATCAATATTCACTACTGATATATTAAATTCATTTGAAACTATAACTGATAAAAAACTATGTGTTGAAAGTACTGGTAATATGCTGGTCTTTTTCAAATTGAACAAATGCATTCCGGTGCATTATATTCCAATGGAACTAGAAAAAACAGAAAAAATGTATAATCTATTTTCCAAAAGAATACTTTTTTAAGTACTTATCATAACGGATTGAAACCAAACTCTGATTATTCTCACAAAGATATCTATAGAATGAATTTAAAAAAGAAGAAAGCGTTTCTTTAAAAGAGGGAGGGATTTCTGTTTCTATTTCCGTGTAGGTATCATGCTGGAAATTGAAACTTTTTGAGATATATAGTATAAGCTTAATATGGACGCAACGGGTAATTATAGAGAAAATCCATGGGAGAGAAGCGCGCTTATACCCAAAAGCTGTACCTGTTAATCTTGTTTTGTTGTGAGTTTTCGATGAAGACTTTTGCTTAAATTGTCGTCTTAAATTCATCGGTTTTTATACCTCTCATTTCCATCACAT
>PWEK01000062.1 GCA_003553445.1 Elusimicrobiota bacterium
CATAGAACAGCCCTATCCCGAAAGTCCAGCTGATGTCAATGCTGAAATTTTAAATGACAGGATAGAGGTCCGCTGGCTCAGGAGGGAGAAAAATGCAGAGGTTGATATGGAAGAATATGCGGAAAATTATCGAGTCTACAGGAGCAGCAATCAGGAGGATTTAGAGGGGGTTAGGGATTCTGAAGAGATAGATAAAGATCAGGTGGAAGTTTTTGATCTAAATGTTGAAGAAGATCTGGAGGGTGAAAAGGTGCTGCGGTATGAAGATAGTGAGGTTGAACTGGAAGAAGAGGATTATTATTACCGGGTGAGCGCCTATAATGAAATTAAGGGTGAAATTTATGAGAGCCTGTTGAGTGAATTGGTTGGAGAGGAGTGAGTGGTTGCTGTTTTTTGATTATTGAATTTTGCAATATTATAAACAGATGGTTTGTTATTCGAAAGTTAATTAAATAATTTACTAATATTTTACATAATTTAAAAGGAGGCAACCCTTTATGACCTCCCGCTTCAAATGCCGCAACTGCCAGGAAGATTATTATCTGTCAGCAAATAAAGGTTTCTCCAGTGATTATCCCTTTAATCTTTGTGATGATACAAAAACTAATCGGATCTGCCAAAAATGTGGAGATAAGCTGGGCAAGGTTTACTGGAGTGCTGACCTGCTTATGGATGCTGACAGATACTTTGAGATGAAGTTCGCTGCTGATCGGGGTGAAAGGCAGGCCAGGGGTAAAGTAATAACCCTGGATGGCAGATTTATTGATTTAAAACTTGAAGATTGTAATTTGCAGCCCTGCGATATCCCTGTTAAGGAAGATTTAGAGGTTATTTTTTGTCGAACCTATCCAGCCGGCAGGTTTGTTTTTGCCAGCCAGGTTGCTGATTACTGTCAGAACCACTGGACAATGTCTATTAACAGCCCTCCCTATGTATTATACTATCAGGAACGCAGAGCTACCCGCTTTGCTATAGAAACTGAAATTGAGTACCGGCTGCTTGATTCTAGAGAGGAGCTGCAGGATTTTAAACAAGCCCTGGAAAATGAGGATTATGATAACTTGTTTGAGCCCGGGAGAACTGTTGACCTAAGTCAAACAGGAGCTATGATTGTTTCCGAGCACCGCTCGCCGGGAGATGTATATCAGGATCAGTATGCTTTTCTCAAGCTTAATTATGAGGATTTCAGTCTCGAATTTTCTGGCCAGGTAGCTCGGGTAGTGGAAATTGAGAAAGACAGGTATGAGATAGCAGGTATGGGAATTGAATTTATTGAAAAAGCAGATGATTTTAACATGGTGATGAGCGAACTGCAGCCCCAGCTGGTTACTGCAGAAAATATGTTTTGAGTGATGGGGACTGTAGTGTTTATGAGCAATTTTGACCTGTTATTTTCATGTTCATTTGAAATAAAAATCTGTCACTGAAGTCGCCTGATAGCAATCAAGCTGTCGGGCGGTTTTTTTATTTATTTAATCTTCTATTGTTCAATTTTGTTCTTATTTTGCTTTTTTATCTAAATATTATGAATATAGCTAGAGTCCAGGGCATTGAAAATGGTTTTGTGAGATAATTTTGAGTTTGAAATAGATATTACATCAAATACTGACTGTCTAAAAATGTCGAAAACAAGACAATTTTCAGGGTTGTCATTTTGTCTGATGCGGCAAAAGCCTTAATTATTATATTTTAGCCAGATATACAGGATATTTGCAGGAGATATTAATTAAATCTAGAAATATATAACTGCTGTGTTTGTTAATTATTGGATTACATAAGGAATAATTTAATGAACAATTTTGAGAATGATTTTGTGTAAGAATTAGATTTGCTGGATGGTTTGTACTGCTGTTTTAACCAAAACAGGATTAGAGGCCAAGGAGGATGAGATAGGCGAAAAGAGATATTAAATGATAAAACTGGTTAATTTATTCCGCTTTCTATTAAGATGTTTTTAATGGCCAAAAAATCATCTAGATTTGTGATAACTGCTGGCATGTTTCAGCCTGTCAGTTGAGTTCATATCAAATTAATTCAAACTTTGAATCATTGTAAAAATTAATTTAAAGGTGGTGGTACAAAAAACTAGAAACCAACTTGTTGTTTATGATAGTTGAGGGAATTGGCCTGGAAGTTACTTGTGAAATTAGATTTATTTCATTATTTACTTACAAAATTAGAGGGGGAAATATACTTAATGAGTTATAAAAAACTAAAGATTTTTGGTATCCTGACTTTTGTCTTAGTGTTCGCTTTCACTATGTCAGCCTGTGATATGGTCGCTGATCCAGATGTTGATCCTACTGAGGAAGACTTTACTACAGTTTTTAGGGTGCTGGATGAAGATGATGATCCAGTTGAAGATGCTACAGTTAAAGTTGAAGATTTAGATGTGGAAGAGGCAACAGATGAAGATGGTGAAGCGGAGGTAAGCTATGAGGCTGTTGAGGGAGAAAATTACGATTATGAGGTAACTGCAGAAGGCTTTGAACTTGAGGAAGGAAGTTTTGAAGCTGGAGTTACATCAGTTGAAGTTGATTTAGATGCCATACCTACAGGCACAATAAAAGGTGTTATACAGGATTATTCTGAAAAGTTTTTACCGGGAGCAACAGTGACTATTGGGGACTGGGATGTTGTAACCG
>PWEK01000071.1 GCA_003553445.1 Elusimicrobiota bacterium
AAAGGTGTATCCAAAGCATCCAGTATTCTATTGGCTGAAGGAGAAAAAAGAGAATTCCAGTACCGGAGGCTGTAGAAAACCGCAATCGGCCTTCGGTCCAGATTCAGCAGGGCCTCCGTTTCTTCCAAAGAAGAATAAAACCAGTCCTTATGACGCCCGTCAATGCGATAGTTTATGTAGGCATCATCGATAAGGCGGGTTTGGATACCGCTTTCTGTCAATGAACGAGACATTTTATCCGTACTGATTTCTTCCAGAGCTTCTCTCCTTCCTGCCATATAATGTGTAATATTACCGGGAATCACATAAACATCCTCAAAAGAACTCTGCAGTGTTTTAATTAAACTTACTTTCATTCTTTTCAACTCAGAATCCAAATAAGTAAGAGAACCGGGAAGATTCAGCGCTATTATTCCATTCGGATTTAATTTTTCCTTTGCCAGGCGAAAAAAATCCTGTGTAAAAAGTCTGTTTGCCTGAAGATCGGAAGGGTTATTCAGACCGACAATAATTACATCGTATTTTGAAGATGTATCTTTAAGATAGTTGCGCCCATCACGGTGAATAACCTCTACCCTCGGATCAGTCAGCTCTTTTTCCGTTATTGGAGTGGGAAACTTTTTAACTGTATTTATTAAATCCGGATCCAGTTCCAGGTAGTCTATATAAGTGCCGGGATACTTTAACACTTCATTTATGATACCCCCCGCCCCGCCGCTCAGGATCAGTATATCTTTTGCATCTCCGTGAGAGAGCAGGGGGAAGTGAGCCCTTTCCTCAATACTCTCAATATCAGGGTATGGCAGCGTTATGTGGGGCATTCCTCCGGTGTATATGGTGTACTGCCCGTTTTGACTTGTTACTGTTATATTGTCATAAATGGAATTATGATAATGCACAACCTCCTGCCCACCCCACTGGGCACTTATGCTTTGCCTGTGAATTTTTTCTCCCAGGGGACTCAAAAGCACAATAACAGTTGCTGCCAGAAGGATTACGGAAAAATAAGATAGACTAGCCCCGCTTTTTTCAGGAATAAGCAATTTAAAAAGCATAATACATGTAAGAAAGTTTAAAGCGGAAACCGCAATGGTTATCGAAAAAGAACTAAATAACGGGATAAGAATAAATGTTACCAAAGCCGCTCCGGCAAGGGTTCCGAGCCCTTCCAGAATATAAGCTTTTGCCGGGGTGTCGGCTGAACTGACGCGGTGATTTCTTCTCAAATCCGAATATATACTACATCCCAGAGTAAAAAGAGCGCCGTGAGTAAAACATACCGGCAAAAGAACCAGCATCGCACCGGGAACAAGAACATGAAATCCAGCCCCCTGCCCAACCGGCACCGACATGAGCGGTTTAATAATACGGGAAATATAAACTGATACCGGAAGTAATAGGGCAAAAAAGAACTGACATGCTATAAAAATTTTAGTTTTTTTTTAAAACCGCATGAAGTTTTTCTGAACGAAGAAGCTCCTGCGGCTTCGCAAAGAAGCCAGATGGCAAGAATAATCCCGATGGAAAGTTCATTTCCGTAGAAAACAACAAGCAGCTCCCTAAGCAGAATTACCTGAGCGGCCATTCCGCTGAACCCCATCAGAAGCAGAGAAAAAATGAATAATTTTAAGCCCATATCCCGGGTATCCTATGACCGCAGAAACTGCAGTTTCCTTCTTTAATATGATTATTCACCACATGAAAATGCCTGCGATGAATTATTCTTTCCTCGCACTTAGGACAGAAAGTCGAATTATTCCTGTGTCCGGGTACATTCCCAATTGAGACATAATGAAGCCCCTCTTCAACAGCAATTGTAAAAGCTCTTTCTAAAGTATCAACAGGAGTTCGGGAAACTCCGGTAAGACGGTAGGAGGGCATAAACCTGCTGAAGTGAAGGGGTGTCTCCTCACCCAGGTCGGACTTAATCCACCGGCACATATCTCGTATTTCTTCAGCGCTGTCATTATAACCGGGTATAACCAGGTTTACTATCTCTAACCAGGCAGTTTTTTTTATAATTTCCAAGCTTCGCTTTACCGGATCCAGATTTGCTGAACATACTTTGCGGTAAAATTCATCAGTAAAACCTTTCAGGTCAACAGTTACTGCATCGGTGTATTTAAGCATCTCCTCAAGAGGCTCTTTGTTTATAGCCCCGTTTGAATGAAAGAGTATTTTTATTCCATTATCCCGGGCCTTTTTGGAAATATCCAGCATGTATTCATAAAAAGAAGTCGGTTCGTTATAGGTAAAAGAAACAGCAGGCAGATTTTTAGATTTGACTTTTCTGATAATCTCTTTCGGGCTCATTTCATAAATTCGATCCATCTCTTCTATCGGCCTCTGAGACATGTGCCAGTTATGACAGTGACGACAGCGAAAATTACACCCCGCGGTACCTATGCATAGGATATCGGACCCCGGGAGCATATGGTGCATAGGTTCTTTTTCTATTGGTTCTGCTCTAACTGCAGTAGGTCTTCCATAAACAAGACTGTAAAGTTTGCCTTCTTTATTCTCCCTGTTGCGGCATGCTCCGCGATCTCCTTTTGAAATAATACAGTTTCTAAAACAAAGACTGCACTCAACAGCTTTGT
>PWEK01000008.1 GCA_003553445.1 Elusimicrobiota bacterium
CGGAATATGTGGGGTATGATGTGGAGACGGATGAGGTCCTATTCAAGTTTGGAGAGGGTGACCCGGTCGCCGTTGAGTACGTAACAATTGAGATTGACGACGACCCAATTGCGGATGAGTGGACCAGTGGAATTGAGACCGTCGATGAGGGTACCGTTGTTGGGATTCCGTGGGACGCGGTCGAGCCAGGCGATACCATGACTGTCACGTTTGAAGACCCCGACATGGGTGGGACGAGTTCCGTTGGGTCGAACATCCTTTCGTTCTTCCCGGTGGCGATTCAGTCGAACCCTGCTGAGAACGAGGCAACGGTTGAGTATCTTGATGGGCCACCACTTCCTCAGGAACAGGTTTCCATTGCGGTGTATGATGATAGACAAGCAGAGCAAGAAGAGCCACGGATAGTCGAACTCCCGGAGACGCTCGGTGCTGGTGAGAGTGTAGTCGTTGACGATGTTGAATTCGAGAACGTCATTAGAATCATCTACGAGCGTGCGGATGGCGAGAGCGTCAACATCGGTGGCGGGTCGGTGATGCCACCCGGCGACTTCGAGGTTTCATTTGAGCCCGAGCAAGAGTCTGCTCGCGTTATTTTCCAGGAACCAGGGGCTGATGACTCACAGAGGCAAGTTGAGCCAGAGGAAACAGAGCCAGTAGTAGCTACAAATTACGAAATCCGACACCGTGGCGAGCCAGCAGCAACCCAATTTAGCGATGAGAATGAGTACGTTGAACCAGGTGATGAGGTCACTATTAAGGGCGTAACACCTGGAGATGATCTAGCCGTTGACTGGATTGGGGATGGTGGATACCACAACATCACTTCGACTGTTGCGGCCCCGGTAGTCTCTTTCACGTATGAATACGATGCGGATGCAAACACACTCTCCATCGAACAGACTGCGGAGCAGGCAATCGACCTAGAGCTGTTCACAATTGAGGGATTCATTGAGGGTGAACAACAAGAGCGAGAGCCAGTAGAGGATGTTGAGAAACTCGAACCTGGCAAACGAATAACCGTTGAAGACATCGACCAAGATGCGCAACTATTTCTCTTGTTTGCTGAGAAAACGCTTGATACGCTTTATATCGGCCAGCTGCTAGCCGATTAAAGATTCACTAATACCCGATATTCTGCTCGGATTAGAAAAAGCAATATGCCATATCACACTCGATTAATTTTTCATAATAGAAAATCTCTTTCTTAAATTAGAAACGAGACGGGAGAAACCCGAAAGTATTATGTCTCTCTCAACCTAGTTTTCGGTTGACCTAAGACACAACCATGGCACAACTCAAGATCGAAAATCTACAGGCGAAAGTAGCAGAGGAAGGCGGTGAGCAAATTCTTCGCGGTGTGGACCTCGAAGTCGACAGCGGTGAGATTCACGCAATGATGGGTCCAAACGGAAGCGGAAAATCCACGCTTGCGAAGATTATCGCCGGTCACCCAGCCTATGAAGTCACAGGCGGGAGCGTCACGCTCGTTCTCGAAGGCGACGAGTATGACGAAGAAATTCCAGCGGATATGCGAGAATGGAATCTTCTTGACCTCGAACCAAACGAACGCGCTGCACTCGGCATTTTCCTTGGCTTTCAGTATCCCGCCGAGATTGAGGGCGTCACGATGGTTAATTTCCTCCGGACCGCACTGAACGCAAAACTCGAAGAGCGTGAGGAGCTCTTTGAGGACGACGATGAAGCTGATGAAGAGGAAGCGGAGGATGCAGGCTATGAAACCTCCCCAATGGAAGGACCAGTAGACGAAGGAGAAATCGGCGTTGCGGAGTTCCAGCAGATTCTCCAGGAGAAAATGGAGCAACTGGACATGGACGAGAAGTTCGCCAGTCGATATCTCAACGCTGGCTTCTCCGGTGGGGAGAAAAAGCAAAACGAAGTGCTGCAGGCAGCTATCCTTGAGCCGGAGATCGCAGTTCTCGATGAGATTGACTCCGGTCTCGACATTGACCGACTGCAAGATGTCTCAAACGGTATCAACGCGCTGCGAGACGAGCAGGGCGCAGGCATTCTCCAAATCACGCACTACCAGCGCATTCTCGATTACGTCAAACCCGACTACGTCCACGTCATGCTGGACGGTAAAATTGCGAAAAGCGGTGGCCCAGAACTCGCAGAAGAACTCGAAGACGAGGGATACGACTGGGTCCGCGAAGAAGTTTACCAGACTGCATAACAACAGCAACACAATCCATTACAACCATGAGCTCAGAAGAACATCTCAAAGAAACCGACACTGAAGCACGGTTCGAATTCAAGAAAGAACAGAGTGCTGCATTCAAGACCGACAAAGGGCTGACCGAGGAGACGATTCGCCTCATCTCCGAGGACAAAGACGAACCGGAGTGGATGCTCGAACGACGCCTTCGTGCACTCAAACTCTGGCAGGAAATGCCGATGCCAGAAGACTGGCCAGGCCAGCCGGACCTTTCCGAGGTTGACATTGACGAAATCGTTCCGTACATTCGACCGGACGTTGACGTTCGTGCCGGTGTCGATGACTGGGAGGAACTGCCAGAAGAAATCAAAGATACGTTCGACAAACTCGGGATTCCA
>PWEK01000036.1 GCA_003553445.1 Elusimicrobiota bacterium
CCCCACTGAAACGATCCCCAACAAAAATCTACGTGTAGATTGACCAAAATATCTTAAAAATGTAAGTGCCACTCTCTTGTGAAGGTCTTGAGCTTCGAAGGCGATAGCTAAAACGAAAGCTCCCATGAGAAAGAATAGCGTGCCAGATTGAAATCCATAGAAAGCCTCGTCAGGAGGAAGCAAGCCAAGGAGGACCGATACTGAGATTATCAAGAATGTAGAAAAGATGAAGGAAACCGGGGTGAGGAGCCACATATAAACTGCAAGGAAAACGATGGCGACACCATAGTACAATTTTGGATCGGCAGCATATAGAGTAGAAAGTAATACAATAAGAGTAAATACAGCTAAGCCGAGAATTGTCTGGAACTTGTCATTCCTCAATAATCTAGTTGCACTACTTCCTTTGAACATCTGCTATTACCATATAAAAAAGCATATAAATCAATTTCCCAGAGTATTTCTGTACTGAAATATTGTATTCATTACTGATTTGAACCTTTTGTCATATCCTTCTATATCCGTGATATCAACGAAAAATATATATGTTATAAATGCTATATGTATTATAAGCATATGATATACATAACATATAGGTGTGTTATTTGTATTATATATAATGGATATTAGGTGATAAATGTGGATAATGTGGATATAAAGGAAAAGAAGATGATTGATAAAAGCAAGATGGGGGCCACAGCGATGTTCTGGAATAACGAGAAGAGCATCTCAGAAAGGATGGAGATCGAGCCTGAAAAGGTGAAAAAGCTAGGTATCGCTTTTGGTTTTTACCTAGCAACGATGGGGATGATGTACATATTCCTATGAATTACTTTCATATCTATATAATAATAAATCGTTGAAGCAAATGATCAAACCCTGAATCAGTCTATGGTATGCCAGGTAAGCTGATTAAAGTAAAATCAAATTTAATTTCATCTTAAAATCAAAATATAATGTGATATAAATGAGACTCATACCCATCGTTATAATAATCATATTCGTCTTCGACCTAGTTGATAGTTCAGCGGGACAGGGTCTCGGTACAGTATCCGCTCCTCTACTGATCATGATGGGGTACGACCCTGCTCTCGAGGTGATACCTTCTCTTGTCATAGTAGCCGCCCTGTCTGGTTTAGTTTCTGGTTATTTTCATCATGAATTTGAAAATGTGAATTATTCGCTAAAACGACCCCTTAACGATGAAACCAAAACTGTAGCATTTACAGCAGGAGTTGGTTCCATCATGATTATCTGTTCTACATTGTTGGTGCACTATTTTATAAGACCTCCAGCTATTTTTTTGAATACCTATATTGCTATACTTGTGATCGTGATGGGATTCCTGGGTCTTGTCCGGGTGAAAGAGGGTAGTAAGAAGTATACATTTAGACCTAAATTTATAATCGGTTTTGCAGCTATCGCCGGTTTCAATAAAGGTGTCGGGGGCGGTGGTTACGGCCCTGTTTTAGTCATGGGGAATATACTTTCTGGCATTTACGAAAAAACTGCAGCAGCACTAACCCAGACTACCGAGGGTTTCGTTTCAAGTGTAGGGGCGATAATATTTTTCGCTCTTGCAGTCGGTGTTGGAGATATAGACCTTTTCCTGCTACCATCGATGTTCACAGGTTCCTTCTTTGCTTCTATACTAGCCCCTTACATTCTTCGAGTTCTGCCCAATAAGATATGGAAGATATTGATCCCATCCTATGCCTTTGCAATCGGTATATATTTCCTGATTAGACTTTTTCTACAAATCAATTGACTAAGTTTAAATAATAAGTTATATTGTAAGTTTGATAAGATACAGATGGTAAGAAAAAAGAAGCTTAACCCTAGTGGGTCTAAAGGCAAAGATGGAGAATTTCATAACGCACATTTGAGCCTAAATGAAGATGAGTTGGAGGCTGCAGGTTTTCAAATCGGTGACGAAGTTCTCGTGCGAGTCCGGGAAGATATGATAATCATACAAAAGGCTGGGAAATGGCCCAACCGAAAAAGTGTGAGTATTGAAACTAAAACCCACAATGATGAGGACTAAAGACTATTTGTTGTAGCTTGTATTCATTGGGACTTTATATGATCCTGTTATTAGAATAGAGCATTCTTCCCATAGATCGATTAAAACATAATTTTCTAAGGCATATTTGAGAACATCAGTACTTTATGACCTTTCTGCCATCGTGAGATATCTATAGCTGTGATGATTTGGTAACCATCTTCTTCGATTTCACTCGATAATTTTTTCACTACTTTATCATAGGGCTGTGTAACATCTATACTTTGAGATTTGACTGCTATCATACCTGAACCTTTTTCTTTTAAAAAATCTAAATTCTTTAAAAATATCTCAGATTGATTACGCTGGGCGATATCCTGGTAAACAAAGTCAACCTGCCCCACTAGATCTCTGTAGTTTTCTGGACGATTAGCATCCGCCATCATGGGGAAGATATTCTTCCTTTTTTTAGACAATTTCAAAAGGTTGCGATACGGTTTCCTAGCTTTTTCCACAGCGAATATTCTGCCATCTGTTAAGATATCGGATAGATGTGATACCG
>PWEK01000082.1 GCA_003553445.1 Elusimicrobiota bacterium
GCCACCTTGTTTATTCCGAGGACGCCCAAGAAAAGATTTCCAAGTGTGCAAATTAAAGTGAAATGACAGAAGTTTGTATAATAAGATAAGAGGGTGCCTGCCCGGTATAAATCCTTCCTTCTCCCCGTGCGAGCTATATTCGCACGGGGATTTTATAATTTTACTTTTAAAGCGTTAGCTGTTTTATAGCTTTTTAATAAAAATGGTCCATATAATCTTTAAAAATTTTTTATAGAAAACCCTAGATTTATTCCTCTACTTAATATATAATATAATTAAGAATTGAGTATTTCACTAAAACAAGGGGAGGGAACAGACATGACCAATAAGGTTGTTGGTTATCTGAGAGTCTCAACAATCGACCAAAACACAGAAAAGAATAAAAATGATATACTATCCTTTGCCAATTCAAAAGGCTTCTTGGGCAAGATGGAGTTTGTAGAGGAGAAGATAAGCGGTCTCAAGTCCTGGAAGAAACGCAAATTGAATGACCTTGTCCAGTCCATGTCAGAAGGCGACGTTATGATTGTTCCAGAACTTTCCCGGCTTGGTCGGTCATTAGTGGAGGTCTTGGAAGTCTTAAATGAACTGACGAAGAAGGACGTGGCAGTTTATTCTGTGAAGGAGAATTTCCAGCTAAACGGTGATGATATGCAAAGTAAAGTTATGAGGACAATGTTGGGGCTGTTTGCTGAAATCGAGCGAGACCTAATCTCAGCACGGACAAAAGAAGGACTGGCAGCAGCTAAAGCATCAGGAAAACAGTTAGGCAGACCAAAAGGCCCAGGGAAAAGCAAGCTAGATGAGTTTAAGCCGGAGATTGAAGCCTTGTTGAAGAATGGTTCCAAAAAAACTTTCATTGCGAAGAGGTTTGGCGTCACCCCAGCTACTCTGACTAACTGGTTGAAAAGACATGGGCTGGATAAACTGCAACCCAAACCTTAAGGAGGGTAGAAATAATGGAACCTAAAGCCTACTCCTACATGAGATTCAGTTCTCCACAGTAGGAGAAAGGGGACAGCCTGAGACGTCAAATTCAACAATCTGAGGGATACGCAAAAAAAAACGGGTTAGTCTTAGATGATACTATAAAATTGACAGACAGAGGCCTGTCAGCATATAAAGGCACTCACCGAACAAAGGGAGCCCTAGGGGGGTTTTTAAAACTAGTGGAAGTTGGGAAAATCCCTGAAGGGTCCATCTTAATAGTGGAGAACCTTGACAGGCTATCCAGAGAGCAGGTGCTAGATGCTCTTAATCAGTTTACAGGCATCATAAAGGCAGGTATCAAGGTAGTAACCCTCCAGGACGGCATGGAATATGACCTGGAAAGTATCAATCAAAACTGGACTCAGCTAATCATCTCCATTACCTACATGGCCCGTGCTCATGAGGAATCAGAAACAAAATCAAAACGCTCCTTGGCGTTCTGGGAGAATAAGAGTGAGCAGGCCACCAATGGGAAGGAGAAGTTAACTTCGAAAACTCCTGCCTGGATTGAACTTTCAAAGGATAAAACCCAGTTCACCTTAATCCCAGAAGTCTGTAAAGCAGTAGAACTTATCTTCCGCAAGAAGCTGGATGGCAAAGGGGCAGAAAAGATTGAAAGGGAGATGAATGAGGCCGCAGATGTTTGGAAGCCACCTGTAACTGGTCGGAACAAAAAGGGTGGCTGGACCAAGTCTTATGTTAACAGTATTATTCGAAACAGGGCCGTCATCGGAGAATTCCAACCCCATAAAAGGGGTGGAAAGACGAGACTTCCTGCAGGAGACCCCATTCCTGATTACTTCCCGGCAGCGATTGATAGTGACTTGTTCTATCAAGTACAAGAACAATTAAGAACCAACGCCAGGAAAAATGGTAATGCTGGAGGAAGGACCGGAAAAAAAGTATCAAACCTGTTCACCCATGTAATCAAGTGCGGTCTTTGCGGTTATCCTATGCATTTTATCACCAAGGGTAAACAAAAAGGAGTGGAGTATTCATATCTGACTTGTGACGGCTTGGCCCCCTAAAATTGGAGATTATGCACTAAAAGATTTTACCTGCACCTGATTATCCAGAAAAGCTTTATTGAACTTTCTTGGAGCCATATAGTTGAGGCTTCCATGGATCCTTCTCTCACAATAGTATTTCATGTAATCTGTGACCACTGAATATGCCTGCAAAAAGCTTTCAAACTCATTTCTTGCGTAACATTCTTCCTCAAGAATTGAATGGAATGATTCGATATAAGCAATCATATTTGGGCTTTTTATGGGTATCCTCTCGTGTGTTATCCCCATTTCTTCACAAAAACCTGTAAAAGCATTGGATATAAACTGCGGCCCATTATCCGTTCTTATCCTGGGAAGCTCCATCCCTTTTACCAACTGTTTCTCTTTCAGGCTGTTTTTCAAAACCCTTACTGCATCATCACCTGTACAACTTAATCCTATATGGTAAGCAATTACATCACGATCAAAAACATCAATTAAAGAAAGCTGGAAGAAAAATTGGTCCTGTCCCGATATATAGCCATATTTAAC
>PWEK01000119.1 GCA_003553445.1 Elusimicrobiota bacterium
AAAGGGGAAGAAGAGTGGAAGACAGCTGGAGCGTCGGTAGTGGAAGCGGCTGAACTCGGAAGAATTATTTTCCGGGTTGAAGTTGAGGGTCTTGAACCTGATTCTGTGTATGAGTTTCGCGCCGGAGACCATGAAAGGGTTTATTCGTTTCAAACCCTGCCGGATAATATTGAAGAGCCCCTTCGCTTTGCGGCAGGGGGAGATGTCAGATACCGCCAGGACTGGATGGAGAAAATGAATGAGGTTGTTATGGAGTATGACCCTTCATTTATTGTATGGGGAGGAGATCTTGCTCTTGCTGATTCCAATCCGGATGAGGATTGGAGCTACCGCTGGGAAGAATTTTTTGATGCTGTAATGAATACTCTCATCTGTGAGGACGGAATGGTTACGCCGGTGATAGCCGGAATAGGAACACATGAGGTCCATAATTACCACTATTTTAACTGGCCGGAGTATGAGCAAACCGATGAAATAAGAAGCAGGCATGTACCTTTCTTTTATGACCTTTTCGCTTTTCCCGGCCAGCCGGGATGGGGAGTCCTGGATATAGGGGGAGATGTAAGTTTTGTTTTCCTGGATTCAGCGATAGCAAATCCCGTAGCCGGCAAACAGACAGAGTGGCTGGAGGATGCCCTTAAGGAGAGAAGCGGCAGAGATTACATCATAGCATTTTACCATGTGCCGGCTTTTCCTTCTCACCGTGATTATGATGGCCGGATAAATAAAGAGATACGAGAGCACTGGGTGCCCCTTTTTGACAGCTATGGAGTGCGCATGGCATTTGAATGCCATGACCATGCTTACAAAAGAAGTCCTCCCATAAAGGATATGGAGATAAACCCCGAAGGAACATATTATTTCGGAGACGGGGGCTGGGGGGTAAAGATGCGAAGCGTAAAGGATCCTGAGGAAACCTGGTATCTTGAAGAAGCGGTAGGGAATACACGTCACGGAATGATAGTTTCTATTTCAAAAGAAAAGTGGAGCGTCAAGGCAGTAAGCAGCAAAGGAGCTTTGATGGATGAAGTTAGTATTCCGGTAAATCCGTAAAAAAGGTGGTTTTAGCCGAAAGTATTTGGTATATTAACTTAATAGTTTTTCAGAATTGTTTTAAGAACAAACTTAAGGATTACTGCGATATAAGCGCAGAGGATGGTTTTGTGGCAAAATGAGATAATTAATGAATACCTATAAAAGATTAACAGCATGAACTTATATGCTCTTCCTCCGGCAATATCCTCTTTTCTTACATTACTATTAGGGACATTGATTTTCATAAAAAAAAGAGACTCTAAACCGGCAGTGCTACTTAGCTTGTTTTGTTTCAGTGTAACTATCTGGCTGGCGGCATTTGCCGGAATGTATATCAGTGTCGAAAATACAGTTGCTTTGCAAAGAGCCAGATTCGGTTTTGTAGGAGTGCTTTTTATCCCGGTATTTGCGTATCATTTTATAGTTGCGTATTTGAATTTAAAAAGAAGAACTGTGATTTCTGTTTTATATACGCTTAATGTAATTGCCATACTTATTTTAATAACAAAACCAGAGTTGATATACAGGGGGGTTAAGGAATTTTATTGGGGTTATTACCCTATAGCCGGAAGTTTGTATTTCCTTTTTGCCATTTTATTTATAGTTTTGCTAACCAGAAGTGCCTGGTTGTTACGCCGAGCATATATTAAGGCAGAAAAAGAACACGGTTTTATAAAAGCTGCAAGATTGAAATATCTATTATTTTCTTTTTTTATAGGCATTTTCGGAGGGATTGATTATATGGGTAAATTTGGCGTGGAAATTTATCCTTTTGGATATATAACAGCTGTACTTTTAGCAATGTTATTAACATACTCGATTGTAAAATACAGGCTTATGGATATAAGTCTGGTGTTAACCAGGGGTATGGTCTTTAGTGTTGTTTATGTTTTTATTCTGGGAATTCCTTTTGGTTTTGCTCTTATGGCAGAGGATGTCTTAATTGATGTTTTAGGCCGGAAATGGTGGTTTTTTCCAATGTTTATTGCAGTGGTAATAGCCAGTCTTGGTCCTGCCGTCTATTCAAAATTAAAAGAAAAAGCAGAATGGACTTTATTTAAAAAGCAGAAAAAGTATCAGCAAACACTTGTTGATATTGGAAATCAGATGGTTTTCACGAAAGACACCGATAAGCTTCTTTCACTTATAACCAAAACCGTCTCTGAAAGCGTAGGGGTAGGCTTTACCTCTATATTCTTATGGGACAAGGAGAAAAAGAGTTACATATTAAGAAAGAAATATGGAAGAGGAGTTTTAAAAAAAGATACTGAATTTGGAAGCAGAAATGCCGTGGTAAGCTACCTGCATGAGATGAAAGAACCTGTCTTGAAAGAAGAGATGGTGAATTATTATAAATCCTCCCGTCCGGACAGTTATAAGGAGATTGAAAGACGCCTGGAAGAGATGAATGTAGAGCTTTTTATTCCGTTTTTTGTAAAGGAAAGGATGCTCGGATTTATGCTGCTGGGAGAAAAAAACAACAATCAGATATAC